>CAZCEW010000010.1:0-17984 GCA_964497775.1 uncultured Rhodobacterales bacterium
ACGCCTGTGCGCATGTCTTTGGAGGAAGCGATTGCCTATATCGACAATGACGAGCTGGTCGAAGTGACGCCCAATGCGGTGCGCTTGCGCAAGCGCTACCTTGATCCGCATGAGCGCAAGAGGCAGTCTCGCACTATCAGCTAGGAGGAGCGTCATGCGTCGGTTTCTTTGGGTAGTCCTATTCGTCCCGCTCGCGGCCTGTATCGAAGCAGAGGCCGAGATTTTCGTAGGCGAGGATGAGAGCCTGACCAGCAATGTGACGCTGAACCTGTCGCGCCAGCTTTACGACATGGTGGGGCTGACGGATACGGAAACGGGTCCGGGCCTGTGTCCTGAGGGCTCTGAGAAGATCATTGGGCCCGAGACGGTGCTTTGCAATTTCACCGAAGTGTCGACGATCGAGACTGCGATGGAAGACGCAGAAGATTTGCGCTCGGAAGATGAGTTTCTCAAGGATTTCAAGATTGAGCGGCTCGATGATGAGACGTTGAAGCTTGTCCTGCCTTTGGAGTTCGATCAGATCGAAAACAAGCCTGCCGAGCTGAGCGTCGATAACCCGACCTTTGGCATTATCGCCTCTGCGCTTGAGGGGCGGAACATGACGTTTCGGATCAATGCGCTGGAGATTGTTTCGTCAAACGGGGATGTCTCTGAGGACGGTAAAAGCGTCATGATGGTGATTCCGGTGGTGGAACTTCTGACCCAATCGGGCGAGTTGCCGCCGGAGTTTACGGCCGTTTTGAAATACCGCGAATGTGGCCTGCTGGGCTGTTAGCTTTGCAGCGCTAGGCAGGTCTTCTGGCGCGCGGGCAGCACGAAACTTGCGCCTGCGCGGTAGAGCTCGCGTACATAGTCGGGGTTGTCGCTGCGTACGATGATCATGCCGGGGGCCGTGCCTATGACGGCGATCCCATCGGGGAGCTTTGTGTCTGACGGAACTGCGGCTGTTGTGATCGTGCCGGGCAGCATTGCCAGCAGAGCGAGGCCAAGCCAAGCGGTGGCGATCATGGATATGATGAGAAGCGGGCGCATCTAATAGTCGTAGATATGCTCAAGCGCGCCGGGTTGGCCATCGAGCGCGCGGATCAGCTCGGCCAGATCGGTGACCTTGGTGGCGATCAGGAAGCGTTGCGCATTGGGACGGGAGAAGCCCACTCGAGAGGTCTCGGAGATGACCGTGCCGGGGCCTGTGGGCGCGGCATCGCCCAAATAGCTGACGAGGATGTCGTCATTGCCCGCGATCTCGAGGAAGTTCGCGCCCTCTGCCGCAAGATCCTTCGCGATCTGGGTGAACACACGGTAGCGCGGCATGGTCGCCGTGATGATACCGTCGCGCGGGTTGACGTCTTTGATCGCGTCATTAGTGCCTGCGACTTGCGTTGTGGTGGCGTCTTTGAGGATCACTTGCATCTCTAACTCGTCAGCGCCTAAGCCCGCTGCGGCCCCTGCGATCAGTTTGGCGTATTGCGTCTTTGCGCCCCACTCCAAGCCCAGAGCGATGCGTCTCTCCCATGCGCGCAGGCCTTCCGTGGGCGCGGTTTTCAGCTTTTCGGACCATGCGGGGAAGTCGTATTTGTACCACGGGACTTGCTGCAAGAAGGTGGCGTAATCGGCGGCCATTTCGGCCTCGATCGCGTCTTGCGGGCTGGGGCCGAACCACGACGCTACGCGGCCGATGGTTTCCTCGTAGGCGGCCTTGAACGCCATCTCCAGCGTGAAGCTTGCGCCGATGGTGTAGATCGTGGCTTTGGAGTTGAACCCGGCCTCGCCCAGCTCGTCTGCCTTTTCGGTCAGCCCGCAAAGCGAGGTCCAGAAGCCTTTGACCGCGCTGATATAGGGGAAGCGGTGCGGTGCGCCATCTGCGACCGCTGCGGCATAGCCCTCATAGGCGTAGACGATGTGCCATTCGGGATAGACCATATAGGTGCGCGCCTCGGGGCGTTGCCAGTCGGGATCGGTGATATATTGCGCTTCAGCTTGGTCGATCCCTTCGCCGCGACATGAGGTTTCGACATAGAGGATCGGCGCCGCGATGATCACGACCAATAGGACAAGCGCAAGCACCAGCCATTTGATCAGGCGTTTCATCTGTCGAGCTTCCAGGCAGAGAACAGTGCGAAGCCGCCCAAAAACAGATGCGGCAGGTTGGCGGCGAATTTGATCGCGAAGGACGGGTATTCAAAGAAGCCGTAGAACACGATGCCGAGGTCGAGAAAGCCGGAGCCTGTCGCAAGGCCGAGTAGCCCATCGGCCAGATAGAGCGCGCCGAAATAGGTCAGGAAGATTTTCGAGGCGCGGTGCGAGATCAGGGCGGCGGCCAAGGCCCAAAGGGCGGAGGCGACATGGAGCAGGTCGTCGAAGATATCGAGCGCGAAGACGCCAAAGGCGCGGCCTTGATCGTCGATGATGCCGGGGATGGGCAGGTAGTTCAGGGACGCCGCGATCAGCAGCGAGATGAAGTAGCCCAAGGCGATGATACGAAGCAATGTCATGGGTCTAGACCTTTACCATATATTGGTCCCACAGCGCATGGCGGAACAGGTTTTGCGGATCCATTGCGCGCTTTTTGGCCGTGAAGGCGCGCAGGCCCGGATAGGCACGCAGGATCTGATCTTGGCGCGCATGCAGGCGGTAGGGCAGGTAATAGCTGCCGCCCAAAGCAATCGTGCGGTCGATCAGTTCTTCGGTCATGCGCTGCATGTCGGCCTCGGCGCGGTGGGACTTTTCCTGGCTAAACAGCATGACGCAGGCGATGCGGTCGGCGGGCGCGTAGGTCAGCCACGACTCAGTGTCGGCTGCGACATAGCGCAGCGTGATGTTGAGCAGTTCTTGGTAGCTTGAGGGGATGACTTCGCGACAAGCGGCGACAAAGGCTGCAAATTTGTCGGGTGCCACGAAATACTCGTGCAAGATGTCTGTGCGCGTCGGGTCGCGGTCGTCGAGCGTTATGACAGGCTCATTCAAAAGCGCGTTGCGCGTGGTGTCGCCGCCGCCAATCGAAGGGCCTAACCCCGATTCAAACCACCAGCGCAGATGCTTGGCGCGGTCGCTGCCGACCTGCGCGCGAAAGACATGGCGCGCGGTTTTCGACAGCCAGCCAGAGCCCGGCGCGGGTGGCAGGTCGGACTGGTTCGAGGTCGGGCGATAGGTGATCATCATGGCGCGCTCGAAGAAGCTTTCGATAGCGACATCCATGCGCCCATAGGCCATTTGCACGCCGACCCCGCGCTTGATGGCGGAGACGAAACGCGGCCCGAACTCCATCGGATCGACTTCTTCAAACGTGGGTTCCAGACGGGCGTTGGGGACCATCTGCATTTCCAACTCGGTGATGATACCAAAGAGCCCGTAGCCGCCCATCGCAGCGGCGAAAATGTCGGCGTTCTCTTCGCGCGAGCAGGTGATCAAAGCGCCGTCAGCGAGCAGCATTTGCAGTGACTTGACCGTCGCGCCGCAGCCCGAGAAGGGCACGGGCCAGCCATGCGCGTTGACGGAATAGGTCGAAGCGACGCCGAAATCATTGTTCGATTGCATCACCGCCGGAGAGAAGCCTTCCGCATCAAGACGCGCGATGATCGTCGACCAGCGCGCGCCTGCGCCGCAGCGATAGCTCAGCGCGTCCGTATCCAGTTCTACCCAGTCTTGGTCCAGCGTCACATTGGTGCCTGCGCGCGCGATGGATTGCCCGCCCATAGAATGGCGCGCGGCCGACGCTATGACGGGGCGGTTCTGATCGCGCGCCTCCTTAAGCTCTGCGCGCAGGAAGTCGATCTGGGTTGATCCGATTGGTGTGTCGATTACGACGTGTTTGGCGATAGGCGTGGCTGACAGCTCGCTTGCGTCATTGAGAACGATCGAGTTGGGAGATATCTCGCCGATGGACTGGCCAAAGGGGATGTCTTCATTGAGATAGCTGCGCGTCGCCAGCCCGCCAATGACGGCGCCGGTGCCCAATAGAAATGCCCTGCGGCTTGTCTTGCTCATCTGGCCTCGCGTCCCGATTATTCTTCGCGCTCCTCATCATCTTGGGAGGACGGGGCGCGATTTGAAGGGTTGCGGGCAGATTAGGGGGATTCTGCGGTGCAGGTCAAAACATGACCGCGCGGCGCCTCAAGATTTATCCATCCCGTGTCATATGGTGAGGTATTTTTGCACGCGCGGCGAAGGAGTCTAGGACGCCTGTTTGAGAGGCTGCGCCGTGGTGTCGGCGCGCAGGAAAACAGGGGTCTCGGGCGTGGATTTGTCGGGCTGGTAGGCATAGCCGCCTGTGTCGAAATCTCTCAGACCGTCGGTGGATTTTACGCGGTTTTGGATGATAAACCGCGCCATCGCGCCGCGCGCTTGTTTGGCGAAGAAGGATACGATCTTGGGGCCGCCCGGTTTGTCTTCGTAGAATTGCGGCGTGATGACGTTTAGCTTAAGCGCTTTCAGATCGACCGCGCCGAAATATTCCTGCGAGGCACAATTGATCAGCGTTTCGGTGCCGGCCTCCTCGGCCTGCGCGTTCAGCGCCTTGGAAATCTGGCTGCCCCAATAGTCATAAAGCGATTTGCCGCGACGGGTTTTCAGGCGGGAACCCATTTCAAGGCGGTAAGGCTGGATCGCATCAAGCGGGCGCAACAGACCGTAGAGGCCAGACAGAATGCGCAGGTGGTCTTGGGCGTAGGTCATCTCGTCTGCGTCGAGGGAGCTTGCCTCAAGCCCGGTATAGGTGTCACCCGCGAAGGCCAGCGCTGCGGGTTTGGAAAACTCGGTCTCTGCGTCAGGTTGGAAATCGCGAAAACGGTCGCGGTTCAGCGTGGCGAGGTCTTTGGAGATGCTCATCAGTTTTTGCAAGTCACCGACGCCCAATTGCCGTGCGGTGCGGGCCAGCGAGTTGGCGTCTTTCTGGAAATCCGGCAGCGTCGGGGTCACGCCATCTGCGGGCGTCATGTCGAGCTTTTTGGCAGGTGAGATCACGGTCAGCATGGTTTGGGCCCCTTTGTTCGCTAGCGTGTAATCTAGTGGCCTTGGCGCGAAGGTAAAGGCTCAGGCGTCTTGTAAAATGCCCAAAAATGCCTCGCCAAACCGCTCAGCCTTCCGCTCGCCCAAGAGCCGCGCCATAGCGTTTGGATCGCGAGGGCGGGTTTCGGCGACTTTGGCCAGCAGGGATGCGGAACACGACATCGGTTTGTCATGGCCTTCGCTGCCGCGCGCGAGTTCGGCTTGCGCCTCCAGCAGGCGGTCATAGACATTGCCTGTCGCGCGGCCTGCGAGCTTGCGCCGTGCGGGGTGTTGCGGGGCGGGGGTGTCGCCGTTGATGACCTCGAGGAAGATTTTGCCGAAGCTTTCCAGCTTCTTGGCGCCAACGCCTGAGATGCGCGCGAAAGCGTCGAGGTCTTTGGGCCGGGTTTCTGCCATCTCGATCAGGGTTTTGTCGTTGAAGATCACATAAGCCGGTGCGCGGGCTGCCTCTGCCAGCTCACGGCGCTTGGCTTTGAGCGCGGACATGAGCGGCGCGTCTTCATCGCTGACCAAGGATTTGACGGCGGCGCGGTAGGCGCCTTTCTGGATCGTATCGCGGCGCAGCGTGATTGTGGCCTCGTCGCGCAAGATAGGGCGTGCGGCATGGGTCATGCGAAACGCGCCGTGGCGTGCGGGGTCAGGGCGGATCAGGTCGTGGCCCATCATCTGGCGAAACACACCTTGCCAGCCGCGCTTGTCATACTCAGAGCCGATGCCAAAGGTCGGCAGCGTGTTATGGCCGCGCGCTTTGACCTTTTCGGTCTCATGGCCGAGTAGGATGTCGATCAGGTGGCCTGCGCCGAAATATTCGCCCGTGCGCAAGATTGCGGACAGGGCTTTGCGCACCGCGACGGTGCCGTCAAAGGTTTCGGGCGGTTTTTCGCAAATGTCGCAATGGCCGCAGGTGATATCGGTGTCGCCAAAGTATGTCAGCAGCGGTTTGCGGCGACATTCCAGCGCCTCGGCCAGACCCAAAAGCGCGTTGAGCCGTGCGTGATCTGCGGATTTGCGCGCATCAGGCGCGGGGCTTTCATCAATCTGCTGGCGGCGGAAGCGGATGTCGTCGGCGCCGTAAAGTGTGAGGGTTTCGGCAGGTGCACCATCGCGGCCCGCGCGGCCGATTTCTTGGTAATAGCCTTCGATGGATTTCGGCAGATCGGCATGCGCGACCCAGCGGATATCGGGCTTGTCGACGCCCATCCCGAACGCAATCGTGGCGACCACGATCAGCCCGTCTTCGCGCGAAAACCGAGTTTCTACGATGCGGCGATCCTCGGCCTCCATCCCGCCATGATAGTGGCAGGCGGTGTGGCCGTCGTCATTCAAGGCGCGGGCCAGCGTTTCGGTCTTGGCGCGGGTGCCGCAATAGACGATGCCCGATTGGCCGCGGCGTGCATCTGCGAAAGCGAGGATCTGTTTGCGCGGGGCGTTCTTGGCCTCGAACGCGAGATGGATATTGGGGCGATCAAAGCCTTGCAGGAAAATCTGCGGCGGCTCGCCATCAAAGAGGCGCGTGACGATCTCATCGCGGGTCTCAGCATCAGCAGTGGCGGTGAAGGCGGCCAAAGGCACGTCAAGCGCGCGGCGCAGATCGCCGATGCGCAGATAGTCAGGGCGGAAATCATGGCCCCATTGGCTGACGCAATGCGCCTCGTCGACGGCGATCAGTGAGCAATTGGCGCGGCGGAACATGTCGCGGGTGGCCGACGATGCCAGCCGCTCTGGCGCGATATAGAGCAGTTTCAGCGTGCCTGCGTTCAGGGCTTGAAAGACCTCGTCCGTCTCGGCCTCGGTATTGCCAGACGTCAGGGCACCGGCGGCGACACCTGCGGCTTTCAAAGCGCGCACTTGGTCGCGCATCAAGGCAATCAGCGGAGAGATCACGACCGTCAGCCCGTCGCGCGCAATCGCGGGGAGTTGGAAGCACAAAGATTTCCCGCCGCCTGTGGGCATAATAGCGAGCGTGTTTTGGCCGTTGAGAACAGCATCCACGATTTCAGCCTGTCCGGGGCGGAATTCGTCGAATCCAAAGACGTCAGATAACAGTTGTGACGGGTCAACCATGCGGGTTTGGGGCCTGTAATGTCGGTTTTTATATGCTCGTTTTGATGGACCATCCCATATTACCAATGGGTGAACAAGCGTTTGAAACCACTAGATATAGACAAATTCTGCCGATTCTTTTTGCGAATGACTTGCAACTGGGTCAGGAATGCTTACATATCCGATGTGCCAGCAAAAGCTGTGCGCTAACGATCTTATCAAAAGGAGGTCTGCGATGACCTTTCTCAAATCTACGACTGTTGCTTTGTTTACTTTGGCCGGTGCTACTTCTGGTGCGCTTGCCCAAGAAGTTACGCTGAGATTTCAGCATTTTGTCTCGCCTAAATCGGCGAACCCGACCTATTTCATGCAGCCCTGGGCCGATAAGATCGAAAAAGACTCCGGCGGGCGCATCAAGGTTGAGCTCTATCCGTTCATGCAATTGGGCGGCAAGGCTCCGAACCAATATGACCTGATCCGCGATGGCGCAGTTGATGGCGGCTGGGTGATCCCCGGCTATCAGCCCGGTCGGTTCCCTGAGGCCGAAGCGATGGAGCTTCCGTTCATGGTGACCAAATCCGGTGAGGCCGCGAGTGTGGCGGCTTGGAAATTCACGCAGAAATATCTGATGGATGATTTCAAGGACGTGAAAGTGATCGCCGCGCATATGCATGGCCCCGGGATTGTGCATAAAAAGGGCGGCGCGATTGAGGCTGTGGAAGACTTCAAAGGTCTGAAACTGCGCGGCCCGTCGCGCCCTGCAACGCTGCTTTTGAAGGAAATGGGCGCTGTGTCCGTGGGCATGCCGGTTCCGGCTTTCCCTGAGGCCTTGTCCAAGGGTGTCGTCGATGGTGGCGTGATCACGTGGGAGATGTCGCCTTCGCTGAAGCTTGATGAGCTGACAGACAGCCATACGGACGTGGCGGGCGAGAAGTCTCTGTATAACCTCTACTTTATCTGGGCGATGAATCAGGCGAAATATGATAGTATGCCAGACGACCTGAAGGCGATTATTGACGCCAATTCGGGTGAGTTTGCCTCTGCCTGGGCCGGACGTGCCCATGATGAGGGCGACGTGGTTGGCAAGATCAAGATGACCGATGCGGGCAATGAGATTGCTGTTTTGTCAGACGAGCAAACCGCGCGGATCAAAGCGCTGGGCGAGACGGTGACAGCCAATTGGATCACCGAGATGACCGAGAAGGGCCTTGATGGCGCGGCTTTGGTCAAAGACGCCCAGACGTTCGTGGCGGAAGGTGAAGAGGGTACGAAAGTTAACTGAGGTTACTCAGTGGGGGAGTTATTCCCGCGTAACAAGTGGGCCGCGTCCAGATCTGGGCGCGGCCTTTGTCTTTTGCGGCCCTTATCCGGCTTGAAGGCCTGTCAGTTGTTCAAGCGTTTTGATCATGTCGTCGCGGGTCATGCCATCTGGCAAGGCGCTGTCGAGGATCGGGAAATATTCGACCGTACCGACAGCGACGACGATCATGTCCTTTGTGGGTTTGATCGCTTTGACGGTGCTCCACGCGGTCCAGCCATGTGACAGCTCGGTCTTGGCGCTGTAGCCGTCTTGATCGAGGCTTAGGGTCATCGTGCTTGCGCGGGTGGGCGAGTTGGCGATGCCTTTGGCGGTTATGCGAAACCTGAGCCAATTCCAGGCAATGCAGGCATAGACGCCGATCCCGAAGCCCCAGACCCCGCCCGTGCCGTTGGAGCCTACGACAAATGTGTCGAACAGATAGGCAAGCAAGGCGCCACCGACCAGCAGAGCGAGGGTTTGCCACATTGGGGGCTGCGCGTTGCGTGCCAGTGCTTTGGCCGCTGCGGCTTGATTGACGTCCTTCCAGTCGAAGGTGATCTCGATCGGGGTCATGTGGATCTGAGCAGGGTCATGTGGCTGGTACCGTAGCTTTTGGTATCGACGAGCTCGAAACCTTTGGGCGCTATCTGCGCTTCATTGTCTTCCCAGATGATCAGCGCATCTTTGGCGATCCAGCCGGATTTGCGCGCGGAGTCTAGCGCGCGCTCGCCTAGCCCCTTGCCGTAGGGTGGGTCGAGGAAGATCAGGGTGAACGGATCATAAGGGCAGTCGGGCAGATTGGTGGCGTCATAAGTCAGAAGCGTTGTGTCTTCAGCGGCGCGCAGTTTGGCGATGTTTTTTGAGATCAGCTTATAGCCCGCACGGCCGTTTTCGACAAAACACACCCGCTCGGCCCCGCGTGACAGCGCCTCTAGCCCTAATGCGCCGGTGCCTGCGAACAGATCAAGCACACGCGCGCCGTCGAGCGGGTCATCGAAGCGACCGCCGGCAAGCACGTTGAACAGGCTTTCGCGTACGCGGTCGGTGGTGGGGCGCAGATGGACGGCCTCGTCGCCTTTGCCCACGGGGGCCAGCGGGGTGGAGCGGTATTTTCCGGCGATAATTCTCATGATTTCAGCAGGGCTTTCATATCAGTGTCAGGATCGGCGATCAGGTCGGGGGCGGGGGATTTGCCCGCTTCGATCAATCGCTTGCCTATCATATAGCTACGCGGATCGTTCATAGCATCAACGGCCAGAAGCGTGGTGCCGCGGTAGTACCAGTAGGATGTTGCGCCCTCGGTCTGGCGCGTGACGATGCGGTCATAGCCCGTGTTCAGCCCCGCGATCTGCAGTTTGACGTCATATTGATCGGACCAGAACCACGGAGACGGGACGTAGTCCTTACCCGCGCCCAGCATGTTCTCGGCGACGCATTCGGCCTGATCGATGGCGTTTTGCACCGATTCCAAACGCAAGCGCCCGCCCTTCCATGGGAAGGAGGCGCAATCACCTGCGGCCCAGATATGCGGATCAGAGGTGCGGCCTTGCGCGTCGGTCCAGATGCCGTTGTCGATGGTTAGGCCTGCCGCTTTGGCTAAAGCGTCTTCAGGTGCGATGCCGACGCCGACAATGACGAAATCCACGTCGAGCTTAGTCCCGTCTGATAGCTCGGCGCCTGTCACTTGGCTCTCGCCGGTGAGGCGTTCAAGTCCGGTGGTCTCACGTATCTCGACGCCCTTATCTTGGTGGAGCGCGCGAAAGAAATTGGACGTCTCAGGCGCTGCGACACGTTGGAGTATCCGCTCTGCCATCTCGACCAGAGTGACCCTTAGGCCCAGTTTCGAAGCCACGGCTGCGGCCTCTAGCCCGATATAGCCGCCGCCTACGATCAAGGCGTGGCGGCCTGTCTTGAATTCGGACGCCATGCGGTCGACATCGGCGAGGCTGCGCACGACATGCACGCCGCCCAGATCACCGCCAATCGAGGCGGGCAGATGATGCGGGCGCGAGCCGGTGGTCAGCGCGAGCTGGTCATAGGCGATGGTATCGCCGCCGACGGTGACCGTCTTGGCCTCGGTGTCGATCCCGCGGACGTTTTGGCCTAGACGCAGAGTGATGTTTTGATCGGCGTAAAATTGTTCGGGCCGCAGGTAGAGCCGTTCGACCTCCATCTCGCCCATCAGGTAGGCTTTCGACAATGGCGGGCGTTGATAAGGGGGCACCGGCTCTGCCCCGATCAGTGTGATCTCACTGTCAAAGCCCGCACTGCGCAGCTTTGCAGTCAGCGACGCACCGGCCTGTCCAGCCCCGATCACAACTATATGGCTCAAATCCTGTCCCCTTCGACTGGTCACCGACCCGCGCAAACCCTATATGTGAGTACAACAGGAACTCAATCAGGGAAAACGAGAATGGCACTTTCAGTTGGCGATAAACTACCCGATGCAAAATTGATCAAGCTGGGCGCGGATGGGCCTGAAGCGGTGGATCTGGGTGATCTGACGGCGGGCCGTAAGGTTGTGATTTTCGCGGTCCCCGGCGCGTTCACGCCAACATGTCATTCCGCCCATGTGCCAAGTTTCATTCGCACCAAGGACCAGTTTGCCGAGAAAGGCATCGAAGAAATCATCTGCATTTCGGTCAATGATCCTTTCGTGATGAAAGCCTGGGGAGAGGCGACAGGGGCCACGGATGCGGGCATCTTGATGTTGGGCGATGCGACCAGCCACTTTACCAAAGAGATCGGCATGGATTTCGACGCCTCGCCTGCGGGTCTGGTCGCGCGCTCCAAGCGTTATGCGATGGTCGTCAATAGCGGCGTTGTTACGGCGCTGCATGCCGAGGAAAGCCCCGGCACGTGTGAAATTTCCGGCGGTGAAGCGCTTTTGGAAGCCGTCTGAACTAAGTTGCGAGCTTGTCCATGATTTGGGCAAGCTTCACGTCCAATTCGGTCAGCCCGCTCGTGTCATGCGTGGTCAGCGTGACGTCGACGGTTTTGTAGACATTCGACCATTCGGGATGGTGGTTCAGCTTTTCAGCATGGATCGCCACCCGGGTCATAAAGCCGAAGGCTTCGACGAAATTCTTGAATTGATAGGTCTTGGAGATCGCATCGCGGCTGGGGTCATGGCTCCAGCCATTTGCGGTCAGGTTTGAGATATCGAGGCTCATGGTTCCATGTCCTTTGCTTTCTTGAAGGGTCCGTATTCGGTCAGCACTTCGATCTCTTCATCAATCGCTGCGCGTTCGGCCTCTAGGTAGTCTGAAACGGCGCGCGCGAAGCCTTCATCGCCCATCCAATGCAGCGAATGGGTTGTGACCGGCAGATAGCCGCGCGCCAGTTTATGCGCGCCTTGTGCACCCGCCTCGACGCGGGTGAGACCATTGGCAATCGCGAAGTCGATGGCTTGGTAATAGCACAGCTCGAAATGCAGGCAGGGGTGATCTTCGATGCAGCCCCAGTAGCGGCCATAGAGCGTGTCGCGCCCGATGAAGTTGAGAGCGCCTGCCACGAACTGCCCGTCACGTTCTGCCAGAAGCAGCATCATGTCATCGCGCAAGGTCTTTTGGGCCTCGTCGAAAAAGGCGCGGGTCAGGTAAGGCGTGCCGTATTTGCGCGCGCCGGTGTCTTGGTAGAACTGCCAGAACGCATCCCAATGGGCGGGCTCGATTTGATCGCCGGTCAGCGCGTGGATCGTGCCGCCGAAGTCCTGCGCGGTCTTTCGTTCGCGGCGGATGTTTTTGCGTTTGCGCGCAGAGAGCGTGGCGAGGAAGGCGTCGAAATTCTCGTAGCTGCCTGTCCAGTGAAACTGCTGGCTGGTGCGATGCATCAAGCCCAGATCGGTGGCGCGCGCGACCTCGTCTTGCGTACAAAACGTGATGTGCAGCGAGGACAGCTGATTATTGCTCGCATGCTGAACCGCACCTTGGATCAGAGCGGCGATGCCTGTTTGCTCAAAACCTTCGCGGGTCAGGAACCTGCGGCCCGTCGCGGGGGTATGCGGCACGGCGATTTGCAGCTTCGGGTAGTAGCGCCCGCCTGCGCGCTCATAGGCGTGGGCCCAGTTGTGATCGAAGATATATTCGCCTTGGCTGTGACCCTTGGCATAGAGCGGGGCAACGGCGATGATCTGACCTTCGGCCTTGGCCACCAGATATTGCGGCTGCCACCCCGTGCCTGTCCCGACGGAGCCGGAGACTTCCAGCGCATTGAGGAAGCGGTAGGTTGTGAAAGGATCATGCGGACGGCCCCCTTCCGGGCAGGCGCAGGCGTCCCAATCGGCGGGGTCGATTTGCGCCAAGCTGGGCACGACAGAGATTTCGACTTCGGTTTCGCTCATAATCTATGTGCCGCCTTCCGCATGAGAGAAAGGTGGGGTGCGGGCGGCGCGGGTCAAGTCGGCACGTAGCCTTCGAAGGTCACGTTTTGCGCGATCTTGCGTGCATCGCGCTCCGCCTCTTTGCTGCGGATCGTCCAACACAGGATTGCTGCACCTTGGTCTTTGAGCTCAGAGACGCGCGGGCGGTTCAAATCCGCCGCCTCGTGCGAGATGAAGCAGGCGCCGGTGCGTGCGTAGTCAGGGATGCCGCGCAGGGTGGCGCAGATGTCGTTTGGCAGAGGCCAGTTTTGCGGGTCATAGCCTGAGGTCGTCAAGCCGCGCGGGATGTCGGGGGCGTATTCGGCAAACTTGGCGACGCTATGCGGGTTGAAGGACATCACTGCGACGGGGCCTTGATAGTCGCTGAGCGCTTGGGCCGTGGCGTGTTCTAACGGGCCGACATTCGGACCCATCGCGCCGTCTTGATCCTTGATCTCGATCAACAGCGGGGCGCGACCTGCTACGAGCTTTAGGATCGCGGGCAGGTCTTGGATCACATCCGTGCCGTCGGTAAGTGTGGTTTGCGCCAGATCGCGGGAAAGCTTGGTCTGGATCGCGCCGCTTTGGCCCGTGAGCCGCGCCATATCATAGTCGTGAAACACCATGGCGCGCGCGTCTTTTGACATTTGCACATCTAGCTCGATGCCGAAGCCTTGGGCGATAGCATGCTCGAACGCGGTGGCGGAGTTCTCGATCACGCCCGCGCTTCGGTCATGCAGCCCGCGATGGGCCAGAGGGGTGGTTAGGAAAGCGTCAGGTAATGTCACGGTTTGATCTGGAAGATGCCTTCGATTTCAACTGCAACATTGAAAGGCAAGGCGCCTGCGCTGACGGCTGATCTGGCGTGACGGCCCGCATCGCCCAAGGCCTCAACCAAGAAATCAGACGCGCCATTGATAACCTTTGGCTGGTCGGTAAATTCTGGTGTGGAGTTGACGAACCCTGTCAGTTTCACCACGCGCACAAGACGATCAAGATCGCCGCCGCAAGCTGCTTTGACTTGTGCCAGAAGGCTGATCGCGCAGGTCTTGGCGGCAGCCGCGCCGTCCTCCACACTGACATCCGCGCCGAGTTTTCCGGTGATGAAACCAGCCTCATTTTGGCTGATCTGGCCCGAGACATAAAGTGTGTCGCCGACCACAACGCTTGGCACATAATTGGCCGCAGGGGCCGGGGCGTCGGCCAATGTGACGCCAAGTTCAGCTAGTCGAGTTTCGAATTTTCCAGACATGTCGCGCGCTCCGTTTTTGATCCGTTGGCGCGACGCTAACGGGGGAGGCGGGGTGGGGCAAGTGCTAGCCCTTAGCTCTCGCGGAAGGCTTTGTTGAAATAATCGGTCAGCGGCTTGACCAGATAGGCGATGGGCGAGCGGTCGGCGGTTTGGATAAAGCCGTCTACTGGCATGCCGGGCACCAGATCGACATCGCCCAGACGTGCAAGCTCACCCTCGTTAAGCTTCATCTCGATACGGTAATAGTTACGCCCCGTCGCCTGATCGGAGAACACATCGCCAGAGATTGTCGTGACCGTGCCGAAGACTTCCGGCGTCTCGCGCGCGTCGAATGTCGCAAAGCGCATGGTGACGTCTTGGCCGACATGGACCTCGTCAATATTGATCGGGCTGATCTCGCCGGTGATGACCAATGGCCGGTCTTGCGGGACGATGAACAACAGCGGATCGGCGGGGCGGATTACGGAGCGTTCGGCGAAGACGGTCAGGCCATAGACCAGCCCGCTGACGGGCGAAGAGATCTCAAGGCGCGACAATTGTTCTTTGATGTTGAGGCGTTCTTCCTGAAGCTCGAACTCGCGGAATTGCAGGTCGCGCAGGGCGGTGATTGCTTCCTCCTTGCGGGTGGTGTCGAGGCGCAGGATTTCGAGATCAGCCTCGGTGATGCGACCTTCATTCTCGGCCGCCGACGCGGCAAGTTCACCCACCGAGCCGCGCAATCGCGCATCTTCGCGGCGCAGCGACAGGACGCGCGCGGCTTGGGCCAGACCTTTGTCGAGAAGCTCTTGCTGGTTGTCCAATTCGGTCTTGAGCAGATCAAGTTGCAGCACCAATGCGTCTTGCTGCGCGCGGATGCCTTCGACCTGATTTGCGATCTGGCTTTTGCGTTTTTCCAATTGCTCGATGGCTTGCGAGTTCGAGAAGATGCGGGTTTCAAACAGGCGCAATTGCCCGTCCATCAGCTGTTGCAATTGCGGGCGGGTTTTAGCGACTTCGATCAGTTCAGGATCAAACGTGATCGTGTCGCGCCCGTCACGTTCTGCTTCTAAGCGTCCTCGTCGGGCGATCAGTTCGAACAATTGGCCTTCGGTGATCGTGAGTTGCGAGGCAAGCAAGGTCGGGTCGAGCTTGATCAGGGTTTGACCCTTCTCGACACGCTCGCCCTCGCCGATCATGATCGCTTCCACGACGCCGCCATCGGGGTGTTGGATCACTTGGCGGTTCTGGTCGACTTCGATGCGGCCTGTGGCGATGATGGCGCCTTTGATATTGGCCATGACGCCCCAAGTCCCGAACCCTCCGACTAGGATGACCAAAGCGATCAGGCCCAAGATGACCGGCAGTTTCGCGGACCATTTTTGAACCGGTGCGGGCTGGCCGCCGGGGTTTGGTAGGTAGCTCATGTGATACCTCCGGGCGTGGTTTGCTGCATGATCTTGGCGTGGTTTTGAACCGTGCCTTTGAGCACCTCGTCGCGCGGACCAAAGGCGCGGCGCATGCCGCCGTCAAGCACCATCAGAAGTTCGCATTCCTGAATGGCCGAGGGGCGGTGCGCCATGATGATCACCGATTTGCCTTCGGATTTCATCGTGCGGATCGCGGCGTTGAGCGCGTTGGCGCCATCATTGTCGAGATTTGAGTTGGGCTCGTCGAGCACCAAGATGACCGGGTCGCCAAAGAGCGCGCGCGCCAGACCGATGCGTTGCAATTCGCCGCCCGACAAACGCCCACGGGCGTGGCTGATTTGCGTGTCATAGCCTTGCGGCTGGCGCAAGATCAGCTCATGCGCTGCGGCTTTTTGGGCGGCTTGCACGATCTTTGCGGGGTCCGCATTGGGGTTCAGACGCGCGATGTTTTGGCCAATCGTGCCATCAAATAGCGACACTTTCTGCGGCAGATAGCCGATATGATGGCCCAAGATGTCTGGGTCGTATTGATCGAGGCTGGCACTGTCGAGACGGATCTTGCCGCCCGCCGTGGCCCAAACGCCGGTTAGCGCTTTGGCTAATGTTGATTTGCCCGCGCCTGACGGACCGATCACGCCCAATGCGCGCCCGGGAGGCAGCTCGAACGAGACCATGCGCAAGGTGGCTTGCTTTTCGCCCGGCGGGATCACCGTGACTTGCTCGGCCAGAAGGTGGGCTTTTGGGGTCGGCAGTGGCGTGCGTTCGGGCAGTTGTGGGATTTCGCTCAGCAACACTTGCAGCGATTGCCAGCCGGTCATCGCGCGTTGCACCTGAGCCCAGCGGCCGACGGCCAATTCAATCGGCGCCAAAGCGCGGCCCAGAAGGATCGAGCCCGCAATCATGGCGCCTGCGGTCATTTCATTTTGCAGCACCAGATAGGCACCCAGACCCAGCATCGCCGATTGCAAAAACAGGCGCAGCGTTTTGGTCGCAGAGGTGATCGTGCCGGATTTATCGTTCTTCGACAGCGTCTTTTCCAGTGCCTCCGCACGCACTTTTTGCCAGCGGTCAAAGCTTGCGCCGCGCATGCCGAGACCTTGGATGATTTCGGTGTCGTCCATGATCTCATCGCTGAGACGGTTTGATTGAACGGTGCGGATGTTGCTTTCCAGCTGTGGCTGGCGCGTGATGCGTTGGTTGATCCACGTCAGTGCAATCAAGATAACACCGCCCGTGACGGCCAAAAGGCCTAACCACGGATGGAAGATGAAGATCGCGGCCAGAAAGACGGGCGTCCATGGCATATCGAACAGTGCCAGCAGGGCGGGTGAAGACAAAAGGCTTTGCACCGCTTCGAGATCGCGCAGGCCAGTTTTGCCCTCTGGCGCGTCGGGATCAAGGTTGGATTTGCGCAGCATGGCGGTGAAGACGCGCCGGTCGAGCCTGTCTTGAAAGCGCGCGCCGATGCGGGTCAGGACCCGTCCGCGCGCATATTCCAGAATGCCCATCATCGCGTAGAGGAACAACACCAACAGCGACAGTGCGATCAGCGTTTCTTCCGAGCGTGAGCCCAGAACGCGGTCATAGACTGACAACATATAAAGAGGCCCAGTGAGCATCAGCAGGTTCACGAAGATACTGAACACGAAGGCGGCAGTGAAAAGATGCCTGCTTTCGGCTCGCGCCTCCTGCAATTCGGTTCGGCCAGCTTTATGGGGATCGATACTCATGTCTTTGCCTCTGCACCAGAATTGGACATCTGGCGTCTTGATTACAACTGTTGTGCCGTGCAGACACTTATGCGCAAAAGATTGTCAGTTCATGACTTGCGCATCTGGTGCTACGTCACAATACCCGTTAGGAACACATAAAACGGGCGCAAATGCCCATTATTTGACCGAGCTATGCTTTGTTTGCACTAGGAAGAATAGTAAAATCTTGCCGTAGCGCTGCTCTGGCGGCGGTTTGCCTGTCTTTGCTCGGCGCTTGCACACCTGCGCCTATTGAAAGCGGTGCAAATGACCCTTACGAGGCGCAGAATCGTGAAGTTCATCGCGGGAATCGCGATCTGGACCGTGTTTTGGTGCGCCCTGCCGCGAATGGCTACGGCACTATTGTACCCGAGCCGGTGCGCACGGGGGTGTCGAACTTCGCGTCAAACCTGAACCTGCCGGTGATGGTGTTGAACAATCTTTTGCAATTCCGTCTTGAAGAGGCCGGTGCCAACACGTTCCGGTTTCTTGTGAATTCGACCTTTGGGATGGCGGGTCTGCTGGATGTCGCCACGGAAGCTGGAATTGCAGAGCGATCCACCGGTTTTGGCGAAACTTTGCATGTCTGGGGCGTGCCGGAGGGCAGTTACAGCGAATTGCCGCTGATCGGGCCGAGCACCTCGCGCCACACGGTCGGGCGCATTGTAGACACGGCGATGAACCCTCTGAACTTCGTTTTGGCAGGGCCTGAGCGCTCCGTTGCGACGGCGTCAGGCATATTCGCACGATTTGGTGATCGCTACCGCTATTCTGATTTGGTAGATTCAGTTCTATATGAAAGTGAGGACAGTTACGCTCAGGCGCGGCTGCTTTACTTGCAAAACCGCCGCTTCCAGCTTGGGGGTGA
>CAZCEW010000010.1:18084-39403 GCA_964497775.1 uncultured Rhodobacterales bacterium
GCTGGGCTAATTCCCGAAAATCTTATTGAGGACGTCTAGGATGACGCGCTCGGCGGTATTGCTTTGCTGTCCGGGCTGTTGTGGGCTGCGCTCGTTGCTGATCAAAGGCGGCTCGCGCAGCTCAGGCGCAATCGTGGGGGCCTGAGCGGGACGGATCATTGGCAGGCTTGATGCGGGCAGATCGGCGGCCACACGCACCATGGTTTCATGCCAGATATCTGCCGGCAAACCGCTGCCTGTGACGCCTTCAAGGGGCGTGTTGTCGTCATACCCCATCCAGACGCCTACAACATAATCACCGGTAAAGCCGATGAACCACGCATCACGCGCGGCTTGCGTCGTGCCGGTTTTGCCAGCGACTTCGCGCCCGTTTAGACGCGCGCGCTGGCCCGTGCCAGCCTCGACCGTGTGATACATCATGTAAATCAGCTGCTCGGCGGCTTGCGGAGTAATGACACGGTCGCCCATACCGCCCTCTTTGCCCAAAATCGGGACATCATCGCCTTTGAGGCGCAGTTCGGTCATGCCGTAAGGCGTCACCGCGCGCCCGCCGTTGAGGATGCCGGCATAGGCGCCGGTCATTTCCAGCAGCGTACTCTCTGAGACGCCCAAAGCCATTGACGGCCCATCGGCGAGCTTATTGGCGATCCCGAAGCCTTCGGCAGTCTTGCGCACATTCTCGCGGCCCACGGCCTCGGAGATTTTGACGGCGACCGTATTGATCGAGCGGCTGAGCGCATCAGTCAGGGTCATTGGCCCGTGGAATTGGCGGTCGTAATTATTGGGGCACCATTCGCCTGATCCGGGCGTGGTGATGCAAAACGGCTCGTCCATGACGACGCTGTCATACTGGAACCCCAGATCCATCGCGGTGGCGTAGACGAAAGGCTTAAAGGCCGAACCGGGCTGGCGGTAGGCGGTTGTCGCGCGGTTGAACGCGCCCGAGACTTTGGTCTCGCGCCCGCCGACCATGGCGCGCACGGCACCGTCCGATGACATCACGACAATGGCGGCCTGCGCTTCTGATCCTTCGCGGACTTTGTTGTCGAAGATATATTGCATCGCCTCTTCGGCGGCTTTTTGCAAAGGCGCGTCAAAGGTTGAAGTGATGATCACGTCCTCGGTGGTCTCGCTGCCCAAGAAGGACGGCGCGGTGTCCATGACCCAATCGACGAAATACCCGCCCGCCTTGGCTTGCGCGACATCGGACAGGCTTGCGGGGGCGGCACGCGCGGCGGCTTCATCGGCGGAGGTGATATAGCCTTGCTCGCGCATCAGTTTCAGCACGGTCGCCGCGCGGTCGCGCGCGCGCTGGATGTTGGAGGTGGGTGCAAATCGTGACGGCGCTTTCAAAAGCCCCGCCATCATCGCGGCCTCGGGCAGGGTGACTTGGCCTGCGGACTTGTCGAAATACACTTGGCTCGCTGCTTCAAAGCCACGCGCACCGCCGCCCAAATAGGCGCGGTTCAGGTAGATCGACAGGATATCGTTCTTGGAATACTTCGCCTCCATCGCCATCGCATAGAGCGCTTCTTTGATTTTGCGCAGTTTGGTTGTGCGGCGGCAATCAGCCTCGTATTCGGCCTCGTCCTTCCAGGTTTCAGGGTCAAACGGCACGCCAAGGCATAGAAGTTTCGCAACCTGCTGCGTAATGGTCGAGCCGCCATGACCCGACAAAGGCCCGCGCCCTTCGCGTAAATTGATGCGCACGGCGCTTGCAATGCCGCGCGGGGAGAGGCCGAAATGGCGGTAGAAGCGTTTGTCTTCTGTAGCGACGACCGCGTTTTTGAGAACCGGGGCCACGCTTTCCGCGCGAATCGGGCCGCCGAACTGATCGCCACGCCACGCAAAGACCAAGCCGTCACGGTCCAGAAGCGTCACCGAGCCGCGCGCGCGCCCGTCCACCAGATCGGTGACGGCGGGCAGCGTGGTGTAGGTATAGGCGACAGCGGCGCCAATCAGCAGGACGCTGATCGCGGCAATCCGCCATGAAAAGCTCCAGATGATGCGGAAAAGAAAGAGAAACGGCGCAAATATCCAGCCAAGTATCCCGCGCTTCTTGACCCGCTTGACCTTCTTGGCGGCAGGTTTTCGTTTGCGCGCAGGTTTAGCAGGCGCGGATTTCGAATAGCGCTTCTCGGCCACCAAAGGCGGCTTTTTGGGTCCGGAGTTGCTCATACTGCCTGCGTCTCAACGCTGTTTTTTGTTTTCCTATATATACTGCGGCTTGGCGGCGATGTGCACTTAAATCGTCAGGTTCGAAATTCCAATTGTGCCTAATTTTTGTGCAGTGCCTAAAAATTGTGCAACTTTTTTAGATACTGCCGCGCTTTGCGGCCTCAATTCGCACCTCTGCGCGTTGCTCTGCGCCGCGCGCTCTCTTTTGCTGCATTGCAGAGATAGCCCCGTATGCGGGGTGCAATGCGAAGGGGAAATTCGTGAAACTGATCATAGCAGCTATCAAGCCGTTCAAGCTGGAGGAGGTCCGCGAGGCGCTGACCTCTATCGGTGTGCGCGGGATGATGGTGACCGAGATTAAGGGCTTTGGCTCGCAATCTGGCCACACTGAAATCTATCGCGGCGCGGAATATGCCGTGAATTTCGTACCCAAGGTGAAACTGGAAATCGTCGTTGCCGCGGGCATGGCCGATCAAGTGGTCGAGACGATCACCACGACGGCCAAGACTGACAAAATCGGGGACGGCAAGATTTTCGTGCTCGACGTGGCCCAAGCCGTTCGCGTGCGCACGGGCGAGACAAATGACGAAGCGTTGTAAGCGCTGAACGGGAAAAGGACTGACCAAAATGCAAAAGAGATACCTCATTCCGCTGGCCGCAACACTTGCGGTGTTGCCAAGCCTCGGGGTCGCGCAAGACGCGGATACCACCCCGCTCAACGCCGAGATCGGCTTTATCTTCACAACCTTCATGTTCCTTGTCGCAGGCTTTCTGGTGTTCTGGATGGCGGCAGGGTTCGCGATGCTGGAGGCCGGGCTTGTGCGCTCCAAGAACGTCACGATGCAGCTGACCAAGAACATCGCGCTGTTCTCGCTGGCGTCGATCTTCTACTACCTGATCGGCTATAACCTGATGTATCCGGGCGATGGCAATTGGATGTCGGAAGGCGTCCTTGGCGCGCTCGCGATCACCGGGCTTGAGCCTGTGGGTCTGGAGGGCGCAGAGCCTGATCTGACCTATGCCTCTGTTGGGTCGGACTTCTTCTTCCAACTGATGTTTTGTGCGGCCACTGCCTCTATCGTGTCGGGCGCCGTGGCGGAGCGGATCAAGTTGTGGCCGTTCCTGATTTTCGTCGTTGTTTTGACCTCGATCATCTACCCGATCCAAGCCTCTTGGAAATGGGGCGGTGGCTTCCTTGACGCGGCTGGCTTCCAAGATTTTGCGGGCTCGACTGTTGTGCACTCGGTCGGTGGCTGGGCTGCTTTGATGGGCGCGATCATTCTTGGTCCACGTATCGGCAAATATAAAGACGGCCGCACCGTTCCTATGCCGGGTTCTAATCTTGCCTTGGCCACTTTGGGTACGTTCATCCTGTGGCTTGGCTGGTTCGGCTTTAATGGCGGCTCGCAGCTTTACATGGATACAGCGGGCAATGTGGCTGACATCAGCCGGATCTTCTCCAACACCAACACGGCGGCTGCCGGTGGGGCAGTTGCAGCGCTGATCCTGACGCAGCTGATGTACAAGAAGCCTGACCTTACAATGGTGCTGAACGGTGCCTTGGCCGGTCTGGTCTCGATCACGGCTGAGCCACTGACGCCGTCTTTGGGTGCGGCGACGCTGATCGGTATGGTCGGTGGTGTGATCGTGGTCTTCGCGGTTCCGATGCTCGACAAGCTGAAGATCGACGATGTGGTTGGCGCCATTCCGGTTCACCTGTTCGCAGGGATCTGGGGCACAATCGCCGTCTGCTTCACCAATGACGCCGCCTCACTTGGCACGCAGCTTTATGCGATCATGGTTGTCGGTGTCTTCGTCTGCGTCGCTTCTGCGGTGTTGTGGTTCATCCTCAAGGCTGTGACCGGTATCCGGGTCTCGGAAGAAGACGAGATCAACGGGCTGGACACATCCGAGTTGGGGATGGAAGCCTATCCGGAGTTCGGACGGAGCTGATCTAGAAAGTTAATCTGTACAGAGTGAAAAGCCCGGGCCTTAACTGGTCCGGGCTTTTTCGTGTTTGGTCTCTAGCAACGAAAAAGGGCGCCCGATTGGACGCCCTGTTATTCGGTTTGTAGCTTGTGCTTTAGGCGACGGTTTCGTCGATCCAGCTTTGCAACGCCGCTTTCGGAGCCGCGCCAACTTTGTTGGACACCACTTCGCCGTCTTTAAACATGAACAGCGCCGGAATACCGCGCACACCCATCTGAGCGGGCGAATTCGGGTTCTCGTCAACATTGACTTTAACGATTTTGACCTTGCCTTCATATTCTGCCGAAAGCTCTTCCAGAGCAGGGCCGATCTGCTTGCAGGGGCCGCACCATTCCGCCCAGAAGTCGACGATTACGGGGACGTCTGAGTTGCGAACTTCAGAATCGAATGTGTCATCAGTGACGGAGACGGTTGCCATGTAAGGGCCCTCCAAGGCTTGTGGCTGAATTGGAGCCTGAACCTATGGAGCGGGGTGAGAAACGTCAAGATGTATGGGCAGATGCCAGTGCTTTCCTCACGATGTCGTGTCGCAACGTCATAAGTTGTGTGGTTTCGGTCCATAAAATCGCGATCTCAACGGGTGTGTCAGGGTAAATCTGGCTCAACGCATCAAGATAAGCGCCCATCTGGCGCAGGATGCCGATTGGTGTGTTTTCCGCCGTATTCGGCACAAGGGCGTTGGTTTTGAAATCCACGGCTTGGATCAGATCGGGCGTGATAATCAGCCGGTCGATTGTCCCAAAGATCGCTTGCCCGCCCAAGGCGTCGAGTTTGGCCGAGATGCCCACCTCCGCCAAACTGCCGGGCTCAAACAAATGCGCCAATTCGGGCGCGTCGAGCACGCGGGTGGCATGGGCAAGCAGCTCCATTTTGTCAGGGCCGTCATAGCCCGAGGTCAGACGCGGCGCGAGCTCGGTCCATGCCGCGCGCGGATGGGCGGGCAGATGCTCGAGAAGTGCGTGAATAGCCGTGCCGCGCGCCATGGCTTGTTCCGTGTCGAGCGCATCGGGGCTGCCAAGGGCTTTGGCTCCTTTGAGGTTCGACGGGGAGATAGGTTTTTGGTCTGTCGCGGGCTTGGGCGGTTCGGAAATCCACGCGGGCAGGGGGGCGGGCGTCGGGCTGGCGGCGTCTTCAACCTCCTCATCGCCCTCAATGGGCCAAAGGCCATCATCAAGCCTGAGCGCGACGCCATCGGGGCCAGTAACAGCGCCGACATGCCCCATGCCTTGTTCGACCACATTGTACCACGCTTGGCTGTCGGACTTCGGAGCCTCGCCCGCGCCGCAGACGATCAGCCAGTTTTCCGCACGTGTCATAGCGACGTAAAGCAGGCGCATTTTTTCCTCGGCCTGACGCACCTTGATCTGGTCGTTGATCGCGATCTGCGCAGCAGGCATGTCGTCGCTGCGCACCTTCCAAAGCGGTGTTCCGTGATGGTCGAGGATATCGTCGCGCTGGCGGTTTTGGATGGTGACCGTGTCAGGCAGGATCACGATAGGGGCCTCCAAGCCTTTCGCGCCATGCACGGTCATCACGCGGATCTGGTCGGAATTGCTGTCGATCTGGCGCTTGATCGTGACTTCATCGGTGGCCAGCCATGTCAGAAATCCGGTCAGGCTGGGGACGTCGTTCTGCTCGTAGCTGAGCGCTTGATCGAGAAGTGCGGTGATGCCTTCATCCGATTCAGGGCCAAGGCGCGCCAGCAATTTCTCGCGGCATTTATGGCGGGTCAGTGCGTGTTCAAGCAGATCATAGGGGCGCATAAAATCGGCGCGTTTGCGCAGGTCTTCAAGCATGTCGAATAGCGCGGGCCATTCGTCCTTGCGGCGCTCAAATTCGCGGCTGAGGAACTTCTGTTCGCGGCCTTGCGCCAGATCGTATAGCTGCGCTTCCGAGAAGCCGCCGATGGGTGATCTGAGAAGCGCTGCGAGCGACAGATCATCCTCAGGCGTGGCCAGATAAGACATCAGCGCGGTCAGGTCTTTGACGGCCATCACCGCGCCGATGCGCAAACGGTCGGCCCCCGCCATGGGCAGATCAAGCGCTTTGCAGGCGCGGATGATTTCGTGAAACAGCGTGGCGCGGCGCTGTACGAGGATCAAAAAATCGCCCGCGCGAATGCGGCGGGTGATCGTCTTGTCGCCGTCAACGCGCGTGATCCAGCCAGAGGCGATTTGGTTTTTGATCTGACCCGCGATCTTCTCGGCCAGCAGAACCGAGTGATCTTGCGGGCTGACGCGGTCGACGGGGTCGAACCATGGCGTGTCTTCGGGCTTCTCGCTTTTCTCGATCCAGTCCCACAGATCGACACGACCGGGCATCTGCGATTTGAACGCCAGATGGGTCAGCGCGCCGCCCATGCCGCGCCGCAAGTTTTCGGTGAAAGTGGCGTCAACGAGCCTTAGGATCGGCTCGGCCGTACGGAAGGAATAGAGCAGCTCGCGGTCATGCAGCTGATCACTGGCCTGATCGAGTGCTGCGCTGAATTGTACCTTCATCTCATCAAAGGCGCGCGGGTCTGCGCCTTGGAACGAATAGATCGACTGCTTTTTGTCGCCCACCACAAACATCGTGCGCTTGGTATCCGCGCGCGCGCCATCGCCGGAGGTGAACTCTTGCGTCAAAAGCTCGATCACCTTCCACTGATCGGGCGAGGTGTCTTGCGCCTCGTCGACAAGGATATGATCGATGCCGCCATCAAGGCGGAACAGCACCCAAGCGGCAACATCGCGGTCGGTCATCAAGGCGCGGGCTTTGAGGATCAGGTCGTCAAAATCGAGCAAGCCGCGGGTCAGTTTGCGGCGGTCCAACTCGGCCAAAAACGGCGTGGCGAATGCGTGTAGCGCACGGGCCTTTTCCAACGCGGCGAGCGCCAATCGGGTCTCGCGTGCGGCCTCGACGCGGTGGCGGAGTTGGTCGAATTGATCGAAGGCATCGCCTAGGGCTTTCACCGTGTCTTTGGTCGGCGGCGTGGCTTTGACGGTGAAAGGCGCTTTGGCGGTTGGGCCTGTCAGGAACAGGGCCTCAAGCTGGGCGAGCGTGGCCAATGAAGGGGCATCAAGCGAGACGCCTCTCAGGTTTGTGGCAAGAGCCATATCGGTTTTGGAGCCTGCCTCAAGCGCTGGCAAAACCGCATCAATCACTTGCGCTTCACTGCCCAAAAACACCTGTGACAGCAGCTTGGCGTCGTCGTCATCAGACCCGAGCGCGTAGATGTCACGAAGCGTTTCAATGCTGGGGGGCTTTGCAAAAAGTTCTCGGTTGCGGCTTATTTGCGCAAGGAAAGCGTCGATATCATCGCCAGTGAAATGCGCCGCGAAACCGGCCATCTGAGCGGGGTGATGGGTCGCGATATGTTCTAGCACGTCTTCGCGCAACAGCTTGGCGGCGCGGTCGTCGATCTCGGTGAAGTTGGGCGAGACGCGAGCCTCGAGCGGGAAACGGCGCAGGAGCGAAGCGCAAAACGAATGGATCGTTTGAATTTTCAACCCGCCCGGTGTTTCAATCGCGCTGGCAAAGAGGCGGCGGGCCTCAACAAGAGCGTCTGCGCCGTAGCTCGCCTCAAGACCCAGATCGGCAAGGCTTCGGCCCAAATGCGCATCGTCCATCATCGCCCATTCGCCCAAGCGTTTGAACAGGCGGTTCTGCATCTCGCTGGCTGCGGCCTTGGTATAGGTCAGGCACAAGATGCGCTGCGGCGGGACTTTCTCTTCCAAGAGTAAACGCGCCACGCGGTCGGTCAGAACGCGCGTTTTGCCGGAACCCGCATTGGCCGTCAGCCAGGTTGAATTGGACGGGATCGCGGCGATGATCTGATCGCGCGACGCGTCATTGGGTGGCACGGTCATGCGTCCTCCTCCGGCCCGACAGGGAACGCGACGGGATCATCGGTGACATCCCATTCGCCGTATCGCGCGAGGTGGTCATAGTCGCGCCCCCAGCGATCTTCATGCACTGCGCGGCGCGCGGCATAGCCTTGGTCACGTTGGGCGAAAGCCGCAATCAACTTGGCAAAATCGGCCCAGATTTCATCCAGATCTCCGGGACCATAGTCGCTGATGAGCTCCTTCGGCGTGGCACCAAGGCTGATATAGCGCGTCTGCGTGACGGGGGCTTTGGGGACGTCCTCCAAGCCGTTACGCTGCGCAATCGCGGCCAGAAGCGGCAGTTGTTTGTTGAAATATTTCTGCTGCTTCTCAGAGGGTACACTGCCGGATTTGTAGTCATGCAGGATCAATGTTCCGTCTGGCGTTCTGTCGATCCGATCCGCCCGGCCATTGAGAGTAAACTTCGGCGCGTTCAAACTGGCGGTGCCGGTTTTCTCGAACGCAACGGGGGAGGCGATGGCGCGCCTGTCGGCCTCGGTCGCCATGAACCACGGGGCACTGCGTTTGAGCTTGGCGCGCCACATCGCGCGCGTGGCGGGCCAAGGCACCTCAGAGGAGAAAACTTCTGCCGCGATCTCCATCAGGCGGTCGATGTCGCCTTGCGGGACCTCTTCGATGAAGCGGTGAAAGACGTCATGGAGCGCTATGCCGCGCAAAGGCGCATCTGGCGCCGATTGTAAATCGCCCAATGGTTTGAGCCCAAGGATGAAGCGCGCGTAGATCGCGTAAGGGTCGCGGATTAGCCATTCGATCCGCGTGACTGACAGGCTGGTCGGACGGGCAGAGACAGGCGGTTGTGGCGCGGGGCGTTTGGCAGGTGCGACAGGTTTTGCCTGCCGGTCGATCTCGCTTGCCCAGTGCAGCCAGTCTTGCGCGCGGGCACGCATTTGGGCCAGCGCAGGTTTTCCGGCCTCTAGCCCCTCCATCAGATTGGTCAGCCTGTTGATCCAGCGTGATGCCACGGTCTCGGCTTCGGCATCGCGGGTCGCGCGGGTGATCCAGACCTCGGGGGCTGCGATGGCCTGTTGGAAATCATGCGCCGACAGCCCGATGCGGCGTTCCGGCAACAGAAGCCCTGCGTCTTTGCGCATCTGCCTGTTGAGCCATGGATCGGGCGACGGCAGTTCCGGCCAGCTGCCTTCATTGAGCCCTGCGAGGATCACCAGATCAGCGCCGTGCACACGGGCCTCCAACGTGCCCCAAATCATGATGTCAGGGCGCGGCAGGTTCGGGTCGCGCACCTCGCCGGACGACAAGACGGCGTGTAGCAGATCGCGGTATTCGGCCTGTGTCATCTCTCCGCCCGCAGCGGCGGCGTCTTGCAGATCGGACATGGTTTTCAAAGCGACCTTGCCCGGCTCTTGCAACCACAACTCGCCACTGCCTTCGCCAATTGGTCCAGCGCTCAGCGCTTCGGTCAGGCTGCGGTGTGTGTCGACGTGATCGCGCAGTTCAGAGGCGTCAGCCAAGCGCATCGCTTCCAGCAAAGGCGTCAGCCAATGGACCCAAGCGAGCGTGTCGGGCGTCTCGCGTTTGGTGGCCCAATTTGTGATGGCCGCTTCCGTGGGAAGCGTGGGGCTGGCGCGCAGAAGTTCAAGCTCCAGATCGCGGGTATGGCGCAAGTGATCGCGCCGCGCAGAGCCGCCAACCAGCGGGTGTTTGAGCAGGGCCAGAAGGGTTTCAGAGCTCGGCTCCGCCCCCATCATCGCAGCCGTCTGGCGCAGTAGCCTGCCGGGTGCGGTCAGTTGCAAGGGCGTGCCGGCACTGTCATCGGGCTCGATCTGCCAGCGTTGCAGGGCTGCGGTAATCTGGCGAGTTAGCATGCGGTTGGGGCTGATTACGGCGGCTGTTTTGCCCTGCTCAATCGCGTGGCGCAGGCGCAGCGCGATGGCCGTGGCTTCAAGTTGCGGCGTGGGCGCTTCAAGGAGGGTCAGCGCTTGCGTGGCGGTGTCCAAATCGGTCAAATCTGGCCCGTCGCTGAGCCAGCCATCGGTGACAGGAGCGGGGCGCAAGGCCAGAGAGACAAGCGCGTTGCGCGCGGGGCTGATGGGAGGAGTGGTGCTCCACGCTTTAATGTCAGTGCAGCCCAGATCAAGCGCGCGCATCAGTGATTGGAAACGGTATTGCGGGTGGTCCTCATGGGGCAGCGCGCCGGGGGCTGTAGCGTCGAGGCTGTTCCAGATCTCTTGCGTCATCTCGAAGTCAAAGCCGGGCAGGATCACCGCACCTTGATCGAGCTTGGACACAGCCTCCATCAACAGGCGCGTCGTGCCACGCGAGCCGGTGGAGCCCGCGATGATGATCGGGTCTTTCGGCTGTTCGGTCTGCCAGCGCTCGATCAAAATTTCGACGGCGCGGCGTTGGCGGGCTTGCGCGTCTTGTGGGCTGTCTGCGCCAAAGAAGGTCTGCACGATCTCGAAAAACTCGAGGCTGCGTTTCCAATGCGCGGAATGCTGCGCCACATCTATCTGGCCAAGCGCACCCGGCGAGACGCCTTCGCCGTGAAGCTCCTCCATCAACGTGGCCAAGCTGTCTGCCAGATCAAAGGCCGTCGCTTCAGCGGCCAAGTCGGGTTCGCGTTTGATCAGGGCGCGGACCAGCTGCGCCAATTCCAACCTGCGCGCCAATGGGTTGAGTTGGTCATCCGCGCTGGCAAAGCTGGGGTCTTCGGCCAGATCAGTGACCAGCCGGATGCGCGGCAACAAGGTCGCGCCGCTCTGAGTGTAAAGTTCGGTGATCCGGCGGGCCATGCGGCGGGTGTTGACGAAAAGCGTGACCCGCGCGATGGCATCTGGGCTTTTGCCTTTCAGCGCATCGCTTAGGCCAGAGATTAAGGCTTGCGGGAAATCGACGCCCGGTGCGGTGCCGTAAATGCGCGGTTTGGTGGATGGCTCAAACATCGCGCTTCTCCAGCATGGCTTCGGCCAAAGCGATGCCGTCCGGTGTTCCGACATCGGCCCATTGGCCGTCATAGCTGACACCGTAAAGCGTGCCAGCTTCCAGCATCTGATCCCAAATCTCGGTTAGTGAAAAGGCGGTCTTTCGCATCTTGGACAGCCTGTCGGTTCTGATGATCTGCGCGCCCGTATAGACCTCACCGCTCGCGTCCTTTTGCAAGCGACCATCCGCGCCGATGGCGAAATTTCCCGCGCGCGTGTAGCCCACTGTTTGGCTGAGCGGGACGAGCATCATTAGCGCTTCCATCCGCTCTGGCTGCCAGTGTCTCGCTAGGTCGGCGAGCGGGTTCGCACCGCCCCAGATCGCGTCGGAATTGAGGGTGTAGACGGGCTTAGGACCAAGCGCATCAAGCGCGTTTTTCAGCCCGCCGCCTGTGTCGAGGATATCCGGCGTCTCGACCAGAATGTGTACATCCCGGTCGGCCAAATGCGCTTCGATCTGGTCAGCCCTGTAATGTGCGTTCACGAGCGCTTTGCGGATATGGCCCGTGGTCAGATCAAGCGCATGGTCGATCAGCGCGCGGCCGGCGACTTTGATCAGCGGCTTGGGCTGCGTGTCGGTCAGTGGCTTCATCCGCGTGCCGAAACCGGCGGCAAAGATCATCGCGGCCTCAGGCATTGGCGGGCTCCGCGGATTTGAGTGTTGCTATGATCGCATCAGTGGGCGGCGTGATCTGTGCTTCGATCAGCGCCTTGAGATCTGCAAGCGCGGGATGGGCCAGATCGCTTTGCAGATTGCTCCAAACGCGCGGGATCAGATCGGGGTAATTGCGTTTGCCATCACGGATGCTGAGCCGCGCGAAGACGCCCAAGATGCGCAGGTTGCGCTGCGCGCTGACAGCGCTGTAGGCGGCCATAAACGTTTCGGGCTCGCGGCCGGTTTGATCGAGATAATGCGCCAGTGATGTCTCTTGGGTTTCAAACCCTACATCGCGGCGCGCATCTTTAAGAAGCGAGGCCAGATCGTAGGCGGGATGGCCCAGCATCGCGTCTTGGAAATCCAGCAATCCTGTGCGCGCGGTGCCGGAACGATCCGGCAGCCAAAGCAGGTTTTCGGCGTGATAGTCGCGCTGCACTAAGACGGGCGGGCCGGTCATGTATTGGGTGAGCGTGGCCTCCACCACGCAGGCCAGATCGGCGCGCAGCGTTTCGTTGACTGTGCCCGTGGCGTAGCGTTGATACCAGTCTACGGCCAGCAATGCGGTCTCGGTCATCGCATCTGTGTCGTAACTGGCGAGGCCCTTGGGCGGCGGGGCCGATTGCGCCGTGATCAAAGCGTCGATCGCGGCCAGATAGAGCGGGGTTTCCAGCGATAGATCACGTTCAAGAACGCGGGCGAAGAGGTCATCGCCGAGGTCTTCGATCAGCAGGAAGCCATGCTGCACGTCGCGCGCGAAAATCTCGGGGCTGCTGAGACCGAGGCTGCGCAGATGTAGCGCGATAGTTATAAACGGGCGGACGTCTTCGCCTTTTTGCGGTGGTGCGTCCATTAACACGGCGCGCCCGAGTAACGGGTGGGTGAGCCGCTCATAGCGGCGGTTTGAAGCGTCGCCTGCCAAAGGCGCGCTTGTGGCGTCCCCCCAGCCTGAAAGCGTCAGGAAATCGCTCAGGGCTGCCGCGCGCTCAGTCATCATGCAGGCCTTGGGCAAGAGCGGTCAGTTCTGATTGGATGGCGGGGTTTGCGCAGCGCAAGGTGCAAAGCCGCTCATCGTCGATTGCGGTCGGTTGCAGGTCGAGATGAACCGCGTCTTTCGGGGTTAGATCGCCCATCCGGTCGGGCCATTCGATCAGGCACAGCGCGCTATCCAGCGCGTCGTCGAGGCCCAGCTCGATCAGTTCGTCAGGCGAGGTGAGCCGGTAGAGATCGGCGTGCCAGATCTCGAGCGTGCCCGCGTGATAGGTTTGGACGAGCGTGAAAGTGGGCGAGGGGATGTCTTCGGCTGTGCCGTGCTCTGTTTGCAAGTGCTGGATCAACGCGCGTGCGAAGGTGGTTTTGCCGGCGCCCACCGGCCCGCTCAGCAAGATGCAAAGCCCCGGCGCGGCAAGGCGTTTGAAGCGCTGCGCAAGGGCTACCGCACACTCGGCGGAGCGCAATGTGATCGTGACACCAGAGGCGAGCGTTGTGGTCATGGGTCAGTTGTATCTCAACTGACCCGCCCCGCAAGCAAGTGTTCAAGTGGCGATCTGCGCAACCTCGAGCGTAGGGGCAGAAACAGGCGCAGTTGCCGGGGTCGCGGTGGTAAAGCCCACCAACGTGGAGCCGCCCGGTAGCGGCGCTACCCGGCACTCGATCTGGGCGGTGTTGCGCATGCTGGCGGTGGATTGCCATTCAGAACGCTCGCCCGATTGGGTGACGAAATCGCGGATATCTCCCCAAACGGGCGAAGGCCTGCATTCGGCCTGCCACAAGCGCGTCGCATCCATAATGGTGATCTGGCCCAAAGCGTCATTGGGATCGACGCCCCACAGATCGGCATAGGCTTGGTTCGACATGCGGATCACGCCGTCGCTGCCAAAGACAGCAATGGCCTCGGGGATGCTGTCAAAGAGCGATTGGCCGAGCTCAAGCTCTTGGCGGAATTTGCGCGTCAGAGAGATTTCGGCGCTGATGTCTTCGAACAAGAACGCGATGGCGCCTTCGGGATGCGGACGGCCCGTGACGCGGTAAGTCTGGCCTGAGGGCAGGGTCCAAGTCTCGCAGTAATTGCCGTCTTGGGCAGATTGCTCCAACACGCTGATCTTGGCGCGCCAGTCGGAGAAGTTTTTACGCTCCGGCGTGATGCGTTTCTCACGCAAACTGTCGAGGAAATCGACAAGCGAGGGGCGCGCACTGAGCCATTCTGGTGTCAATGTCGTCAGATCAATCAGGGACGGGTTGAACAAGACCAAGCGACGGGAGCGGTCGAAAATGGCCAAGCCGATAGGCAGATAGGCGAAGGTCTGGGTCAGGGTCTGGACGAAGTTGCGCAGGCTTTCTTCGGCTTTAACGGTGCGGTTGGCATCCATCGCGAAATGCAATGACGTGTCGCCTTGTCCGAAGCTGGAGGTCTCAAAGACGCGTGATGTGCCGTCGGTAAATTCCAAGAGCGATCTGGTATGTGCGCCCTCCTCGCCGGGCTGCACAATCGCGCCTGTCTTAAACAAATGCGGGGGTGGCCAAGCGCCGTGATCTGCGGGCTGATCGGTCTTGGATAGAAGCTGTAGATAGCTGCGGTTGACCCAATCAATGCGACCTTGACTGTCTTCGCGCCAAACCGGCATCGGTGCGGTTTCAACTGTATCGCGCAGCACACCAAGCTCGGCCTGAGTGGCTTGCATCACGTCTTGATCGACCAGAACATGGCGCGACAGGGGTGCGGCGATGCCGGTGACGGTGATGTCTGTACGGGTGTCCTCGATGCTCAGGCGCAGGCTGACGGGGCCATCGAGCGTGACTTCTGACAGTTCCACGGCGGTGTCTTTGGCCTCGCCACTCTCTAAAATATCCTCAAGACGCGGAAAGACGGGGCTAAGGCGCGCGATCAGCTGGTGGTAGATATCTTCGTCAATATCCTCGAGGCTGAGCGCTGCTTGCGCAGCCGGACAGGCGGCGACGAGTTCGTAGAGATCGAAGGTAAAATGATGGCTGTGAAGCGCCTCGGCGGGGTCAGGTGCGGTGCGCGCCATGTCTTTGCGGTTAATGCGACTAACGATCCAAAGCGCCGCGACGCCGGTGATTAGGCCAAATGCCGCTAGAAGGGAGAGCTCGATAGGTGTCCAAAGCATGACGCGTCCTGCATCTTGAGAAATCTCCCTCAGACTTGCCAAGACCGCGTTAACACGGGGTTAAGGCTCGATGAGTTTGTTCTCGCCCAGAGCCTCGGATTGGCCAGTGGCAGGTGCATCAATACTGGCAATCGGCCATGTCACCTCAGCAATCGCGCCGCTGCGGGTGCCGGGTGCGGGGCTTGAACCATCAGAGCCATTGGCAAATGTCAGCTCCGCACCGGAGCGTTCCAGAAGGGTTTTGGCGATAAACAAGCCCAGCCCCATGCCCTCATATTCTTGCCTGTTATCGGCGCGCTCCTTGCGGTTGCGCCTGCCGATAAACGGATCGCCAATGCGGCCCATCAGATCAGTGGGATAGCCTTTGCCGTCATCTATGACGCGGATCGCAAGCGTCTCTGCCGACCATTGCGCGTCGATCCAGACATTGTCTGAGGCGAAATCGACGGCGTTTTGGATCAGGTTTCTGAGCCCATGGATAATTTCAGGACGACGCAGGATGTTTGGCATGCGGTCGTCGGTATCATCGCTTGGTATATAGTCGAAATGTAGCTCTTTGCCGCGATCGCTATGCGGCTCGGCGGCCTCCTCGATCAAGGCGCTCAGTGGTGCAGTGCGCAAATGCAGATCGTCTTTGCCGGCGCGGCCCATGGATTGCAAAATATCGCGACACCGCTCGGCCTGTTCGCGGATCAGGCTGGCGTCTTCTTGCAAAAGCGGGCGATCATCGAGCTCTTCTATCAACTCGGCGCTGGCCAGTTTGATCGTGGCCAATGGCGTGCCCAACTCATGGGCAGCGGCGGCGACCACGCCTCCCAGATCGGTCAGTTTTTGTTCACGCGACAGCGCCATTTGCGTGGCAAGAAGGGCTTGGCTCATCGAATAGGTCTCGGCGGTGACGCGGCGCGCGTAGATCGCCAGAAAGGCAATGCCGATCATCACGGCGACCCAAAAGCCGATCACAAAGACCTGCGGCATGCGCAAGATGAACCCTTCGGCGGTGCGCAATGGCACGTAATAGACCCCGAGGATTGTGACCATCACCATCGCGAGCCCCGCCAGAAACAGCGTGGATTGCGGGCGCAAGGTCATGGCCGACACAGTCACAGGCGCGAGGATCAAAAGTGCGAACGGGTTGTTCAACCCGCCAGTGAGATACAGCAGAAAGGCCAGCTGCGTGAGATCGAACAAAAGCGTATACATCACTTCGCGCTCGGGCAGGCGGCGGCTGACAGGGTAGACGAAGATCGCGACCAGATTGGTGATAATCGAGGCAGAGATCGCCAGAAAGCACATCCCCAGATCGATCTGCAAATTCAGATAGAAGGTTGCAATGATAATCGTGGTGATCTGACCTATTACGGCCAGCCAACGCAATATGATAAGCGTTTGTAGCCGTACCAGCCCTTGCGAGGATTTCTCGCCCAGCAGCCCGCTTGTAAAGTCGTTCATCGCCAGATTGTGATTGGTCGCGTCATAATGGCCGATTGATAGTGGCTCTGCGATGGGGGATCAACGTCTGTGTCGAGATCAGCAACAGGGGATCAAGATGGACAAGATCTATGCGGGAACGGCTTTGGGCTTGGTTGTGGCCATGCTGGCAGGGCTTGTCGCCTACACCTTCTGGCCACGCGGGGGCGATCAGTTCGCGCAATGTCGCGCTAGCTCGGTCGCGGCGGGTGGCAGTATCGGCGGGCCATTTGAGCTGGTTGATGAAACAGGTGCAACCGTCACGGATGCTGATGTCATCACCAAGCCGACTTTGGTCTATTTTGGCTATACGTTTTGCCCCGATGTTTGCCCTTTGGATGTGGCGCGCAATGCCGAGGCCACAGAGATGCTGCAATCAGATGGCTATGATGTGCGGCCAGTGTTTATCACAATCGATCCGGAACGTGACACGCCCGAAGTCGTGGCTGAATTCACCGATATTATGCATCCCGATATGTTGGGCCTGACCGGCTCGCCCGCGCAGATCAAAGCGGCGTCGCAGGCCTATAAGACCTATTACAAGCGCCAACCCGGTGAGGACGATTATTACCTCGTGGACCATTCAACCTTCACCTATCTGGTGCTGCCCGAGACAGGCTTTGTCGATTTCTTCCGCCGCGATGCGACTGCCGATCAGATTGCCAAGACGGTTGCATGCTACGCCGACGCCAGTTGATGACAGTTTGACGCAGGGCAGAAAAAGCCTAAGGTCGGGTCTAGACCGCTCATAAAGAAGGCTTTGCGTATGACAGATCGTCCATTGAACGATATTGGCGAAGATAAATCCCTCCTGATCGTTGATGATGACGAACCGTTTCTGCGCCGCCTTGCACGCGCAATGGAAAAGCGCGGCTTTGAGCCGGAAACCTCCGAGACTGTGGCTGGTGGTAAAGCCATCGCGACGGCGCGGCCTCCCGCCTATGCAGTGATTGATCTGCGATTGGGCGACGGCAATGGCTTGGATGTGGTCGAAGTGCTGCGCGAAAAGCGCCCTGATGCGCGGATTGTTGTTTTGACGGGATACGGCGCGATTGCCACGGCGGTGGCTGCCGTCAAGATCGGAGCCACGGATTATCTGTCTAAGCCTGCCGATGCCAATGACGTCACCAATGCGCTGCTGGCCACTGGCGATGAGCTCCCCCCTCCGCCCGAGAACCCGATGTCGGCGGACCGCGTGCGCTGGGAACATATCCAGCGCGTTTATGAGTTATGCGATCGCAACGTCTCGGAAACTGCGCGGCGCTTGAATATGCACCGACGGACTTTGCAACGGATCTTGGCCAAACGCAGCCCGCGCTGATGCGGCGCGCGTTGCTGTGTCTGGTGTTGGCGGGATGTGCTGTTGCGCCAGTGCCGCCCTCCGAGAGGCTGGAATATGCGCTAGATGGCGGCGGCGTTGATGTGCCCGCGCGTGGCCAGCGTATTGACTTTGGCCGCACCGATCATTCCGCGATCTCTGCGATGACGAAACTTGCGAGGCGCGCGCCAGACGGCACGGGGGCTTGTACGAGCGGGGCAAGTTTCGCACGCTGGCCCGATGGAACGGTCTTGATCTTTGAGGCGGGAGCCTTCAGCGGTTGGAGATCAAAGACGGGCCGCGCAGGCACAATATGCGAGACCTAAAGAACAAGAAGAAAGGACATCTCATGCGAAGACTTTTTCAATTCATCACGGCGAGCCTGATCGCGATCTGCCTGTCCACCGCCGCCATGGCGGGTGATCCGACCTGGGATTTCACCTCCGACGACGCAGAGATGAACGCGGCCATTGCCGAAGCACAGCGCACGATGCCGATTTTTGTCGCAAAACTTGATGAGACGGACCTCAACACCCAGACGATGCTTTTGAAAGTCGGTCTGCCTTTCGGCAATGACGGGTATGAGCATATCTGGTGTCAGGTGATCTCGCGCGATGGCGATACATATGAGGCGGTGATCAGCAATGATCCGGTCTATATTGACGCCAAGCAATATGACCCCGTCACAATCAAACAAGCGCAAGTGTCCGATTGGACCTATTGGAACAAGGACGGCAAAATGGAGGGCGCTTATACGCTGCGCGTGATGTTGCCGCGTATGGACAAAGACCAAGCCGCAAGCCTTGCAGCCCAGTTGGCGCCACTACCCACCAACTGAGCTATAAGCGCTCTCTTTCTATTGAAAGTAAGAATACGGGTTCCAGTGGCTCGCATCATGCGCCCTGTGATGGCGGCGCTTGGGGGTGAAGCGATCTGCGAATTCGTTGGGCGCGATGTCGGGATTTTGCCGGCTGCGCGGCAGGATCATATTTGCAAGTAGGCTAAACATATCTTTCATCTCCTATGGGGGTATGGGATGAATATGGCTTGTTTTATGGGTGAAACCTAATCAGTATGATTTCCACATTGTAAGTTGAGCTAACAGGTATGATTTGAACTGGCGCGATATCCCTTCTCTGGCTGCTCTGCGCGCGTTTGAAGCAACGGCGCGCCTGGAAAGCTTTAGTGCGGCGGCGCGCGAGCTCAACGTCACCCATGCAGCTATCGCCCAGCATGTGCGCGGTCTGGAAGCCGATTTCGGCCAAGAGCTCGTCTTTCGCGCAGGGGTCAAAATGGCGCTGACCGAGGCGGGGCGGCAATTGGCGGATGCGCTGAACGAAGGGTTTTCAACCCTGACCCAAGGCGTGCGGGATTTGCGTGAGGCGCAGGCCTCTCAGCCGTTGAAAATCGCTCTGACCCCAAGCTTTGCAGAAAACTGGCTGATGCCGCGCGTCGGTGGGTTTTGGTCGCAGCATCCCGATACCGAATTGGCGCTGCATCCCAGCGGGGATCTCGTCGATCTAAAACGCGACGGGTTCGATCTGGCCATTCGATATGGGCACGGCGACTGGCAGGGCTATGACGCGCAGCTTTTGGTCTCGGCTCGCTATGTCATCGTCGGCACGCGCGATCTGATCGGTGATGTGGCAGCGGATGATCTAACAGAGCTCTGCGCTTTGCCATGGGTGTTTGAGGCCGGCCGGGCAGAGCCGAAGCTTTGGGCCGCTGAGAACGGTCTTGATCTGTCTTGTACGCGGATCACGGAATTTGCGACCAATGCGCTGGTGCTGTCGGCCGCGCGCTCGGGCTATGGGTTGTCCATTCAGGGCCGCCCGTTGATCCAGGCTGATCTGGATAGCGGAGCGCTCGTTTGCGTCTATCAAGGCGCGCCGTCTGAGTTGGGCTATTACATTGTGACGCGGCCCGGTGTGCCATCTGTCAAAGTGAAGACGTTTACGCGTTGGTTGTTTGAGGTGGCGAAAGACGCATCCGCTTGACGATGCGATCGACCTTGGTGCCGTCCGCCAATGGTTTGGCTTTCTCGACGTCGACATCGACAAACCCCATCTTGGAATAGAAAGCCAGCCCGCCAGTGTTATCGGCACGGATCGTCGCGTCGAGCTCGGTATAGCCGGTTTCAATGCTTTCGGCTTTGGTGGCTGCGAAAAGCTGGGTTCCGATGCCGCGTTGCACTGTGTCGGGTTTCGCAAAAGTGGCGATAATGCCGAGGCCCATATCGCCGGGGCTCATCCATTGCATCCCAACGATCTCGCCCGAGGCATCGGCTACGAACAGAAAGGTCTGATCGGTTTCAGGCGCGAGGAAGCGGTCGAAGAAATCCGGCGTGACCGGGCTTAGATAGGCCGTGGTCCCGCCGATCTCGATGACGGTATTGAGCAGATCAGTGATCTGGATGCGGTCGGCCTCGGTGACTTTTCGGATGATCATATCGCAGAACTCAGCGCGTTGAACCGCGCGATGAAATCGGCTTTCACTTGCATTGGTGGGCGCGGCTCCAGCGTTTCGGGCAAGGGGGCTTTCGAAGTGGGTTTGCCGAAAAACTTGTTGGCCTCCGCAACTTCAAACCCAGCGATTTGAGTGGCTTCAAGCCAAGCGGATAGCTTATCGGCCTTCTTGATCTGCTTCTTTGTCGCCAAAGGGATCGCCGCAGGCAAGCCGAAGCGCAGATGGATTGCGGCGGTCAAGCGGTCGTCGAGTTCGGCATACCCCGGACCCACAGCGGCTTTCACCGGGCTGATCATATCGCCGATCACATATTCTGGCGCGTCATGCAAAAGCGCTGCCAGTTTCCATTTGGCATCTGCATTTGGGTTCATGGCCGAGAAGAGATGTTCCACCAGAACCGAATGCTCCGCCACGGAATAGGCGAATTGCCCATGCGTCTGGCCATTCCAGCGCGCCACAAAGGCCAGCCCATGTGCGATGTCTTCGATTTCAATATCCATAGGAGTTGGGTCAAGCAGATCAAGTCTGCGCCCAGACAACATTCTTTGCCATGCTCGTGGTTGTTTCATTTTCGCGCCTCTTGGAGCAGCCATTTCTTCCATGCTGATCGCACATTGTCGAGAGGGGATAAGGGTGGTATCTGCCCCTAAAATCATTCGCGCAGGAGCATGGGCAAAATGGCTAAAGACTATATCGTCAAAGACATTGAGCTGGCCGCATTTGGCCGCAAGGAACTAGACATTGCGGAGACCGAAATGCCGGGTCTGATGGCACTTCGCGAAGAATATGGCGCTGAGAAGCCGCTGAAAGGCGCGCGGATCGTGGGCTCGTTGCATATGACGATCCAGACCGCCGTGTTGATCGAGACGCTGGTTGAACTGGGCGCCGATGTGCGCTGGGCGTCGTGCAACATCTTCTCGACGCAAGATCACGCGGCGGCTGCGATTGCCGCAGGTGGCACGCCGGTATTTGCGATCAAGGGCCAGTCCTTGGAAGAACATTGGGACTATCTTGATAAATCCTTCATGTTCCCCGACGGCGCGAACCTGATTTTGGATGATGGTGGCGATGCGACGCTTTACGTACTGCTGGGCGCGCGGATGGAAGCGGGCGAGGATGTGCTGGCCGTGCCATCATCTGAGGAAGAGGAAGTGATCAAGAAGCAAATCCAGAAACGCATGGCAGAAACGCCGGGCTGGTTTGCCAAGACACGCGACGCGATCAAGGGCGTGTCGGAAGAGACCACAACAGGCGTGCACCGTCTTTATGATCTGCAAAAGCAAGGCCAG
>CAZCEW010000011.1:0-39236 GCA_964497775.1 uncultured Rhodobacterales bacterium
CAAAGCTTGCGCTTGGTTGTCACCCGTCAGGATCGCGCCTAGATAACCCGCGTTAAAGCTGTCACCTGCCGCGGTTGTATCAACGACATGGCCCGCAGGCAGATAGTTTTGTTCAACATCTTCGCCCAACGAGATCGGACCCGAAGGTCCGTTTTTCAGCGCGCCTTGTTTAACCCCGTAGCCTTTGAAACGCGCCACAACTGCTGTCGCATCATCGTCCTCAAAGACCTGCATCTCATCGTCAATACTTGGCAGAGCAATATCAGTGATCTGCCATGCGGCCTCGATCATCTCGCGCGCGACCTCATGGCTTTCCCACAGAGCTGGGCGGAAGTTGGAGTCAAACGCGACCTGAACGCTTCTCGCTCGCGCCTCCGTGAGATAGCTGATTAACCCAAGCCGCGCAGCGGGCGACAAGATCGCAAGTGTGATCGCGGAGAAGTACGCCACGTCCAGACCATCTAAGCTGGAGAAATCCAAAGCGTCATCAGCGCCAAACATCTCGCGCGCGGCAGCATTGTCGCGCCAATAGGTGAAAGAGCGCTCGCCGCTGGCATCTGTCGTGATCGCATAAAGCCCGGGCCTGCGGGTTGGGTGACGCGCGATGCGCGAGACCTCTACGCCCTCGCCCGCGATGAATTCCACCATCTTGTCCGAGAACGCATCGCCCCCAAGGCTGGTGACGCAATGGACCTCGCAGCCACCGGCCCGCGCAAGATAAATCGCCGTGTTGAGCGTATCGCCCGCATAGCCCAACTGCGCTGTGTCCGAGCCGTCAAGGGACAGCTCCACCATCGGCTCGCCAATGCATCCAACTTTCATAGCTTGCTCCGCCGTTCCCGTAGCCAAATCAGAAGGCCCGATCCGATGATGATCACGCTGCCCAAGACCGTCCAAAAATCCGGGAGATCGCCCCAGATCAGATAGCTCCACCCTGTCAGAAAGATTAGGAAGGAATAGGTATATGGCATCAAAGTATTTGCCGGTGCAAACCCATGCGCGCGTGTCAGCAGCTCATGGCCCGCCCAGCCCCAGATGCCAATGCCGATCATCAACGCCCAATCCAAGGCAGTCGTCGGATTGGTCCAAGACCAAAGCACGACGGGCAACAGCAAGATCGTGCCAAACGCGCCCATATAGAATTGCATCGTCTCAGCGGCCACCACGCCCGAGAGTTTGCGTGTGAGAATTGAATAGAGCGACAAAGCGATGGCGTTATGCACCGACAATAGCATCGCCCAATGAAACTCCGCCCCGAAAGGTCGCATTACGATCAACACGCCGAAAAAGCCCAACAGGATCGCAAAAAGCCGCCACGGTCCTGCCCTCTCGCCCAGCAAAGGCCAGCCCAAGAGGCAGACAAATATCGGCGCAGAAAACATGATCGCGCCCGTAACAGTCAGCGGCAAATAGTTCAGCGAAATGAAATTGAAGACTGTCGATGACCACAGCAAATAGGCTCGCGCCAGAACCAGAAGCGGCTTTTCGGTTTTGAACCGTTCGACGTCGAGCCCCCCGCGCGCGATAGCGCCAAGGCTGATAACGAAATGGCCCAGATAGCGCATGAAGGCCAGTTGCAGCGCGCCAATGCCACTAATCAGCAGCCACTTTACCGAAGTATCAATCAGCGAGAAAAAGAAGTATGCGCCGATCATCATAGCGATGCCCAACTGCGCGCGGTCTTCAATCGCTTTGACGACGACGCGGCTCATTTAAGCGACCAGATCCGAGATCAAGGCGGCACCCTGCCTGCCAATCTCGTCGCTGCATTTCGCGCCTGCCCCATTGCCACCGCCACAAAGTGCTATGCGATCAGAGATATGGCAAAGCTCGGGCCTGCGGTCATGGGTCCAAGTCGTCACACAGGCTTCCATCGAGACCGATTGGATGTCGAATTGCGGCATCAGTGACATGATCATTTCGTGCAAATGGTCACGCACATCTGGCGCCCCGCCGCCGCGAAACCAATCCTCGATATCACCCGCGCTGGTCAATGGCACATCTTCCGGATCACCACCGAGCTTGATGTAGCTCTTGCCATCAGGGTAGCGGATTGGCGGCACCAAATACGGATCCTCCGGCGCGTCATAGACCAGGGTCGGCATCGCAGCCAAACGCGAAACCTCTGCCGCACCCACTTCGAAGAACGCAACCGTGCGCGCGTAGACATCCATACACGGTTCGCGTCCGAGGACCGTGTCACTGTTATAGCCCGCGGCGACGAGGACCCGGTCGAAAGTCATGGTGCCTTTGTCAGTGGACACTTGGACACGACCGGCCTGCTCGTCTAAGCCCGTAACCGTCGCTTCAATAAGTTTAGCGCCAGCAGTTTCAGCCGCCTTGGTTTGCGCGGCAACCAGACGGCGCGGGCTGATATGGCCCGCCATATGAGGCTCATAGCTGGCTGTGAAATGCGCGGGGAAATCAAAGAAGTCGAACTGCGCGCGCAAGCTGTCATGATCCAGCATCTCGCACTCGACATTATGCGCGATCCGGCCCGGCTCTATCTTCGCCATGAATTCCGCGCCGCCGGCCATCATTGCGCCCGTCTCGGTGTAAAACTTGATCCCGCTTTGCGCTTCGATCTCGCCGTAGCGCTCGATCGCGGCAATCGAGACTCCGACCCAATATGGATCAAGCGCGTTTTTGCGCGTCAGCCTGCCCTCATCGTAATGCGAGCCGAACACGCCTCGGTGGCGGCGCTTGTCTTGCGGCTCGGACGGGCCAATCAAAGTGATGTCTTCACCTGCGCGCGCCAGATGGCGTGCCGCAGCTGACCCCCACAAGCCCCGACCAATAACGGCAAGTTTCACTCTTCAACCTCGAAGCTGCGCGCCTTTAGGCCCTTTTGGATCTCGTAGATCGTATAATTATCCGTGGGCTGAGGTTGCGGGATACGCAGGCCCAGACTGTCCATACGAGGCACGATTGTGCTGTCACCGCACAGCATGCGGCTGTCATAATCTTCCAGATTGGACCAGCGCGTGAGCGACCCCATGACCGGATAGGCATCTGCGGCCATCATCTCATAGAACAGCAAGCGCCTATCGCGATCAGATCGGTTGAGCGCCGAGCCATGAACAATGCGGCCATGGTGAATTGAAACCGAGCCCGCGGGGCCTTTCAGCTCGACCGCATCATTCATATCAAACCCGCAGGCAGACAAATCCATAGCTCCCGCAAACACGCCGTTCACATGGTGGTCATGGATCGGTCCACGGTGCGAGCCGGGAAAGACCATCAGCGGGCCGTTCTCTGATTGCATATCGTCGATGATCACCGCAATCGCCAGAACATCATCATTGGTATGCGGATAAAACGCGACGTCTTGGTGCCATTCAACCGCCGCGCCGTAGCCGCCCATCTTCATGTTCAGCTTGGTTGTATGCAGCCGAATGTCAGGCCCGATCAGATCACGCGCAGGCGCAAGGATATGATCCGTATACATCAGGTCGCGCATGATCTTGTTATGGGTATGCGGCAGCTTGATCCGCCGCAGCCTCGGCGCCTCGGGCGTGTGGCTGTCTTCGAGATCCAACTCATCGGTGCTTTGCGAAAGCCCGCGCGCTTGATCTTGGAACTTCGCGATCTCGCCGCGAATATCGTCCAGCACATTGTCCGGAACTTGGTTTTCAAGCACCAGATAGCCATCTTGCCGAAAAGCTTCGATCTGCTTGGCGCTCAAAGTCTCGGGCATGGTTTGGCTCTGCCTAGTTCGGGCGAAGTTTCGACAGGCCTTCCAAGATCGGCTCGGCCTCAACTGTGGCACCTGTATAGGCCTCGTAGGATTTCACAGCCATATGACGAAACAGCTCAAATCCTGACATCGTAGTGATGCCTTTGTCACGTGCGGCGATCAGAAATTCAGTCTCGGGCGGCGTGTAAACTGCATCGAAAGCCCAGCCTTGCGAGATCAGATGGTCCGGTTGAAACGCCGAGCCGGGGTATTCTTTCATCCCCATAGGCGTCGCGTTGACCAGCCCCGTGGCCAAACAGATCGCATCTTGCGCGTCGTCCTCCGGTACCGCTTTTGCAACGCCACCGATCCGCGCCGCCAGCTTGTGGGCCAGCTCCATATCTTTGTCCCAAATGACCAACTCGGTCGCGCCAAGCTCGACCAAGGCCGGACCAAGTGCGCGCGCCACGCCGCCCGCGCCCGCCATCACGACCCGGCCCGGGCTCGCATTGCCCATCACCGCATGCCATGCCGACAAAAACCCGGTGAAATCTGTGTTGAACCCTTTGATGTCCTTGCCAAAAACAAGCGTGTTGCAGGCTCCGAGATGTGCGACATCAGGCTCCATCCCATCGAACACATATTCGGCCGCTTGGGTTTTGTAGGGGTGGGTGACGGTCACGCCGTCCCAGCCCTCATCGCGCAATCCGTCCACGGTCGCTGCAAGATCGAAATTCGTCAGATGCGCCGTATCGATCAAATCGAACTCTAGCGTTCTGCCGTCTAATTCCGACATCATGCGCAAAGCGTCCGGCAATCGCGTCCGGCTGATATGCGAGCCAATAAGTCCCGCCCTTAGGTTTGACATCAAATCTCTCCCCCGGTTTGTCCGGCGTTTTGATCCATGATCAAGCACCGAAAATCGGTCACGTCTTCAATGCCGTGTTCTGCGGCAACATGAACCTGGTGGCAGATTGGGCGAATTATCCGCGTTAAGCAACAAGTACGATGCCCTTTTTGGCAAAATTCGAACGCAGGTCATACCGCGCCCTATGCGCCGGACAAAAAACTACTCAAGTACTTGGGAGTTCTTCTTCAATGTAGGTGCGGATGATTTGCGCGAAATCGGTCTCGGCTTTGAAGCCAAGCGCAATCGCACGTTGCGGGTCGAAATTGCGCGGCCATCCTGCGACAATCTTTGCAATCGCCTCATCCTGTTTTGGCACAATGCGCGCGACGACATCATTACCCGCGATCTCTCGCAGAGCTTCGATTTGCTCTGCCACCGTGCAAGACACGCCAGGCAGGTTCAGCGCGCGACGACCTTCCAAAGCCGCCTCATCAAGCCCCGCCGCATGGGTCAGAAAGCCTACAGCAGAACGCGGTGACGCATGCCAATGCCGCACCGTATCCGCCACGGGCAAGATCGCCTCCTTGCCGTTAAGCGGCTCGCGGATGATGCCCGAGAAGAACGAGGACGCCGCCTTATTTGCCTTGCCGGGTCGCACGCAGATCGTTGGCAGACGGATCGAGATACCGTCGACAAAACCTTTGCGCGAAAAATCAGAGATCATCGTCTCACAGATCGACTTTTGCGCGCCATAGGAGGTTTGAGGCGCAGAGAAAAATTCGTCCGAAATCTTCTCGGGATACGGGCCACCAAAGACCGCAATTGACGAGGTAAAGACGATACGCGGTCTGTAGCCGCCTCCGCTGGCCTCGTGCTCGGCGCGTAAACTCTCTAGAAGGCGCCATGTCGGCTGCATGTTAACCGCCCAGCCGAGATCGAAATCCGTCTCCGCCTCACCCGACACGATAGAGGCCAAATGGAAGATTACATCAGGGCGTTCGCGCGCGAGATCTTCAACTTGGCCCAGTTCAGCCAAATTGCCGACGCGCGTGTCAGCGACCTCTGCACCCCCTTCGGGGAATCCAATATCATGCAAGGTGATATCGAGAGCGCTGTCACCATTGAGCCCATGCGCCACCAAGTGATGCGCCAGCTTCTGGCCGACCATGCCGCCGCCGCCAAGGATCAATATCTTCGTCATACCGCCTCCTGTTCGAACCGCGACAGGCCCGAGCTTGTTTCCTTTTGCTATTTTGGCCAGCGCTACCGATTGCGCAAGCCATAGTTCAGCATTGCACGGGTTTATTGCATTGCCGCGCCTGCAAAATCGCCCTAGAAATTATCCGATGGCCGCTGTCACTGGCGCGCGAGCCGTGGGGGAGAAAGCCTGGATGGGAAGACTGGATGCAAAACGCGTATTGCTGAGCGCCGCCGGGCAAGGCATTGGTCGCGCCTCGGCGATCGCAATGGCGCGCGAGGGCGCCACGGTATTTGCAACTGATATCAACCAAGACGCGCTAGACGATCTGGCCTCCGAAGGCCATGTAGGCATCGAGACTTTTGCGCTAGATGTGCGCGATCCTCAAAGCATCACAGATGGCGTCGCAAAAGCGCGCCCGGATGTGCTTTTCAACTGTGCGGGTTTTGTGCATAGCGGCTCTATCCTGGAGTGCAGTGAAGACGATTGGGACTTCGCTTTTGACATCAATGTCCGCTCGATGTTTCGGATGATCCGCGCCACTTTGCCTGGCATGTTGGAGCGCAAGGGTGGATCGATCATCAACATGTCCTCGGCGCTGTCGTCGATCATTGGCGCGCCAAACAGGTTTATCTACGGCACCACCAAAGCCGCCGTAATCGGTATGACCAAATCTGTGGCGATTGAATATATCAAGCAAGGTATACGCTGTAATTGTATTTGCCCCGGAACCGTAGAGAGCCCAAGCTGGCATGACCGCGTCAAAGCGCTTGGAGAAGAGCTGGGCAGCTACGACAAAGCGATGGAGCAGTTCGTCTCTCGCCAACCCATGGGCCGCGTGGCTACCGCGGATGAAATCGCCGCACTGGTCGTCTATCTGGCCAGCGACGAGAGCGCGTTCACCACCGGCCAGCCCCACGTAATCGATGGCGGGTGGTCGGGCTGACCTGAGCGCTGTGAGTATTTTTGCCAAAGCGAAGCCATAGGGGCGCGCGCGAGTGAGCGAATGTAGACTTTTAGGAAGTGAGAACGATGGCCGATAAACGAAAGCTGAGATCGCAAAAATGGTTCAACAATCCTGACAATCAGGAAATGACGGCTCTGTATCTGGAGCGGTATTTGAACTACGGCCTGACCCGCCAAGAGTTGCAATCGGGCAAACCGATTATTGGCATTGCGCAAACGGGCAGCGATCTGAGCCCGTGCAATCGTCATCATATCGAGTTGACCAAGCGCGTGCGCGACGGGGTGATTGCCGCAGGTGGTACAGTGATTGAAATCCCTGTTCATCCTATTCAGGAAACCGGCAAGCGCCCGACCGCGATGCTGGATCGCAACTTGGCCTATCTGTCACTGGTTGAAACTCTGTTTGGCTATCCGATTGACGGTGTCGTGCTCAATATCGGGTGCGATAAGACAACGCCTGCTTTGCTGATGGCCGCAGCGACTGTGAACATCCCCGCGATCGCTTTGAGCGTCGGACCAATGCTTAACGGTTGGTTTAACGAAGAGCGTACGGGATCTGGCACGATTGTATGGAAAGCGCGCGAGATGCAGGCCGCGGGCGAGATTGATGATGACGGGTTTATGGAGCTGGTCGCCTCGTCAACGCCCTCTGTTGGTTATTGCAACACGATGGGCACGGCGACCACGATGAACTCCCTGGCCGAGGCTTTGGGCATGCAATTGCCGGGCTCTGCCGCGATCCCTGCGCCTTACCGCGAGCGTGGGCAGATCAGTTATCATACTGGCACGCGCATCGTGGAGATGGTCCAAGATGATCTGCGCCCTTCCGATATTATGACCCGCGAGGCGTTTGAGAATGCTATTGTTATCAATTCCGCAATTGGTGGGTCGACCAATGCGCCTATCCATCTCAATGGTGTGGCCAAGCATCTGGGCGTTGAGCTTTCCAATGATGATTGGCAAGCCATCGGCCACAAGGTTCCCCTTCTGGTCAACCTGCAACCGGCGGGGGAGTATCTGGGCGAGGACTATCACCGCGCAGGCGGCGTGCCTGCCGTGATTGGTGAATTGATCAAGGCCGATCTTCTTCCCAACCCTGATGCGATCACCGCAAACGGCAAGACCATGCGCGAAAACTGCGAAGGGGTTCTGACCGGCAATGCAAAGGTGATCTATTCGACCGACGCGCCGATGCTGAGCGATGCGGGATTCATCAACCTCAAAGGCAATTTGTTTGACAGTGCCATTATGAAGACCAGCGTGATCTCGGATGAATTTCGCGAGCGCTACTTGTCGAACGCGGACGATCCGAACGCGTTCGAAGGCCGCGCGATTGTGTTCGATGGGCCGGAAGATTTTCACCACAAGATCGACGATGAAAGCCTCGCCATCGACGCGCAGTGCATTTTGATCATGCGCGGCGCGGGGCCGAAAGGGTATCCCGGTGGCGCTGAAGTCGTGAATATGCGCCCTCCTTCTTACCTTCTGAAAAAGGGCATCCACGCTTTGCCATGTGTGGGCGATGGGCGGCAATCCGGCACATCCGGCAGCCCTTCTATTCTGAACGCCTCGCCCGAGGCCGCAGATGGCGGCGGCTTGGCTTTAGTGCAAACCGGTGACCGCATCCGCATCGATTTGAACACTTGCAGCGCGGATATGCTGGTTGATGAGGCCGAGCTGAAAGCGCGCGCCGAGAAACTTGTGGGCGGCGCGATCCCCGTGCCGGACAGTCAGACCCCTTGGCAGGAAATCTTCCGCGCGATGGTGCGCCCATTCTCGGAAGGGATGACGCTAGAAGGTGCGGCCAATTACCAAGACATCGCGCGCAAATATATGCCCCGCGACAATCACTAGGAAGGACATGATATGAAACTGCTTCGCCACGGCGCACCGGGTGCGGAAAAGCCAGGCCTTCTTGATGACACGGGCACGATCCGCGATCTCTCGGGCGTGATTGATGACATTCACGGCGCGACACTTTCCGAGCTTGAGCTTGAAAAGCTCCGCAGCCTTGATCCGAGCAAACTGCCTGCTGTTGACGCAGACACACGGCTTGGCCCCTGCGTGGGTGATATCGGCAAGTTTCTGTGCATCGGTCTGAATTACTCCGACCACGCGGCGGAAACCGGCGCTGACATTCCCGCGCATCCCATTTTGTTTTTCAAAGCCAACTCCGCAATTGTCGGCCCCAATGACATGGTGATGATGCCGCGCGGCTCGACCCATACCGATTGGGAGGTCGAGCTTGGCGTTGTCATCGGGACCGAGGCGAAATACGTCTCTAAGGAAGATGCGCTTGATCATGTTGCGGGCTATTGCGTCGTCAATGACGTCTCCGAGCGGCATTTCCAGACCCAACTGACGGGCCAGTGGACCAAGGGCAAAAGCTGCGACACGTTCGGGCCGACCGGTCCTTGGCTCGTTACAAAAGACGAGATTGAGGACGTGCAAAACCTCTCTATGTCGCTGGATGTGAACGGTGCGCGCATGCAGACCGGAAACACCAATACGATGATCTTCACGGTGGCCGAAATTATCGAGCACCTCTCAGCGCTTATGACGCTGCACCCGGGTGATGTGATCACCACCGGCACACCTCCGGGCGTGGGCATGGGGATCAAACCAAAGCCGGTTTATCTGAAGTCAGGCGACGTGATGGAGCTTCATATCGAAGGTCTGGGTCATCAAAAACAAACCGTGGGGCAAGACGCATGAGCAAACCGGACCTTCTTGTGATTGGCGGCGCGACTGACACGATGATGGAGCGTATGGCCGCCGAATTCACAATCCATGAGCATTCAAAGATCGATGATTTTGCCACTTGGACGAAAGACCACGGGGCCAGCGTTACCGCCGTTGCAACCAACGGCCATGACGGGGTGAGCCCCGAGATCATGCAAGCCCTGCCCAATCTGAAAGTCGTCTCCGGCTATGGCGTCGGATATGATGCGGTCGACACGGATGCATGCGTCGCGCGTGGCATCAAAGTCAGCCACACGCCAAATGTGCTTAACGCCGAGGTCGCCAATACGGCCGTGCTTTTGATGCTCGCTGGCTTTCGCAACTTCCGCCATGATGAGGCTTGGGCGCGATCTGGCGAATGGGAAGCAAGCGGCAACGCGCCTTTGTCGCGCAGCCCCGACAATCGCACCATCGGCATTTTGGGTTTGGGCCGGATCGGGCAAGAGATCGCGGATCGGATGGCGATATTCTCACCCAAGATCGTCTATCATACCCGCAGCAAAAAGGATGTCCCCTACACCTATTACGACGACCTGACCGCCATGGCGAAAGACTGCGACGTGCTGATCGCTATCACTCCGGGTGGGCCTTCCACGAACAAGATAGTGAACAAAGACGTTCTCGAAGCGCTCGGGCCGGATGGCATGCTAATCAACGTCTCGCGCGGCTCTGTCGTCGATGAGGCGGCAATGATCGATGCGCTCAGCTCAGGCAAATTGGGCTCTGCCGGATTGGATGTTTTTGCAGCCGAGCCCCATATCCCAGACGCGCTCAAAGCGCTTGATAATGTGATCCTGCTGCCTCATGTCGGCTCCGCCACGATTGAAACGCGCGCCGCGATGGGCGCGTTGACCGTCGACAATTTGCTCCAATTTCTCAAAGACGAAAGCGTCCTGACGCCGGTACCCGAATGCGCCCACCTATAGAAGCCATCGCCTCGATCGAGGCGCGCCTGTTCAACGTCCCGCTTGACGAAGTGCTGGTCGATGCCAAGCACGGCGACCACACGCATTTCCAACTGATCACCGCGACGATCACGCTAGAAGATGGCACGCAAGGCACCGGCTACACCTATACGGGCGGCAAAGGCGGCACGGCCATTCTGGCGATGATCAAAGATGATCTGGCACCTCTTCTGATGGGGCGTGACAGCACTGATGTCGAGGATCTCTATGAAGAAATGCAATGGCACGTCCATTACGTCGCGCGCGGCGGCATCGCCAGTTTCGCGATCTCGGCCCTAGACATCGCGCTGTGGGACATTCGCGGCAAAATTCGCGGAGCATCTCTGGTGCAAATGGCTGGCGGCGCAGATACATCCTGCAAAGCCTATTGCGGCGGCATCGATTTGGGCTTCCCGCTGCCCAAGCTTCTGGATTCAATCCAAAGCTATCTCGACCGCGGCTTCAACGCGGTCAAAATCAAAATCGGCCAACCAAGCCTGCAAGAAGATATCGAGCGCATCAAAGCCGTGCGCGATTTGATTGGCCCCGATGTAACCTTCATGGTCGACGCCAATTATTCGATGAGCATCGAGCAAGCCATAGAGGCCGCCCATGCCTTCAAACCGTTCAACCTGTTCTGGTTTGAAGAACCGATCATCCCGGACGACTACAAAGGCTATGCTCAGATCGCCAAAGCCACGGGCATGCCTCTGGCCATGGGCGAAAACCTCCATACAATCCACGAGTTTGAATATGCGGTCGAGCAGTCAGACCTCAGCTTCATCCAACCCGACGCCTCCAATTGCGGTGGCATCACCGGCTGGCTCCAAGTGGCAGAGCTGACCAAAGACAAAGATATTCCAATCTGCTCACACGGGATGCAGGAACTTCAGGTCTCGCTTGTCTCTGCCCAAAAGCACGGCGGCTGGCTGGAGGTCCATTCCTTCCCCATCGACCGCTACACAACGCGGCCTCTGGTGGTCGAAAACCACCGCGCGGTCGCACCAGACACTCCCGGCACGGGCGTCGAATTCCTGTGGGACATGCTTGCGCCTTATGAGGCTTGAAGCGGCAAGATCAACTGCCCACCAGACGCCCGGTTGGAATTGACCTCAGGTTCAACGCGGTGAGACCGCAACGCCCCCTCGGGCGAGGCACGCATCAATAGCGCAGCTCCTGTACCCTCTTCGCCCAACCACTTGCCCCAGTCTTGCCGCGCAATCACGACCGGCTCGCGGTGATGGATCGCCGACATCCCCTTACCCGCTTCTGTCGTGACAATCGCGCATGTGGTCAAAGGATCATCGCCTTTATTCCAAACCTGCCAGACGCCCGCGAACGCCAACAACTCAGCCTCCTTGGGCGCAATATACCAAGGCAAGCGTTCATCCTCTGCCCCTTTGGTCCATTCATAAAATCCGCTCGCAGGGATCAAACACCGTCGCGCACGCGCTGCGTCTCGAAAGGCAGGCTTGTCGGCAATCGTCTCGCCCCGCGCATTGATCAGCAACGGACCGCCGGTAGGTTTCTTGTACCAATGCGGGATAAACCCCCAACGCATCGACACTATCCGCCGCATACCAGCGTCACTCACAACCGAGCAGACCTGATTGGTAGGGCAAATATTATAGTTAGGCAGATTAGGCAGATCGTTCGACGGGCTTGCGCCAAACATCTCCACCATCGCCTCGACAGGTTGGGTCAAAGACATCCGTCCACACATGGCGCCCCTCTCTCATTGACCCATAAATATCCCCGCCGGAGGCACCCTGCCCCGACAGGGGCAGAAAACCAAAAAGGGCCGCGCCAAAATATCAGGCGCGGCCCTTTGTAAGCGCTTACTTCTTGGTGATACGGCCATCGATATAAGGCGCATAAGGTCCAGCCTCGGCCAGATACTCGGCCACCACATCGGCCAGATCAGGGCCAAAATCATAGGCATTGTCGGCAGTGGTGAACATCTTGAACCCATCGCCGCCATTGCGCACAAAGTTATTGGACACCAAAGAATAGGTCCCCGCCGGGTCAATCGCTTCAAAACCCGAGCCGGTATCGACCATCACCTCTTGGATGCGGCCTTCATTTGGCGCAACAGATGCGTCCCAAGTGAATTTCAGACCGGCGACTTGTGGAAAGCGGCCTTTGACCTCTTCCACCTGACTGACACCATTCTCCAGCGCATCAATCACCGTCTGGCCCGAGACCTCAAAGGTCGACAGCGTGTTCTGGAACGGCAGCACAGTCAGCACCTCGCCCATCGTCACTTCACCCTCGTCAATGTCAGCGCGAATGCCGCCAGAATTGGCAATCGCGATTGTCACACCTTGATCTTTCACACGTGCCAACATCGCATCGGCAATCAGGTTACCCATCGAGCATTCTTCGACGCGGCACACATCACGGTTGCCGACGATCAAGCCGCCAGACTGCGCGACGACCTTGTTGCGGATCTCTTCTAACGGAGCAGCTGCCTCAGCCACACGCGCCTTGGTTGCCGCATCCTCGACGACGCCTCCGTCGATCAACAATGGCTCGCCTTTGGCCTCAACAATCTTGCCATCATCATCAAAGGTGACGTTCAACTCGCCCAGGAATTTGCCGTAAGCATAAGCCTGCACAACCGCCGTCTCACCAACCATAACCGGATAGACATCGACCGCGCGTTCTTGCGTGTTGCTGAGCAAGGTATTCGAATGCCCTCCAACAATCACATCGACGCCCGTCGTATTGGCCGCAACCAGCTTGTCGACCACAAAACCCGAATGCGACAGCACGATGATTTTGTTCACGCCCTCGCCTGTCAGTTTATCGACCTCGCCTTGCACGGCTGCGGAGGGATCAGAGAAGGTGATGTTCTTGCCGGGGCTGGCCAGATCAGGCGTGTCTTCAGGCGTCAGCCCGATCATACCGATTTTCTCGCCGCCCCGCTCGATCACGGTGGACTTCATCAACACACCCGCCAGCGCAGGCTCGGCGGAGACATCAGCATTGGACATCAGAACCGGGAAATTCACCGCGTCCATGAAGCCGCGCAGAACTTCGGGGCCGTCATCAAACTCGTGGTTGCCGACGGTCATCCCGTCATAGGCCAGTTTGTTCATCATTTCGGCGGCCATCTTGCCCTTGTAATAGGTATAGAACAGCGTGCCTTGAAACTGATCCCCGCCATCGACAAGGATCGCGTTATTCGACCGTGACCGCGCATCTGCCACGGCTGTGACCAGCCGCGCGTATCCGCCAAAACACTCGCCCGCGTCATTGTCTTCCGCCGAGCAGCCGCTGTCATATTTGCTGATCGGCTCGAAGCGGGAATGGAAGTCATTGGTGTGCAAAATCGTCAGCGTGTAGTCTGCCGCCGCGATCCCTGTGCTCAGCGCCAAGGCACCGACAGAAATAAGAAGTCTCGAAATCATGTGGAAATCCCCCAAGGATTGAGTTGATACTCTCAGAGTGGCGCGAGTTAGATGCGAAGTCAAAGCCTCTGCGCAAATGCCTTGGCGTCAAACCGCCATTCTTTCAGCCCTTGACCAAATTTTGGGCAACGGGCATGTCACGCCCATGCTGATTTACAAAATTTTTCATCCCAGTGAGCTGGCAGAGCTGATCAAGGCCGGCACCACGAAAGGCGCGCCAATCGATCGGGCCGACGGCTATGTGCATTTCTCGACCGGCGATCAGATCGAAAACACACTGGCGCTCCATTTCAAAGACGCACTGGATCTCAGCGTGCTGGCCGTTGAGGCCGACAATTTGGGCGATGCGCTCAAATGGGAACCTTCGCGCGGAGGAGCACTTTTCCCGCATCTCTACCGCGAATTGCGATTGGACGATGTCTTGTGGCACCGTCCCCTGACCCGCACCGAGAAGACCAATAAATTCCCTCGGATCTGGGCATGAACCTGATCGAACGCCTAGCCCTGCCCGCGTTGCGCAAGCTCGATCCTGAGACCGCGCATAGCGTAGCGCTGACTGCGCTTAATATGGGGCTGTCAGGCGGCACGGGGGCTGTCAGCTCCGACAGGCTTAAGACACGCATTGCGGGCATCGATATGCCCAACCCGGTTGGGCTCGCGGCGGGTTTCGACAAGAACGCTAAAGCCATGATCGCCCTGTCACGCGTAGGCTTTGGCTTTCTTGAAGTTGGCGCTGCAACTCCGCGCCCTCAAATCGGCAATCCAAAGCCGCGCCTGTTTCGCCTGACCGAGGATCGCGCCGCGATCAACCGCTTTGGCTTCAATAATGACGGGATGGAAGCGATTGCGCATCGCCTCAAAAATGCGCCGCGCCGCATTCCGATTGGGCTCAACCTTGGGGCCAATAAAGACAGCCCTGATCGCGCCGCTGACTTTGCGAATGTCCTGAAAGCCACCGGCGACTATGTGAGCTTTGCGACGGTCAATGTGTCCTCACCCAACACCGAAAAGCTGCGCGATCTACAAGGCAAAGCCGCGCTGCAAAGCCTGCTGGAAGGCGTGATCGAGGCGCGCGATACGGGCGGGTTCGACACGCCGGTTTTCCTCAAGATCGCGCCTGATCTGACGCTTGACGAGTTGGCAGAGATCGCCGAGGTAGCCAAACAAACCCGCATCGATGCGATTGTCGCCACCAACACGACCCTTTCTCGCGAAGGCTTGCAAAGCGCTCAAAGCTCCGAGGCCGGCGGGTTGTCCGGCGCGCCCTTGTTTGAAAAATCCACCCGCGTTCTGGCGCAGTTGTCAAACTTGACAGACATCCCGCTGATCGGCGTCGGCGGTGTCGCCTCGGCCGAGCAAGCCTATGCCAAGATCAAAGCAGGTGCCAGCGCGGTGCAGCTTTACACAGGGCTGGTTTTTGGTGGCATGTCGCTGGTGCGCGATATTGCCAACGGGCTGGACAAGTTGCTCGAGAAAGATGGCCATGCGTCCGTCACAAGCGCCGTCGGCACAGGGCGGGGCGACTGGCTTTAGCGCGCCGAGCGTTCCAGCGCCGGGTAGCGCGAGCCCAATGTCACACCGCGCACGACGAATGAGATCAAGAGGCTCAGCCACAAACCGTGATTGCCCATGAAGGGCATCAAGACCATCAAAGCAATCACGTAGACGATAAATGACACCAACATCATATTGCGCATGTCGCGTCCTCGAGTGGCGCCGATGAAAATGCCGTCGAGCATCCACGCTGCCCACCCCACCAAAGGGGCCGCGACCATCCACCAAAGATAGACGCGCGCCTCGGCTTGCACCTCGGGTGACTTGGCCATCACATCGATCAACCATGGGCCGAACAGCGCAAAGAAAATGGCCATCGATACGCAAACGCCCGCCCCCCCAGTGGACGCGACAATCGCGCTACGCCTGACGCGCGCGGGGTCTTTGCGCCCATAAGCGCGCGCAATCAAAGTCTCGGCCGCAAAGGCAAACCCGTCCATTGCGTAGGCAGTGATATACATAAACTGGATCAGCACCTCATTGGCCGCCAGCGTCACATCCCCAAAGCCTGCGCCCAAGAACACAAACGAGGTGAAGATGGTCACAAGCAAGGCCGAGCGGATCAATATGTCGACATTGACCACCATCATCGCAATCACACGCGCGCGGTCAAAAACCCGCACCCAGTCACGCCAATCAGGGCGCGAAAAGGCCTCTCGGCACAGATACAGCCCCAGACAGGCCCCTGAAATTTCAGCTATGACGGTCGCAATCGCGACCCCTTCGACGCCCCAGCCAAACCCCAAGACGAACACAAAGTCCAAGATCACATTCAACCCGTTCATCAGCAGCTGAACCCAGAACACGCCTGAGGTTTTCTCCATCGCGACCAGCCAGCCCGTCAGCGCGAAAACGGCGATTGCAAACGGCGCGGACCAGATGCGAATAGACAGATAAGACCGCGCCAGGCTTTCAACCTCTGGCGTTGCAGGCGACAAGGCAAAAGCCCCCAAGAACAGCAAAGGCTGGAGCACGATCAAAACCAGACCGCCCGCGCCCGCAATCAGCAATGCTCGCGTCAAAAGCGCGGAGACTTCGGCCTTATCGCCCGCCCCTTCGGCTTGGCCGACCATGCCAACGGTGCCCATCCGCAAGAACCCGAAGATCCAATAAATCGACGACAGAATGATCGCGCCCATCGCAACCGCCCCAATGGGAGCCGCCTCGCCCAGCTGGCCCACGACCCCCACATCCACCGCCCCAAGGATCGGAACTGTCGCGTTCGACAAAACAATCGGCAAAGCAATCTTGAATACGCGCCGATGGGTAATGTCAGACGCTGACATCTCAGTCGCGCGCGCGGTCTGGCATCAAGAAATGTCCGGTCGCCTGCGCAAACAGGCGCGCGCGGTTGTCCTGCCAACCTTCAACATGCACGGATGCATAACGCCTCCCAGAGCGGTTGACCCGAGCACGCGCATAAGCGTCACGCGGCAGACCCGCGCGCAGATAATCAACCGTGAAGTCAATCGTCTTGGGCATATCGGGGATTGCGCCTTGCTTAATCTCAAGCCGACCCTCCTCGATATCTTCCCATAGTGTCGACCATGTTAGCTCGACAATCGCTGTGACTTCCAGAAAAGCCGCAGTCACCCCGCCATGGATCGCTGGCAAGACAGGATTGCCAATCAACTCGTCGCGGTAAGGCAGCACGGCCGTCAACTCATCGCCGCGTCTGTCGAACTGAATTCCGAGATATTGAATGAACGGCACTGCCTCGCTCAGAGTGCGTAAAGCGGCATCGCGGCGCGATTTGATGACCTGAACAGGTTCGGGCTGTTTGCGTGCCATCTATTTGCCTCCCTTGTCGCGCTTGCCCGAGCGCTGGAAGGTAAATGCCCCAGTGGCCGAGGCTACGGGACGGGTCAGGTCATCATCCAAAGCCGTCGCGCGCACAAACGCCACTGAGCGGGTGACGTGGTAGCATTCCGCGCGCGCCGTGATGCGCTGGCCCGGCGTCGCGGCCCGCATATAGTCAATGCGCAGGTCAATCGTCGCGGTCGAGACGGCTCCCTCAGGATGGCTCATTACCGCTGCACCGCCGCACGTATCCATCAGTGCCGAGACCGCGCCGCCATGCAAAACGCCCGTTTTCGGATCGCCAATCAGTCGCGAATCGTAGGGCATCGAGATCACCGCCGTCCCGTCTTCAATCGCATCGAGGCGCATTGAAAGCGCTTTGGAATACGGAATAGCCTCAATGAATTTTCGCGCAATTTCCGTTTTATCGATCTTTGACATTGATTAACCTCTTGCTTCTCAAGGTTTTGAACGCCACCGACGCGCCTCGCAAGCCCCAATCACAATATCGCTGTTGGGGCTAGGAAATTGACGAGACACACGGCACAATGCCCCCGCGCCCGAAAACGATTGTTACACACCATGCCAGAGCCACTTCTCAACTTCAAAGAAATGTGCGCCAAGTTTGACGTAACACCTCGGACGTTGAGGTATTATGAGTATATCGAGATCATAAGCCCCGAAAGAGAAGGACGAAGCCGCTTCTACACACCGCGTGAAATCGCCCGGATGAAACTGATCATGCGTGGCCGGAAGTTCGGATTTTCTCTCGAAGACATCCGCCAATGGCTCGATCTGTATGATGAAGACCCGGAGAACCGTATTCAGATGGAAGCCTGGATAAAGCTGGCCGATGCGCAGCTTGATGAATTGAAGAGCCGCCAATCGCAAATCGACGAAGCCATCGATGAATTACAAGCCCTGCGCGATCAGGTTGCAAAGAACCTCTAGGCCCTGTCGTAGCCGGATACCCACCCCTGCGCGCCTCTGCCCTTTCAAGGCGCAGCGACGCCAAACCCCAATGAAACAAGGGTCTTGCGGGGAAAAACCCTTCGACTTCGTCAGAATTGAAAGCGCTTTGGAAGTTCGATTGTTGCGCGTGACCTTGGGTTATCTTTCATGACATTACGTCAACCCTGTTTTGACGCTACGTTATGTTTACGTAAACGTCAACATTGATTGTAAGGTGAGTCCAATATCAACAAGTCCGAAGCATCAAGACCCACATTCATGCGGAGGACATATGATGTCTGAGGATACAATGACTATTAGAGAAATGTGCGATGCATTTGGCGTAACGCCGCGCACCTTGCGTTTCTATGAGGCGAAAGAATTGCTGTTCCCGGTACGGGACGGCCAAAAACGCCTGTTCACAAAAAGCGACCGTGCGCGGTTGAAACTGATCTTGCGCGGCAAACGTTTCGGGTTCTCGCTCGAAGAAATTCGCCAGCTGCTTGATCTCTACCATATCGGCGATCAGCAAGCGACGCAGTTCGCGCGCACTTATGAGGTTGCCCAGCGCCGACTGAAAGATATGATCCTACAACGTGACGAGTTGAATGAAGCCATTGACGAGTTAACCGACCAATTGCGTTGGGGCGAAAAGATGCTCGCCTCGATGGCCTCCCCTCACCAAAAAGCAAGCTAAGATATTTGGAGCCTTAAATGCCTAGCTACACCGCCCCTGTTAAAGACACCCAGTTCATCTTGCACGATCTGTTGAAAGTGACCGAGCAGGATATCCCAGGATATGACGAGCTGGAGCCGGACTTCACCGCAGCGATCTTGGGTGAAGCTGGAAAGGTTGCGACAGAGGTGCTGCAACCACTCAACGTCGTGGGCGATACGCAGGGCTGTATCTTGGAAAACGGTGTCGTGCGCACCCCCGAGGGCTTCAAGGAGGCGTTTGACCAGATGTGCGAAGGTGGCTGGACGTCGCTTGATTGCGACCCCGAATTTGGCGGGCAAGGCCTGCCCTACCTGATGGCCACCGCGGTTGGCGAGTATTTCGTTTCAGCCAATATGGCATTCAACATGTATCAGGGCCTGACCCATGGCGCGTATTCGGCGATCCACGCGCATGGCACGCAAGAGCAAAAAGAGACTTACCTGCCCAAGATGGTGTCTTGCGAATGGACCGGCACGATGAACCTGACCGAGCCGCATTGCGGCACGGATCTGGGCCTGATGCGCACGAAAGCCGCGCCACAAGATGATGGCAGCTACAAGATCACCGGCCAGAAGATTTTCATCTCTGCCGGAGAGCATGACTTATCGGACAACATCATCCATCTGGTCTTGGCCAAAATCGAAGGCGGGCCTGAGGGGATCAAAGGCGTGTCGCTCTTTATCGTTCCGAAATTCATGGTGGGCGAAGACGGCGCGCTGGGTGCCCGCAACGGCGTCACCGTCGGCTCGATTGAAGAAAAGATGGGCATTCACGGGAATTCGACCTGCGTGATGAATTATGACGGCGCCACGGGGTATCTGCTTGGCACCGAACATAAAGGCATGCGCGCAATGTTCACGATGATGAACGAGGCGCGTGTTGGCGTCGGTCTGCAAGGCTATGCGCAAGCCGTTGTGGCCTATGAAAACGCTGTGACCTACGCCAATGAGCGCCTGCAAGGCCGCGATGTCACAGGCGCCAAAAACCCCGACGGGCCTGCCGATCCATTGATTGTGCATCCCGATATCCGTCGCAATCTGATGGACCAGAAATCCTTCGTCGAAGGCGCGCGCGCTTTCACGCTTTGGGGCGCGCATCTGATTGATCGCCACACCCGCGCAGGCGATGACGACGCTGATGGCCTGATTTCCCTTCTGACGCCCGTGATCAAAGGCTTCCAGACCGATAAGGGTTTTGAATACGCCACGGCCGCGCAGCAGGTCTATGGCGGCCACGGCTATATTGAAGAATGGGGCATGTCCCAATTCGCCCGCGACGCGCGGATCGCGATGATCTATGAAGGCGCCAATGGCGTGCAAGCGCTTGATCTGGTGGGCCGTAAGCTGGGCCAAGATGGCGGCAAGCACGTCATGGCCTTCTTCGAGATGGTCAAGAGCTTCATCAAGGACAATGCGGGTGACGAGGATTATGACAAAGCCTTCCTTGATCCCTTGAAAGCCGCGTCAAAAGACCTGCAAGCGGCGGGGATGTATTTCATGCAGCACGGTATGAAGAACCCCAACAACGCTTTGGCGGGCTCCTATGACTTTATGCATATGTTCGGGCATGTTTGCCTTGGCCTGATGTGGGCGCGTATGGGCAAAGCCGCGATGGAAGCACTCGAGGCTGGCGCGTCCGACACTGAGTTCTACGAGACCAAGATCGCCACTGGCAAATACTACATGGCCCGCCAATTGCCCGCAACGGGCATGCACTTGGCGCGCATTGAAAGTGGCGGCGATACGGTCATGGCGCTGGACGCGGCAAACTTCTAAACTCACCCCAAAGCCCCTCCCTTTCCTTGGGTGGGGCTCGATCCAAAACAACAGGTGGGACATGCCAAGACGACTAAGACTGACGCGCCGCGCAAATATCGCCATGACCGAAGACGCATGGCGGGGCTTGAAGAAATTCAGCGCCGAGGCGGGACTTGATGAGGGCGAAGCGATCTCGTTTCTATTCGAAAACTTCAACTCTGTGATGGATGAGGACAATCTCACGCATCGCTTGCGTATCTTCAATTCAGAGCTGGAGAGCCGTAAGAAATGACGCCGCGTTTTGAGCGAAACTCCACCGTCGCGCGCAAAAGTGCATTGACGCGAGGCCCCGCCCTGCCACTCTGGTTCGTATCACATATCACCCGATAAAAGGTCGCTTTCACATGTTTTCAATTAAGCCAATTCTAGTCGCAGCAGCTCTCAGCCTGACCGCACTCCCCGCAATTGCAGAACAACTTAGCGCCGATGACAGCGCATTGCTGCAAACCCGCGTCGACAGCTTCAACGCCGCATTTCTCAACGGTGATTTCCCGGAAGTCATGTCCGCTATGCCGGCCAAGATGAAGACTTTCATCGCCGAGAATGCAGGCGTCACTATCGAAGCACTTGATGCAGCGATGATCGAGCAGACCAAAGCTGCAATGGCGACTGTTACTGTCGACCAATTCGACATGGCGATGGGCGATGCGACCTCCGATGTCACGCCTGAAGGCCGCCCCTATTCACTGATCCCGACGGCCACGCTGATGACGATCGAGAATGTTGGCAAGGTCCAAGGCACCAGTTCGACACTGGCGATGAAGGATGAAGGCAAATGGTATTTGGTTCGCATTGACGACGAAAATCAGGTCAATCTGTTACGCGCCGTCTATCCCGATTTTGGCGCCATTGATTTCCCAATTGGCACAATGCAGGTGATCGAATGACCATGAAACTCTATTGCTTCGGTGAAAGCGGCAACGCGTATAAAGCCGCCCTGACGCTCGCGCTATCGGGTGCCAAATGGGACCCGATCTTTGTTGATTTCTTCAAAGGCGAGGCGCGCTCCGACGCGTTCAAAGCGATCAACCCGATGGGCGAAGTACCTGTGTTGGTTGATGGCGATATGACCCTCACCCAATCGGGCGCGATCCAGCAATATATCGTCGATCAAACCGGCAAACTTGGCGGCGCTCCGTCTGACAAATACGAGGTCCTACGTTGGGTTCTGTGGGACAATCACAAGATGTCCTCACAAGCTGGCGTTACCCGCTTTTTGATGAATTTCCTACCAGCAGACAAACGCCCCGAGGCCGCGATTGCCTTCCTGCAAGGCCGCTTGAAAGGCGCCTATGAGGTGCTCAATCATCATCTTGATGGGCGCGACTGGCTGGTGGGTGACACGATCACCGTGGCTGACATTTCGAATTGCGGCTACCTGTTTTATGACGAGCCTTTTGGCTTTGATCGCAAAGACTGGCCTCATATCGACGCTTGGCTCACCCGCATCTCAGAGCAGCCAGGCTGGCAGCACCCGTATGACTTGATGCAGCGAGCTTATAGCGGCGGATGATACTCGGCGCGTTCCTCATCGGCATGTGCTTGTGCGCGCTGACCTTGATGCTGATCCGCGTCGAGGACACGAGCGACAAGTTCGCCAGCGCGGTTGCGATGTTTTCGGCGTGGTGCGCTTTTGGCATGCTGATGATCGCGGGGCTTTGGGGTTTGGGCTTGCCCATTCCACTGGCCGCAGGCGCGCTTGTTTTGGGGTTACGATTTACAAATCTTGGCAACAGGCTCCCTGCCTTTGCCGCCTATAAAATGCCGCTCGGAGTGGCTGCGCTGGTTGCCTGCGTTGCCACTTGGATCGGCGTGTTGAACTTGATGAAGGAATTCTCAAATGGCTGAAGCTTATATCTACGACGCCGTGCGCAGCCCGCGCGGAAAAGGCCGCAAAGATGGCAGCTTGCATGAGGTCACATCTGTGCGGCTCTCAGCGCAAATCCTCAACGCTTTGAAAGACCGCAATGATCTCGATGGCCACCCAGTTGAAGATGTCATCTGGGGCAATGTCACCCAAGTGGCCGAGCAAGGCGGCTGTCTTGCGCGCACTGCCGTTCTGGCCTCAGACCTTGATGAAAGCATCCCCGGCCTTGCGATCAATCGCTTTTGTGCCTCGGGCATGGAGGCTGTGAACCTTGCGGCCAACCAGATCAAAGGCGGCGCAGGTGATGCCTATATCGCAGGCGGTGTCGAGATGATGGGCCGCGTCGCAATGGGCAGTGATGGCGCGGCGATGGCCGTTGATCCATCCGTCGCGATGGAGAGCTATTTCGTCCCACAAGGTATCTCCGCCGATATCATCGCCACGGAATACGGCTTCTCTCGCGATGACGCGGATGCGCTTGCCGTGAAATCGCAGCAACGTGCCAAAGCCGCTTGGGATGACAACCGCTTTGAGAAATCCATGATCACGGTACGCGATCAGAACGGCTTGGCCATTCTTGATCATGACGAATACATGCGTCCCAAAACCGATATGCAAAGCCTCGGCGGCCTGAACCCCGCTTTTCAGGCGATGGGCGAGGTCATGCCCGGCTTCGACAAGGTCGCTTTGATGAAATATCCGCATCTGGAGAAGATCAATCACATCCACCACGCGGGCAATTCCTCTGGCATCGTCGACGGGGCTGCGGGCGTTCTGATCGGTTCTAAGGAGTTTGGTGAGAAACACGGGTTGAAGCCCCGCGCACGCATCCGCGCCACAGCCAAAATCGGCACCGACCCGACAATCATGCTAACAGGCCCCGTCCCCGTGACGCAGAAAATCCTTGCTGACAATGGGATGAACATCAAAGACATCGACCTGTTCGAGGTCAACGAGGCCTTTGCGTCTGTCGTGTTGCGTTTCATGCAGGCCTTTGACGTCGATGACAGTCTCGTCAACGTCAATGGCGGCTCGATCGCGATGGGTCACCCGCTTGGTGCAACCGGTGCGATCATCATCGGCACGCTGCTTGATGAGATGGAACGCTCCGACAAAGAAGTCGGTCTTGCCACGCTTTGCATCGCGTCTGGCATGGGTGCGGCGACCATTATCGAGCGTGTTTGATCCGACCCGCCTACAGCTAAGGAGCATTCCATGCCTAAGATCGACATTGCCAACGTCCCACTCAAGACCGGATCCAGCTATCCCGGCAAGCTAAGCGCGCAAATGGATGGCCGCGCGCAGCAACGTTTAGGCGATGCGGCGGGGCTCACGCAATTTGGTGCGAACCTCGTGCATCTGGCGCCCGGTGCCTTGTCGTCCTTGCGCCATTGGCACGAGGAGCAAGACGAGTTTCTGGTCGTCACCCAAGGCAGCTGCACGCTGATCGACGATCACGGCGAAACGCAACTCAACACTGGCGATTGCGCGGCCTTCCCCGCAGGTGACGCCAATGGTCACCACCTGATCAACCGCACAGACGTACCCGCAGCCTTCGTGGTGATCGGCACGCATACCCCAACCGAGACGGGCCATTACAGCGATATCGACATGAAAGTCACTGTCGCTGATGGCCAGTTCAGCTTCACTCATAAAGACGGCACACCCCATAAGGGAGACATCTAAATGTCTGATTTTTCAATGAAAACCGACACCGATGGTGTAGCCACGATCACGTGGGACACCAAAGACAAGTCGATGAATGTAATGAACCAGCAAGGGTTCCTCGACCTAGATGCGCTGATCGACAAGGCGCTTGGCGATGACAAGATCAAAGGCGTGATCCTGACCTCCGGCAAGAAGGATAGCTTCGCGGGCGGTATGGATCTCAACATCATCGCCAAGATGAAAGAAAGCGCGGGCGACAATCCGGCCCAAGGTTTGATGGACGGCCTGATGGCCACTCACGCCATGCTGCGCAAGATCGAGCGCGGCGGCATGGATGACAAGAACAAGGGCGGCAAACCGATTGCCTGCGCGATGCAAGGCACGGGGCTCGGCATCGGGTTCGAGATCCCTCTGGCCTGCCACCGCATCTTTTTGGCCGACAACCCGAAAGCGAAAATCGGCCTGCCCGAGATCATGGTCGGCATCTTCCCCGGCATGGGCGGCACCACACGGTTGGTGCGCAAAATGGGCGCGATGGCCGCCTCGCCCTTCCTGCTTGAAGGCAAGTTGAGCGATCCGAAAAAGGCCAAAATGGCAGGGCTTGTGGATGAGGTCGTGCCCGCAGACGAGCTGCAAAGTGCCGCCAAAGCCTGGGTTCTGTCCGAGCCTACAATCGTCAAGCCATGGGACGAGAAGGGCTATAAAATGCCCGGCGGTGCACCGTATCATCCCGCAGGCTTCATGACCTTTGTTGGCGCCTCCGCGATGGTCAATGGCAAGACAATGGGCGTCTACCCGGCCGCAAAGGCCTTGCTGTCCGCAGTTTATGAAGGCGCGATGGTGCCGTTTGATACAGCCCTCAAGATCGAGGCGCGCTGGTTCACCAATATCCTGCTTCACCCCAGCTCAGCCAATATGATCCGCTCGCTTTTCATCAACAAAGAGGCGCTGGAAAAAGGCGCTGTGCGGCCGGCGAAAGTGCCTGACCAATCCGTCAAGAAACTCGGTGTGATCGGTGCGGGTATGATGGGGGCTGGCATCGCTTTGGTCTCCGCACTGGCAGGCATCGAAGTCATCTTGATCGACAGCAAACAAGAAGCCGCCGAGAAGGGCAAAGCCTACACCACCGCCTATATGGACAAAGGCATCGCGCGCAAAAAGGCCACGGAAGAGAAGAAAGAGAAAGTCCTTTCCCTTATCACACCCACCACGGATTACGGCCTGCTCAAAGGGTGCGATCTGATCGTCGAGGCCGTGTTTGAAGATGTCGGCGTCAAAGCCGAGGTCACCAAGAAAGTGCAAGACGTGGTCGGCAAAGACTGCATTTTTGCCACCAACACCTCCACCCTACCGATCACCGAATTGGCCAAAGCCAGCAATGACGAGGCGGAATTTATCGGCATCCACTTCTTCTCGCCGGTCGACAAAATGCTGCTGGTCGAAATCATCAAGGGTCGCAAGACCGGCGATCGCGCCGTGGCCAAAGCGCTCGATTATGTGCGCCAAATCCGCAAGACGCCCATCGTCGTCAATGACGAGCGCTTCTTCTACGCAAATCGCTGCATCATCCCTTATATCAACGAGGGCATCCGCATGGTCACTGAGGGCGTCAATCCTGCACTGATCGAAAACGCCGCCAAACTGGTCGGCATGCCGCTTGGACCGTTGCAATTGGTTGATGAAACCAGCGTCGATCTGGGCGTCAAAATCGCCAAAGCCACTAAGGCCGCTTTGGGCGCTGACTATGACGACGCTGTCGATGAAATCCTGTTCTGGATGGAGGCCGAGGGCCGTTTGGGTCGCAAAGCCAATGCCGGCTTCTACGCCTATGATGACAAAGGCAAACGGCAACTGCTTTGGGACGGGCTGGCTGCGAAATATCCCGTCTCTGATGAGCAACCAGAGCTGAGCGAAATCCAAAACCGCCTGCTCTTTGCACAAACCCTTGAGGCCGTGCGCGCGATTGAGGATGACGTGCTTTTGGACATCCGCGAAGGCGATGTTGGCGCGATCTTGGGCTGGGGCTTTGCGCCTTGGTCCGGCGGGCCGCTGTCATGGCTTGATATGGTCGGCACGCCTTGGGCGGCAGAGACCACAAACGCACTGGCTGCAAAGCACGGCGACAGGTTCAAGGCCCCCGCCCTGCTCGAGGATATGGCCGCAAAGAACCAAAGCTTTTACGGTCGGTTCGATCCCGCCAAAGCGGCTTGAACCTACAAAAAATTAAGGCGCGTCCCGATGAAAAGACGCGCCTTATCAGCTCCTAAATTGCACCAGAGGGGCTGAGGGAAATTCTATATCCAGGCGGCCTCCACAAGCCGCGATTTTGCGCGGCGGTCTGCCTCGCCCATTTGCCGGATCAACAGCCGAGACTGGCGATCATCGAGACATGGGAAACTGTGCTGGCCATCAAGATCAGGCAGATCAAAGAACATACCGCCCTCAACTACCAAAATCTCGGATCGTTCAAACATCAGCGTCACATGGGTCAGGCTTTCAGGCACATTCGCCCGCGCGATGCCGCGAAACCCTACGAAATTTTCGGCGCGGACAGACACACATGTCTCACCAAATAATAGCCCCGCCGCCTCATCCTCGATCACCAAACGCAAGCCCGGCGATACGATCAGAGAATTCTCATTGCCCAGCGCCCCTTCAGGGATCATCAAAGGCCAGTGCTTTGCCGCACCTTTATGCGAAGACACGCGCAGCGCGCCTGTCTCGAGCCCTGCAACCACCTGCTCGCCATGCTCTGCCGTTAGAACGGTATCGCCTAGCTTTATCTGCTCGACAGGTTTCCAGGCGTAAGGTGTCGCAATCTCAGTGCCCGCAAAAATGCCCGGAGCAGGCGCCACGGTCAAAAGCAAAGGCCGCGCATCTTCGCGCATTTTTCGATTGGATTTAAAGATCATCTAGACCCACCTGACATCATAATCTGAACAACAGGTTGAGGGGCGATCAAAGCATCGTTTCGGCAACAAAGTGGTGATTTTGGGGCAGATTGATTTCAATCCGCGAACAATCAGTCGAAGGAATATCCAAATCTGGCGATGTCATCAGCGGCGAACCCAGCTACCGCATCTGCGTCTACATCCTTGTAATAGCTCCGATAATCGGCTTCGCGATCTGATTTATTTTCATGCGAAATCGGCGCCAGACGCACGTCTAACAGGGTCTCTAGCTTGGCCAAATCCTCCTCCAAATGCTCCAGCCTGAGAAACAAATCGCACCGCTCAACGCCCGCGCTATCCGTCACATAGCTTGCATATGGATTGCGTCGCATCCCCTCCACCGTCAGCCGGTCGGTCAGGAATTCACTGAAATTCAACCGCTGAGCCTGCGCCACGGCCGGATGATCAAAGCTCTGCGCACGCAACCAGTGATAATAGCTCACCATCCGGTCCCATGGATTGCGCACCAGCGTGAACACCCGCGCGCGCGCGATGTCATCGGGGGTCACCAGCCCTTCAATATCGCGCAAGGTGGAGTGCTTCCAGAGCCTGCCGCGCGCTTGAACGTCTTTCACCCGCCCCCGCCTGCGCTTCGCCTTTGGCGTGTCGCCCAGCATAACATCATCTGCCATGGCGCGGTTTTCCAACGCCAAAGCCAACGAGGTCCCGCCCGTCTTCGGGATATGGATGAAGATGTAATTGCGGCCGGGCGAATAGATCATAGCTGCCAGACTACCCCGCCAGTCCGCCGCTGCCGAGTGCTAATTCCAACAGGTCCAGCAGGCGCTTTCCCTCTTTTCAAAGAGCAAGGCTTCCGCAAAGATGCACGCTCAGCAGTGACGAACCCACCACGCAGGAGATTGACCAATGGGATGGCTATCCGACGAAACCGGGCTGGAAAAGACCAAAGCCAATTACGTGGCGCTTACACCGCTTTCCCATCTGAGACGCGCAGCACAGGTTTTTGCAAGCCGCGAAGCGCTGGTCTATGGCACCCGGCGCTACAGCTACACCCAGTATCATGCGCGTGTCAGTCAATTGGCCAGCGCGCTTAGTTCGCGTGGCATCAAACCCGGCGATGTCGTGGCCACGCTTATCCCGAACCTACCCGCTCAAGCGGAGGCGCATTTCGGCGTGCCAGCTTGCGGCGCCGTGCTTAACACAATCAATACTCGGCTCGACACAGATACGGTCGCCTATATCTTCGAGCACGGTGAGGCAAAGATTGTGCTTTGCGACACACAATTCCTGCCGCTTGCCATTGCCGCCAAAGAGGCCTGCGAAGGCGACGGACCTGAAATCATCGAAGTGGCCGACCCTCAGGCGGGCTTTCCGGCCTCGGGCGACTTCCCCGAATATGAAGACCTACTCGCCGCAGGAGACGCGAATTACGATTGGCATATGCCGCAAGACGAATGGGAAAGCATCTCGCTCAACTATACGTCCGGCACCACGGGGCGCCCTAAGGGGGTCGTCTACCACCATCGTGGCGCTTATCTGATGACGATGGGCACGGTGATCTCGTGGCGCATGCAATTGCACCCGAAGTTTCTGGCCATCGTGCCGCTGTTTCACTGCAATGGCTGGAACCATACATGGATGATGCCCCTGCTCGGCGGCACAGTGCATTGCTGCCGCGATATCACCGCCGGGGCGATCTACACCGCTATCGCCGATGAAGGTGTCACGCATTTTGGCGGCGCGCCGATTGTGCTCAACATGATCGTCAACGCGAAGCCGGAGGAGCGCAAAGACTTCTCCCACCGCGTCGAGGTTTTCACCGCAGGTGCGCCCCCCGCTCCTGCCACCTTGGCCGCGATAGAGACGCTTGGGTTCAACATCACGCAAGTCTACGGGCTGACCGAAACTTATGGCCATGTCACCGAATGCTTGTGGGACCCCGACTGGGACGGGCAAGCCCAAGACGCCAAATCCGCCATCAAAGCCCGCCAAGGTGTGGCTTTCCCGATGATGGAATATGTCACTGTCGTCGATGATAAAAACGCGCAAATCCCGATGGATGCCAAAACCCAAGGCGAGATCGTGATGCGCGGCAACTCGGTGATGAAGGGCTATTACAAGAACAAGCCTGCGACCGACGAAGCCTTCGAGGGCGGCCATTTTCATTCCGGCGATATCGCCGTGCAGCACCCTGACACGCATATCCAGATCGCAGACCGCGCAAAAGACATCATCATCTCTGGCGGAGAGAACGTCTCCAGCGTCGAGGTTGAGGGCGTGCTGATGGCGCATCCGTCCGTCTCGCTTTGTGCCGTGGTTGCCAAGCCTGATAACAAATGGGGCGAGATTCCGTGCGCTTTTGTCGAGTTGAAAGAGGGCGAGGACGGCGACGCGGACGCGCTGATCAGCTTCGCGCGCTCCAAACTTGCGGGCTTCAAAACTCCCAAACAAGTCGTCTTTCAGGACCTACCGAAGACCTCCACCGGTAAGATCCAGAAGTTCCAGTTGAGAGAGCTCGCCAAATCGCTCTGAGCCACAAATCCCACCCGCTTTGAGAGTTGAGCCAGCCCGCCTCTTTCGCTAGTCTGGCGTCAAATAATCAAAAACAAGAAGCAGCGGGACCTGCCGCCCATGACGGCGCTTAAACAATATGAACGGCTTGAGGCCACAGGGCTGTGGCGCGAAACGCCGCAAGCCCAGCGCCGTGATGTGATCGTGTCCTTCGGCACGGCCTCGCTGATCCTTCGCGACAGTCATGACACTGCGCTCACCCATTGGTCTCTGCCCGCCATCGAGAGGCTTAATCCCGGCAAACGCCCTGCGCTGTTTCAACCCGGCCCCGATGCTGGCGAGACACTAGAAGTCGATGACGCATCGATGATCGATGCGATTGAGAAAATACGCAGATCCATCGCGCAGACCCGCCCGCATCACGGCAGGCTCAGGTTCGCTGTGCTTCTGGGCTCTGTCGCGATTATCGCGGCTTTGGGCGTGTTCTGGTTGCCCGGCGCGCTGGTGCGCCACACGATATCGGTCGTACCCGACAGCACGCGCAGCTCCATCGGCACTGCACTTTTGGGCCATGTCACGCGGTTGACGGGTGATACGTGCCAATCACAACTGGGCCTCACTGCACTTGCGAGGCTCAAAGCACGGGTTGTGGGCGACAGAGTCGAGCACACTTACATCATCCCCGATGCAGCCCAGCCGACCTTGATGTTGCCGGGCCGCAAGATGCTGCTCAACCGCAGGCTCGTTGAAGATCACGACCTACCCGATGTGGCGGCGGGCTATATGTTGGCGGCCCTCGCCAACCCGGCCAATACCGATCCTTTGGAAAAGCTGCTACGCGACAGCGGCACGGGTGCCAGCTTTCAATTGCTGACCACTGGCAAGCTCGATGATGCGACGCTCAGCGACTATGCCGAAACCCTTGTGACTTCCGACACCGATCAGGCCCAAAGCAAGGCCCTGATCGACCGTTTTACAGCCGCGAAAATCTCGACCAGCCCTTATGCCTATGCGATTGATGTCACCGGAGAGACCACGTTTCACCTGATCGAGGCCGACCCGTTCCGGGGCACGCCCTCCCCTCAGCTTCTCTCGGACGGGGATTGGATCAGTTTGCAGGCGATCTGCGGCGAGTAGCCTATTTGACGCGCTTGCCCGTTGCGGGATCAATCAAGTAGCGCGGCACGGTGTTCGACCAAACAAGCGCCATCTGCGCCTTGCCTTGCGTCGTGCCAACGCCGCGCATCGGGTTCAGCCGACCGTCGTTCCATGCAGGTGCGAACCCCTTTGCAACAGGGATTTTGGATTGAGCAATCCGACGGTTCGCACCTGCAGGTCCATAGCGCGTGGTCGAACTTGACGCCACTGCCACGCGAGGTCGCTTGACTGGTTTCACAGAAGCGGTCTTGATCGTCGTTGCAACAGGCGCAGGTTTCGCAATGCGGCGAACAACACGTTTTGGTTTAGGCGTCGCGGCGACCGTCACGTCGCGCTTAGGCGCAGGTGTCGCGGCCGCTTGAGCGCCGCCGAATGTCGGGCGAAAACCGCACAGCAGTTTGCGGTCCCGCGTCACACGCGGCACCCAAGTGGCCCGGTCGCCCCGACCAGCGCGGATATAAGCGCAGCCCGAGCTGTCGACGAATTGCGCGCCCGTGAACGAGCTAGGCGGCAGCTCTGCCGGACCAGCATTGCCGCGCAGGCTTTGCGCCGCCGCGTCGAATGTTCCAAAGGATACAGCCACCAAAGCAGCCGACAGCAATCTTACCGTTTTCATAGACATCCCCACCAAATCTTGTGGCAGGATGCCAGATCACCACTAAATCGTAAAGGCGGGATCCACGCTATTTCGTACCAAACATCCGGTCCCCTGCATCGCCAAGCCCCGGCACGATATATCCGTTTTCATTCAAATGACTATCAATCGAAGCTGTCACAATCGGCACGTCGGGATGCACTTCTTTCATCCGCGCGATGCCCTCCGGAGCGGCCAACAGACATAAGAATCGGATATTCGTAGCCCCTGCTTTTTTCAGCAGATCAATCGCCGCGACAGAGGAATTGCCCGTGGCCAACATCGGATCGACCGCAATCACCATCCGGTCCTCCAGATTGTCGGGCACTTTGAAATAATACTGCACCGGCCTCAAAGTTTCCTCGTCACGGTACAGCCCGACAAAGCCCACCCGCGCGCTGGGGATCAGCTCTAACATTCCATCGAGCAATCCGTTGCCCGCGCGCAAAATCGACACTAAGGCCAGTTTGCGGCCCGCAAGTGCTGGCGCGTCCATCGGCTCCATCGGGGTCTCGATGCGCCGCGTTGTCATCTCCAGACCGCGCGTCACCTCATAGGCCAGAAACTGACTGATCTCGCGCAAGAGCTGGCGAAACACAGCCGTCGAGGTCTCCTTCTCGCGCATCAGCGACAATTTATGCTGCACCAACGGATGATCAACAACGGTTACATGTTCGCTCATGTCTCTGGCTCCAGTCTTTTCAAAATTTGCGTGCGCGTCGCATCGTCACAAAAAGCGGCTTCGGCGGCAATGCGGTTGATCTGGGCAAACATCGCCTCGTCCCATCCGAATGCTGCGTTCAGGTTCTCATATTCCGAGCAAAGGTCGGTGTGGAAGAATGGCGGATCATCGGTCGAGACGGTGACCTTCACACCTTTCGAGCGCAGCTCCTCAATCGGATGCTCCGCCCAAGATGCCGCCACGCCAAGCGCCACGTTTGAGCCGGGGCACACCTCTAAGACAATGCCATGCTCTGCCAGATAGTCTACCAGAGCAGGATCGCGCGCGGCATGCACGCCGTGGCCGATACGCTCCACGCGAAGATCGCGGATCGCGTCCCAAACCTCGCCCGGCCCACCCCATTCGCCTGCATGGCTGGTCAGCCGCAACCCGGCTTCGCGCGCCATATCGAACGAGTAGGCAAAGTCTTTCTGCTGCCCCATGCTCTCATCGCCGCCCATGCCAAACCCGGTGATGAAATCACCCGCAGTTTCCGCCGCACAAAGCGCGGTTTTCTTGGCCTCTTCAGGTCCAAGATGGCGAATACATGTGATCACGCCACGCATCTCGATGCCCATATCGCGCTTGGCCTCAGACGCGGCATCTTCAATTGCCGCCAGATAATCCCGCCACGCAGCCAGATCGCCTTTGCCACAGAAATCAGGGCTCAAGAACGCCTCCGTATAGATCACACCTTGTTCCGCCGATTGCTCCAGCACGGCCAATGTCAGGCGGCGAAACTCCTCTGGTCCGGTCAGCACGGTGGTCGCGGCCTCATAGGTGCGCAAAAATTGCGTGAACCCGTCGAAAACATAGCCGCCTTGCGCGTCAAAGACGCCGTCGAGACTAATTGATTTCTCCGCCGCAAGTCCCGCGATAAACGCAGGCGGTGCAGCACCTTCAAGATGCAAATGCAGCTCAACTTTCGGAAGTGATTTCATAAAAAACTCCGTCCCGGCCCGCGTGTTTCCAATCCTAGATGATCGGCAACCGAGGCCGCGATATCAACAAAACCAACCTGCCCAATATCACGCATCCCAAGCCCTGCGCCAATCACCGGCACCTGTTCGCGCGTGTGATCTGTGCCGCGCCAAGTCGGGTCATTGCCGTGATCTGCCGTGAAGAGCATCAAATCGCCCGGGCGCAAATTCGCCAGCACCGCGCCGATTTGCGCGTCGAACCATTCCAGATGCCCCGCATAGCCGGGCGCGTCACGGCGATGGCCGTATTTGGTGTCAAACTCCACGAAATTGGCGAATGTCAGACTGCCCTCTTCAGCGTCTTCGACGCGTGCCGCCAAGGCCTCCATCAGTTCCGCATCCGTGCCTTTGTCGCTGTGATCAATCCCGCGGCCCGAAAAAATATCACTGATCTTGCCGATCGCATAAGTCTTGCGTCCTGCCTCATGCGCCCAATCCAAAAGCGTGGGCGCCGGGACCTCCACCGCAAAATCGCGCCGGTTCTTGGTGCGCTTGAAGCTCTGCGCGTCCTCACCCAAGAACGGGCGCGCGATCACCCGGCCAACTTTCATCTTGTGTAGCATCGGCGCGATATGACGGCAGAGGCCCAACAAGCGGTCGAGCCCAAAATGCGTCTCATGTGCCGCAATCTGGAACACGCTATCCACAGATGTATAGCAAATTGGCTGGCCGGTCTTGAGATGCGCCTCGCCCAAACGCTCGATCACCTCTGTTCCCGAGGCATGCTCGTTGCCTAAAATGTCATCCGTGCCGCAAAACTCGCAAATCTTCTCAACAATTTCAGACGGAAAGCTCGGCGCGGTCGGGAAGTAATGCCACGCCCAAGGCACCGGCACGCCCGACATTTCCCAATGGCCTGTAGGGGTATCCTTGCCCGGCGAGACCTCGCGCGCGACGCCATACAAGCCTTGTGGCGCGGCAGAGGGGAACGCGGCCCCGGTCGACATTGTCACCGCTTGCCCCAAACCAAGGCGCACAAGATTGGGCATTTTCAACCCGACGGCCTCGTGAATATGGCCTAGCGTATTGGAGCCCTCGTCGCCGAATTCTGCGGCATCCGGCGCACCGCCACAGCCAACGGAATCGAGCACCACAAGAAAAGCGCGGCTCACGTGACGACCTCGAGGATCAGAGCTGTCTCGGGCGGGGCAGATTTGGTGATCCTATAAGCGCTACTTACGGCCGCAATAGCCCGCTCCGCCTTCTTGGGATCAGAGGCATGGACCATCGCAAGCGGCGTTTTCGCATCGAGCTTGGCCCCTAGTGGCGCAAGCCCTGACAGCCCGACCGCGTGATCAATACGGTCTGACGCACGCAGCCGCCCGCCGCCCAAAGCCACCACCGCCTCGCCCAACGCGCGCGTGTCGATTGCGCCGACGAAACCCGCATTGCCCGCAGGCACTTCGACGGCAATCGTGGCTTCTGGCAGGCAGTGTTTCCAACTTGTCGCGAAATCTTCTGGCCCGCCCATCGCCGCGACCATCTGTGAAAATTTCTCCGCCGCATCGCCCGAGCTAAGCGCTTTTTCGATCTTCTTGGCCCCGATCACATCTGATTTGACGACGCCGCCTTGCACCAAGACCGCAGCGCCAAGTGCGACCACCACATCGCGCAGCCGGGCGTTAATATTGGCTCCGGTCAACGTCTCCATCACCGCGCGGATTTCCAGCGCGTTGCCTGCGGCATCGGCCAAAGGTTGCGACATATCCGTGATCAGCGCCGAGGTCGCACAGCCCGCACCCTTGGCCACATCCACCAGCGATTGCGACAGCGCGCGTGCGTCGCCCTGCTCCACCATAAACGCGCCCGAGCCGGTTTTGACGTCCAGCACCAAACCGTCCAAGCCAGCCGCCAGTTTTTTGGCCAAGATCGACGCAGTGATCAGATCGAGGCTCTCGACCGTCGCCGTCACGTCGCGGATCGCATAGAGCCGCTTGTCAGAGGGCGCAATCCGCCCCGTGGCCCCGACGATAGCGCAGCCCACGTCGCGCAAGACATGCTCTAACCGTTTGGGCCCGATCTCTGAAATGTAACCGGGAATGGCCTCCAACTTATCAAGCGTGCCGCCGGTATGGCCCAGACCTCGGCCCGAAATCATCGGCACGTAAGCGCCACAACACGCCAGCGCGGGAGCAAGCAAAAGCGAGACCGGATCGCCGACCCCGCCGGTTGAATGTTTGTCCAGAACCGGGCCCGGCAAATCCCATGCCAGCACGTCGCCGCTGTCACGCATCCCTTCGGTCAGCGCCACGCGGGCTTTGACATCTAACCCGCGCAAGCACACCGCCATCGCAAAGGCCCCCGCCTGCGCATCCGACACGCCCGTGCCCGACAAAGCATGGCCAAACCACCGCGCCTCCCCCCGACTGAGCGGAGCGCCGTGGCGCACTTTCTCAATGACCGCACGCGCGTCCATCAAGGGGCCATGAAGCTTTTGTCAAACGCTCCGGGCAAAAGCGCTGCCACATCCGTGATAACCGCCTCGCCGCCCGTTGTGGCCAGCGTGACTTGCGCATCGCCTTTGGCAAATTCCGCGATTTTCTGACGGCACCCGCCACAAGGCGGCACGGGCTTGGGGCAATCGGCGATCACTGCAATTTCCGCGATCTCAACTTCGCCTGCCGCAACCATCGCCGCAATCGCGCCCGCCTCGGCGCAGGTGCCTTCAGGATAAGCCACATTCTCGACATTGCAGCCCAGATAGACCGCGCCAGAGGGCGTCCGGATCGCAGCACCGACTTTGAAATTAGAATAGGGCGCATGCGCGTTCTCGCGCACCGCTTTGGCATGGCTCAAAAGGGTTTTTTCCGACATGTCCCAATCTGCCCCGCACGCCCCTTGAGATGCAAGAGACCGCGCATAGGAATGATGTGGATAACTCCGTTAACTGGCGGGGTAGCCCAAGGTCTTTAAAGCCTGCGCGATCTCATCCAAAATCGCCGGATCATCAATCGTCGCGGGCATTTTATACTCTTTGCCATCTGCAATAGAGACCATCGTGGCGCGTAAGATCTTGCCAGATCGTGTCTTGGGCAAACGATCCACCACGCAAGCCAGCTTGAACGCCGCGACTGGCCCGATCTTGTCGCGCACCCGTGCGATCACTTCCGACACGATCTCTTCATGCGGACGGTTGACCCCGTTGCTGAGGCAGAGGAACCCCATCGGCAATTGACCTTTTAACGCATCCGACACGCCAATCACCGCGCATTCCGCGACATCCTTGTGACCTGCCAAAACCTCTTCCATGCCACCTGTCGACAGCCGGTGGCCCGCGACATTGATCACGTCATCGGTGCGCGCCATGATATAGAGGTAGCCATCCTCGTCGATCATTCCGGCATCGCCTGTTTCGTAAAAACCCGGAAAGGCCGTAAGGTAGGACTTTCGAAAACGGTCCTCGGCATTCCAAAGCGTCGGCAAGGTGCCGGGCGGCAAAGGCAGTTTGATCGCAATCGCGCCGAGCTCGCCCGAAGGCAAAGGATGGCCTCCCTCATCAAGGATTTGCACGTCATAACCCGGCATCGCGACCGTGGGTGAGCCCATCTTGACGGGCAGTTTTTCAACACCCCACGGGTTGCCTGCAATTGTGTAGCCAGTCTCGGTTTGCCACCAATGATCTATCACTGGCTTGCCGGTTTTATCTTGGATCCATTCAATCGTATCGGGATCCGCACGCTCGCCTGCCAGATAGATCGTGTTGAGGCATGACAGATCGTAATCCTTCAAGAACTCACCATCTGGATCGACCCGCTTTACCGCACGAAACGCGGTCGGAGCTGTGAAGAACGACTTCACATTGTGCTCCGAAATTACCCGCCAGAACGTCCCCGCATCAGGCGTGCCCACGGGTTTGCCTTCGAATACGACGCTTGTGTTGCCTGCAATCAAAGGCGCATAGCAAATATAGCTGTGCCCCACGACCCAGCCCACATCAGATGCGGCCCAAAAGACCTCGCCCGGGTCCACGTCATAGATGTTTTTCATCGTCCAGTTCAGCGCCACCAGATGGCCCGCCGTGGGCCGGACCACACCTTTTGGCGCGCCTGTCGTGCCCGACGTGTAAAGGATATAGGCTGGGTGATCGCCGGAGACAGGCACACATTCGGCAGGCTCGACACCGTCTTGAAACGCGGCCCACTCGAAATCACGACCTTCAATAAGGCTCGCAAGCCCCTGTTCACGCTGCAAAATCACGCAGAACTCCGGCTTATGTGTCGCCAGTTCAATCGCGCCGTCCAGCAGTGGTTTATATTCCACAATCCGTCCCGGCTCGATCCCGCAAGACCCCGCAATAATCGCTTTGGGCGTCGCATCATCAATCCGCACCGCCAGCTCGTTTGACGCAAACCCGCCAAACACCACAGAATGAATGGCCCCGATCCGCGCGCAAGCCAGCATCGCCTCAAGCGCTTCAGGCACCATTGGCATATAGATGATCACGCGGTCGCCCTTGCCCACGCCTTTGGCGAGCAGCCCACCAGCAAGCGAGGCCACACGGGTTTGCAATTCGGCGTAAGTGATCTTGCGCTTGGTCTCGGTGACGGGGCTGTCATAGATCAGCGCCACGCGGTCGCCATTGCCAGCCTCCACATGTCGGTCAACCGCATTGTAGCAGGTGTTAACCTGCGCATCCTTGAACCATTCATAAAGCGGCGCGTTTTCTTCAAACAGCGCCTTTGAGGGTTTCTTGACCCAATCAATCGCCTCCGCCTGTTTCATCCAAAAGCCATCGCGGTCGTTCAGCGATGCTTGGTAAATCTCGGAATATGACATGCGGTCCCTCTTGGCTTGCTTTGGCATCGGTTAGAAACCAAAGCCGTGCCCAAGCGCAAGCCCCGACGGATGCGAGCCAATGTCACATTTAGCGCTAACCCCGCCCGGGGGTGGGGGCGCCTAGCCGTAATGCGATACAGGCGTGCCCGCGATAGCAGACATGTTCAAAAGCCCGCGCGTGGTGATCGACGGTGTCACGATATGTGCCTTATTGCCCATCCCCATCAGGATCGGCCCGACTTCAAGCCCGCCGCCTTTCATCTTGAGAATGTTGCGCACGCCCGAGGCCGCATCGGTATTGGCAAAGACCAAAACATTGGCCTCCCCTTCAAATCGACTGCCCGGCAGGATCCGATCGCGCAGCTCCTGATCAAGCGCGGCATCAGCATGCATCTCACCCTCATAGGCGAAATCACGCGGCGCACTGTCCAAAAGCTCCAACGCGCCACGCATCCGCCGCCCGGTATCGCAATCGAGATTGCCAAATTGCGAATGCGAACACAGCGCAATCTTCGGCTGGACCCCGAAGCGACGCACATGGCGCGCGCATGAAATCACCGTCTCGCAAATCTGCTCGGCCGAGGGTTCGGGATGCACATGGGTGTCGGCCACAAAAAGCGGCCCGTCTTCCAAAATCAGAAGCGACAATGCGCCGACGGGGTGCAATTCATCCGTACCGAGCACTTGGGTAATATAGTTCAGATGCCACAAATACTGGCCAAACGTGCCGCATACGAGGCTCGAGGCCTCTTCGCGGTGCACCATCACCGCGCCAATCGCCGTCGTATTGGTGCGCATAATTGCGCGTGCCAGTTCAGGCGTCACGCCGCGCCTGTGCATGATCGAATGATAGGTCTCCCAATATTCGCGGTAGCGCGGATCGTCTTCTGGATTGACCAGCTCATAGTCCCTGCCCGCTTTCATGGTGAGCCCCGCGCGCTCTGCCCGCCTTTCGATCACATCCGGACGGCCAATGAGGATGGGCGTGTCGGTCGTCTCTTCCAGCATCGCGTTTGCGGTGCGCAAAACCCGCTCGCTCTCGCCTTCCGTGAACACGATCTTGCGGCTCGCCGTCGCTGCGGCCTCGAACACAGGGCGCATGATCAGAGCCGATTTGAAGACCGAGCCGTTCAGCTCGTCCACATAAGCGCCCAGATCATCTAGCGGGCGGGTCGCCACGCCACTTTCCATCGCAGCCTTTGCAACCGCCGAGGCGACAACGCCGATAAGCCGAGGATCAAACGGTTTGGGGATCAAATAATCCGCGCCAAACGTCATCGGCTCGCCGCGATAAGCCGCCGCAGCCTCCGCACTCGTCGTGGCGCGCGCCAAAGCGGCAATTCCTTCGACACAGCCGATTTTCATCGCGTCATTGATCTC
>CAZCEW010000012.1:0-39068 GCA_964497775.1 uncultured Rhodobacterales bacterium
CCTCCAAGAAGGGGATCATCGTGATGAACACGCCCTTCGGCAACATGATCACCACGGCGGAACATGCGATTGCGATGATGTTTGCTGTCGCGCGGCAAATCCCTGAGGCGAGCGCCTCGACCCATGCGGGTAAGTGGGAGAAGTCGAAGTTCATGGGGGTTGAGCTGACCGGGAAAACACTGGGCGTGATTGGCGCGGGCAATATCGGCGGGATCGTATGCGAGCGTGCCGTGGGCTTGCGAATGAAAGTCATCGCTTATGACCCGTTCCTCAGCGAAGAGCGTGCCGAGAAGTTGAACGTCACCAAGGTGGAGCTGGACGAGCTGTTTGAGCGGTCTGACTTTATCACGCTTCATGTCCCTGCGACGGATAAGACGCGCGGGATGATCTCGGAGGAGAATATCGCGAAGATGAAACCGGGCGTACGCATCGTCAATTGCGCGCGCGGCGGCTTGGTTGATGAGGATGCTTTGGCGGCTGCTTTGAAATCCGGCCATGTGGCGGGCGCGGCGTTTGATGTGTTCTCGGTAGAGCCCGCAACAGATTCGCCTTTGTTCAACTTGCCCAATGTCGTAGTGACGCCGCATCTGGGTGCGGCCACAACTGAGGCGCAAGAGAACGTGGCGCTGCAAGTGGCCGAGCAGATGTCGGATTACTTGCTGACGGGAGCCGTGTCGAACGCGCTGAACATGCCGTCGGTGACCGCCGAAGAGGCGAAAGTGATGGGGCCTTGGGTCAAGCTGGCGCAGCATCTTGGCGCGTTTATCGGACAGATGACGCAAGAGCCGATTAAGGAGATCCAGATCACTTATAACGGGTCTGTGTCGCAGATGAATCTTGAGGCGCTGAATTGCTCTGGCATTGCCGGGATCATGAAAGAGGCGAACCCGGATGTGAACATGGTCTCTGCCCCGGTGATCGCGAAAGAGCGTGGCGTGAAGATCAGCACGACGACGCAAGATAAGTCGGGTGTGTTTGACGGCTATATCAAGATCAATGCCGTGACGGCGGATCGGGAACGCTCAATTGCGGGGACGGTGTTCTCGGACGGGAAGCCTCGGTTCATTCAGATCAAAGGCATCAATATCGACGCCGAGATCGGAGCGCATATGGTCTACACGACGAATAATGATGTCCCCGGGATCATCGGTGCGTTGGGTCAGACGATGGGCGAGAATGGCGTCAATATCGCGAACTTTACGCTGGGCCGTGAAGGTGCTGGCAAAGAGGCGATTGCGCTTCTTTATGTCGATGAGCAGCCGCCTGCACCTGTGCTTGAAAAGCTCAGCGCGACGGGTCTGTTTCAGCAAGTCAAAACGCTGGAATTCGACGTCGCCTAATCCTTACGGATCACGCCCGTAATTGCAGCAGCGCCCAAGGCCGTCACAATCCAACCGATGGCCTTGGCGAACCAACGCATCCACCACCCGATTTTGCCCAAAGGCGAGCGGGAGGTCGACGGCGCCCACGCGCTTTCTTGGCCCAAGACGACCAATGGGATGATCAGATCAGCGGCATAGGCAAAGCCGTTGAATGTCTCCCAATCTTGGCCGGCTTGGCCTTTGTCAGACCAGAACTTTGCGGGGTTGTCGGGGTGGGATTGCGTGGCCGCGATCCAGTCGCGCGAGACCAGAATCGGCGCGGCGTTGGGTGTCATATCGCCTGCGTCCCACGCCTTTTGATAAAACAACCCAAGTGACAGGACGAGCAGCACCGCAATCGTGACGGCGCGCGCAGGGCGGTAGCCATAGCCGATTGTCGTGCGCAAAAGCACGTCGCTGATCCATGACAGTCCAGACCAAATGCCAGTGCCGCCGCGCGTTTGCATCAGGCGGCGGTTTTCTTGGCGCAGCAGTCTCTCTTTGCGCATCAAAACCGTGCGCGCATCGTTGCGGTGGCCCATAGATTGCAGCACGGAGGCCAATTGTTCATAGGGTTGCGCGGTAAAGGGCGTGTCTTCTGGGCGACGCTCCAGCCAGTCGAGGCGGGCTTTGATATCGGTCTCTGTGTGGCGCGAAAAATCGGTGTAGCGGAAGCCATCAAGCCGGATCGGATAGGACGCACCGGGACCGACAGGTTCGTCCTTCAGGCGACCGACAGTGGCGCCCGCCAGATTGACGATGCCGCGATTGATCTGGTTGGTTTGCAAAAACAAGATACCACCAACGCGCGCGCGCGCGAGGCTAAGCGCCATGTCTCGCCCGTGTTCTTCAGTTGCGCCGAACATGGCAGGTGCAGTGGTATCTTCGGTCAGTGAAATCGCAGTATTGGTCATGAAGAAATCATGCTCGACACGCGCTGAGGAGAAGAACAAGAGCCCCGTGGCTTGCAGCGTCGTCTGGCCGTCGGCGTAAGGGTAGTTGCCTAAGAAGACCGAGCCTTCGACGCGCAGTGATGGCGCGAAAATGGCGTCTTGCGTCGTGCTGATCAGCTCCGCATCGCAGACCTGTAAATCGCCAGAAATCCGCGCACCAGCGAGGCTGATCTCGCCCTCAACCACGCTGCCCGCGCGGATATAGACAGAACCCGAGAAGGCGGCATTATCCGCCGCAATTCCCGCCAAACGACAGCTTGAGACATGCAGGCCGCGCAACTTGGCGTTCACCAGATTAATCGGGTCTGTGAAGTGGCATTGCGAGAGCGAAAGATCACGGTCGCAATTGCTGCCTTGCAAATCAAGCGCGCCGGAAATCCACGCGCCGCGCAGCCGGATACCCTTGTCATGCAAGACAGTGTCGTCATGGTGATCCAGAAAGATGGAGCGCAGCAGCTCCGCGCGCACGATCAGGTCGTCGCTGACCTCATGAGGGCGCTCGCCATCGCCGATTGTGGTGCGGTCGGGCGAATTGGATTCGTCGATCAGTTTCTGCTCGGCAATCGAGAATGGGGCGAAGTCGTCGAGCGTGATCATGGCGCCAAACTGGCACGAGGTCTGGTGTCGCGCAAGCGTGCTAGTCCTGCTTGAACAAGTTCCACCCGCTCCAGATAACTGTGCCGCCAAAGAAGCTGCCCGCGACCATGACAATCTCAATCCACGCAATGCCGCTTATACCGCGGTAAGCGATGGCGAAGACCATTAAGCCCAAGCCAAATAGACTGACGAGCAAACGGAATTTGTGTTCGCCGCGTGTAGGGCCGTATTTGCTCATCTTACGTTTCCTCCAGAAAGGCGAGAAAAACCCTGGCGCGCGCTGGACATGACGCGCTTGGGGTGATTCTGTCACCTTATGACAGATCGCTCGAAACTACCGCTTTTGATTACAATTGGGATTGTCATTCTGACCGCTGTCATTCTGCTGTGGATGGGGCGCGAGCCGATTTGCAAATGCGGGACGATCAAGTTCTGGTACGGGCAGACTTTTACGGCTGAAAACTCGCAGCATTTGATGGATTGGTACACGCCGAGCCATTTGCTGCACGGCTTCATTTTCTACGCGTTGTTGTGGCTGGTGGCGCGCAAGCTGTCAGTCGGCTGGCGGTTGGTGATCGCAACGGTGATCGAGGCCGCGTGGGAGATTGCGGAAAATACCAGCGCGGTGATCGAGCACTACCGGTCGGTGACGATCTCACTCGACTATTACGGCGACTCGGTCATCAATTCAGTGGCCGATATTTTCGCGATGATCGGCGGCTTCTGGCTGGCACGCTACCTGCCCGTCTGGGTCAGCGTCGCCATCGTGATCGGGTTCGAGCTGTTCGTGATGTATATGATCCGTGACGGCTTGGCGTTGAATGTGATCATGCTGCTCTACCCGCTCGACGCAATCAAAGACTGGCAAGGCGCAGTCTCGCCGCTTTAGGCGGTTTCATCTTGGGTCAGGCCTAGCTCTGCGATCATCACATCGCGCATCGCGAATTTCTGCGGTTTGCCCGTGACCGTCATCGGTATGTCATCGACGAAGCGCACCAGCGCAGGGACTTTGTAATGTGCGATACTGGCGCGGCAGAAGTCGCGGATTTCATCCTCTGACGCGGCCTGCCCCGGCTTGGTGATGATCCAGGTACAGGCGATTTCGCCATATTTAGGGTCTGGAATCCCGAAAACCTGCACTTGGCTCACGGCGGGGTGCGTGTAGAGGAACTCCTCCACCTCGCGCGGATAGATATTCTCGCCGCCGCGCACGATCATATCTTTGACGCGGCCTGTGATATTGGCGAAGCCGTCCTTGTCAATTCGCGCCAGATCGCCGGTATGAAGCCAGCCGTCGGTGTCTATGGTCTCAGAGGTTTGCTCAGCCTCGTCCCAATAGCCTTGCATGACGCTATAGCCGCGGGTCCAAAGCTCTCCCTGTTCGCCGATGGGAACTGTCGCGCCCGTCTCGTCCACGATCTTGACTTCGACATGCGGATGAATGCGGCCAACCGAAGTGCAGCGCTTTTCAACCGGATCATCAGGATTGCTTTGGAAGGACACTGGGGACGTTTCGGTCATGCCATAGGCAATCGTAACGCCCTCCATATGCATCTTGGATTGCACCGAGCGCATGATCTCGATGGGGCAAGGGGCGCCTGCCATGATGCCAGTGCGCAGGGTGCTGAGATCGTAATTGGCGAAGTCGGGATGTTCCAACATACCCACGAACATCGTGGGCACAGCATAAAGTGCTGTGCAGTTTTCTTGCGATACGGCGCGCAGTGTATCTATCGGGTCAAACCCCTCGCCCGGCACCACCATCGCGGCCCCTTTGGTCACGCAACCAAGGGTCCCCATGACCATGCCGAAGCAATGATAGAAGGGCACAGGGATGCAAAGCCGATCCTTGGAGGTAAAGCCCATCACCATCGTGGTGAAATGCGCGTTATTGATGATGTTGTGATGCGTCAGCGTCGCGCCTTTGGGCCGCCCTGTTGTGCCGCTGGTGAACTGAATATTGATTGGATCATGCTGGTTTAGAGTCTTATTTACTACTTCCAGAGCCTTTAGATCGGGCGTCGGGCAATCCGCCATGATTTGATCAAACGACAGATGTCCGGGCGGAGGCGTGTCGCCCATACAGATCAATGTGGTTAGCATGGGCAGCCTATCAGAGGGCAGCTTAGGCGCGATCTGGGACAACATCGCGACATAGTCCGACGACTTGAAGTTCGGCGCGAGAATCAGCCCTTTGCAGCCGACTTTGTTTAGCGCGTATTCCAGCTCGAACACGCGGTAGGCGGGGTTCACATTGACGAGGATCACACCGATCTGCGCCGTGGCAAACTGGGTGAGCAGCCATTCATAGCGGTTCGGGGATAAGATGCCGATACGGTCATCTTTAGTGAAACCAAGCTTCAGGAGCGCCGTGGCGAGCCGGTCCACATCTTCGCTGAATTCTGCGTATGTCTTGCGGATCGATTGCGCGGGAAAAATCGCAGCGTCACTGTCCGGATAGGTCTGCGAAATGCGGCGCAAAAGTTGAGGAATGGTTTCCTTCAGAAGCGGGTCAAGCGTTGGACCTTTGACATGCGACACCCCGCCAAGAGGCGCGCGATCTGAGGCAATATCCGACATTTACGATCCTTTCGACGTGGCGTCATGCCAAGCTATGCCGCCTAAGCGCGCTTGAATAGGTGGTTTACCGCACGTTTCGTTTCTAGACTGGTCTCAGGTTTCGAAAGGGAGAGACAAATGGAAGATATTGTCATTTTGGGCGGGGCACGCACCGCGATTGGGACATTTGGCGGCAGCTTGGCCGCGACGACGCCGATTGATCTGGGCACAAATGTCGCGCGCGCCGCGATGGAACGCGCAGGTGTCGCCGCGGATCAGATCGGTCATGTGGCCTTTGGGCATGTGATCAACACAGAGCCGCGTGACATGTATTTGTCACGCGTCGCCGCGATAGGTGCGGGTATTCCCGACACGGTCCCTGCGATGAATGTGAACCGGCTTTGCGGCTCTGGCGTGCAGGCGATTGTGTCTGTGGTGCAGTCCTTAATGCTCGGCGATGCCGATTTTGGGCTGGCGGGTGGCGCCGAGAATATGAGCCGGTCTCCCTATATTCTGCCTAGCACGCGTTGGGGTCAAAAGATGGGAGATGCAGGCGCGCAAGACATGATGCTCGGCGCGCTGAATTGCCCCTTTGGGACCGGGCATATGGGCGTCACCGCCGAGAATGTCGCCTCGGAGCATAAGGTGAGCCGTGAGGCACAAGACGCTTTCGCGATGGAGAGCCAGAGCCGCGCGGCCAAGGCCATTGAGGCGGGGTATTTCAAGGATCAAATCACCCCCGTAGAGGTCCGCGTCAAACGTGAGACCAAGGCGTTTGAAGTGGATGAGCACCCCAAATCGACATCGCTTGAAACACTGGCAGGATTGCGGACCGTTTTTCAAAAAGAAGGCTCTGTTACGGCGGGAAATGCCTCTGGTATCAATGATGGAGCGGCTGCGATCGTGCTTGCGCGCGCTTCTGCCGCTAAGGCATCGGGGCTCACACCAATGGCGCGTATCACAGGCTACGCACATGCGGGCGTGCGCCCTGAAGTGATGGGGATCGGGCCGGTTCCAGCCGTTGAGGCTCTGCTGGCAAAGACGGGATTAAAGGCGGATGACTTCGACGTCATCGAGTCGAACGAGGCCTTCGCCGCGCAAGCACTGGCCGTAAGCGGCGCGCTTGGCTTGGATCCCGCGAAAGTGAACCCGAATGGCGGCGCGATTGCACTGGGTCATCCTGTAGGCGCGACGGGCGCAATTATCACAATCAAGGCGCTCTACGAGCTAGAAAGGATCGGTGGCAAACGCGCTTTGATTACGATGTGCATCGGTGGCGGTCAGGGGATCGCTCTGGCGATTGAGCGGGCGTAGCTACTGGACGAAAACCTCAGTGCGATCTGACAAGCCGTTGGCATCGATGATGGTAACGGACAGATAGCCACGCCCGTCGGGGAGGATCTCGACCTGTCTGTCCCACTTACCCGTTTGCAATGGCGTGCCATTGGCGAGCCAAGTGAAAGGTGCTGTGCCGTCCTCGATCTTGACGAAAACCGAAGCACCACCGCTTTCGATTTGCGCGCCGTTGGGCGGGAAGGCGACGCGGGGGGCATTGAGATCGGCCTGAGCCGCGCCGCGGGGGCGGAACCGCTGCAAAGCGCGCGGCAGATCGGCATTGGCGAGCGTCAGGGCATCGGCGGGCGGCGGCGGCAGGGTCGTGATCTGAGCTTTCAATTTCTCAAACGCTTGGAACAGCACCGGGGCGGCGAGCTCCCCACCAAAGGCGCCGGGCACAGGGGTGCCATCAGGGCGGCCCATCCAAACGCCTATGACATGCGCTCCGTCATAGCCGATGGCCCATGCGTCGCGGTGGCCGTAAGAGGTACCGGTCTTATACGCGATCTGGTTGCTCCGCGCATTGGGGGGCGCGGGAATACCCTTAAGAATATCGGTAACATACCACGCGGCGCGACGGCTCAGAATACGGTTTTGGGCCTGAATAGGGTCTATTTCTGTTGTCAGATCGATGGCGCTGCCCTGTCTTGCAAGCATAGCGTAGAGCTGGACCATATCATGCAGCGATATCCCGACACCGCCCAGCGCGACAGCCAATCCGGGCTTGCCGCCGGGGATGTCGTATTGCACTCCGACCTCACTGAGCTTGGCCGTTAAGTTCGACGGACCAAGGCGGTCCAGAAGGCTCACCACCGGCAAGTTGAGCGAGGCTTGCAGGGCTTCGCGGATACGCAGCTCGCCTCGGAACTCACCGTCGAAATTTTTCGGGGCATAGCTGCCAAAGCGCGTCGGTTTATCGTCGATCAGGGTTTCGGGATGGGCGAGACCGGCGTCGAAGCTCATCGCATAGATCAGTGGTTTAAGCGTTGAGCCGGGAGAGCGCTGCGCGCGGGTCATGTCGATGAAGCCTAGACTGCGGGTGTTGCCAAAACTGGCGGACCCAACAGAGGCAATGATCTCGCCTGTGCGGTGATCGGCTGCAAGGATCGCGATAGACAGCTTGTCACCTTGGCGCGCGACAGACTGACGAGCTAGCTTTTGCAAGGCGCTTTGCGCGGTTGCATCAAGGGAGACCGGGATTCGCTGGGCGCTTGAGTCAGATTTCGCGCGTTGGGCTACGTGAGGCGCTGAGGCAGGGAATTCGCGACGCTGAGTTGGGACGGGTTCAAACTGGGCAGCTTGGACGGTTTCGGACTCTAGGATGCCGGTCGCGCTCAGCCGCATTAAGACCCTATTGCGGGCGTTTTCGGCCAATTCTGGGTTTCGGTCAGGGCGTCTTGCCTCGGGCGATTGTGGCAGGGCGATCAGCAAGGCGGCCTCTGCTGGCGTTAGTCTTTTGGGCTCTTTGCCGAAATAGGCGAAACTGGCGGAGCGGACGCCTTCAAGGTTACCGCCAAAAGGCGCGTGTTGCAGGTAGAGCGACAGGATCGCTTGTTTGCCAAGCTTGCGTTCAAGCGCATAGGCCAGACGGATTTGACGCAGCTTGCCACGCCAAGAGCCCGTGCCGCTTTCTTCTAATAGGCGGGCGGTTTGCATGGTCAGCGTGGACGCGCCAGAAACGATGCGCCCGTTCCAGACCGCTTGGCCCAGAGCGCGAAGCATCGCAATCGGATCGACCCCATTATGGGACCAGAAGCGTTTGTCCTCGAACCGCACGAGCATATCGATATAGCGCGGGTCGACCTGACTTGCGGTTACCGCCATGCGCCAGCGACCGTCGGAGACTTGGAACGCACGCAAAAGCTCTCCGTTGCGGTCGATGACCTCGGTAGTGACTTCGCTGACAAGGATAGGCAGATTTGTGTCGTCGATCCACGCATCAAAGCTGTCGCGCGCGGCGGCGGCAAGCGTCAGCGCGATGGCCAGCGCGGTTATGAGCCGCGCGGATCTCACGGTAGGACGGTCACTTGTGCGGTATCCGTGCGAGCGCGGTAGCTGGGGCGGTACATATCTTCGACGCTGGCTGCCGGGTGATGATAGGTACCTGGTGCGATGGCACGAAGGATATAGGCCAGTTGGAACGGTTTGTCGGACCGGTGATCTACGGCGGATAAGACCCTATCTTGGCGGAATTCGGTGTTTTGAACCGCGTCTGACAGGTTGAGCCATTCAAGCGCGCGGATATCTCCGCCACGCAACAAGTTTGGATTATCGACCTCGAACCCTGCAGGCAGCGGATCGTTAACCATCAGCCGCGCCTCTGCCGAATTGAAGGGTGTCACCGTCAAAACGGCCACAAGACGATCCCCGGATTTGGCACCATCAAGCGTGGCGGGCGTGCCGTCGGGCGTGAAATAGCTGCGATCGATCTTATAGCCGTTACCACCGGCCGGGACGGGAATGTCGGGGATGCCGAAAGTGGAGACGGTTAGGATCGTCGGATCAGCTCCCGTGTTGGTGATCTCCATCGGCGGCAGCGCGTCTTGGGCGAGCACTTGGATCAACGGACCTGAGACAAGCGCGCCGTTCATCGTCAATTGTGCCGTTTCGCTTTCAAGAAGCGCGTTGGCGGCCAGAAGGGTCCAGACGGATTCTTGCGTCGACCGTGTGCTGACATCGCCCAGTTGCGGGGCGACACGGTTGGCGATGCGGGTGCGGTCGATGCTGTTGCTGCCCGCCTCGACCGCCAGTGTCAGAACGGCGGCGGCGTCGCGCAGATCGGTGCCGTAATCGACGCGCCAGCGTTGGTTCTCCTCTGGCGCTTCCAAGCGCTGGCCTGCCTTGCGGAACATGGCATCGGCTCGAGTTTGATCGCCGTAAGACGCGAGCGCTGCGCCGACTTGTGCCATGGCAAGCGCCGTGCCGAACGCGTCGGCTTTGACATCCGCGTAGTAGCGCAGATCGCCGATGGAGGCCGCACCCTCGCGGGCGAGCACAAACAGCGCGTAGGCTAGACCTTCGCCGCCTTTGTCGAAATCTTGCGCGGTGTTGAGTTGGTTGCGCAGGTTGTCGAGCGCAAGTTGCAAGGCGCGGTCGGGCACATCATGGCCGCGCGCTTTGGCGCGGGTCAGAAAGTCGGTAACATAAGCGTCGAGCCAGAAATCACCGCGACCCGGGCGCCAGAGACCGAAGGCACCGCTGGAAGATTGGTTGTTCAACAGCTCATCAATGGCCTGAGAAATTCTTTCCGCAATGTCGTCTTGCTGGGCCAGACCCATCGCCGTGGCGACTTGGTCGAGATAGATCAAAGGCAAGGCGCGGGAGGTGATCTGCTCCGAGCAGCCATAGGGGTAGCGGTCGAGCGCGGCCAGAAGGCCCGGTGCGTCGAACCGCGCCAAAGGCCCCGCAGAGAGGGTTGCACTGGCAGTGCCTTGCGCGAAACCGTCGAACAGGTTGCGGTCAAGCGTGAAGGTGCCGCCCGGGGCCAAGCTGAACTGATTGCGGCGCTGGATGATCGGGTCGTTGCGCTGGATCGGCAGCGTGAGGGCTTTGCGCAGGACCGTGTCATCAGGCGTGATCAGAGTGATCTCGATGGTGCCAAGACCCGTCGTCTCTGCGGTGATCGGCACGGTGAGGCGCAGTGTTTCGCCCTCGCCGATTTGAAGCGGTGGGGCGGTGGTTGCTTGCAATGTGACGCCTTGCGCCGAGACCCGCAGATCAAGCGGGCCAGTTGGACCTGTGGCATGGGTGATCTCGAGCAGAAGTTGGCTTTGATCACCGGGCGCCATGAAACGCGGCGTGGTTGCGGTGACGACAATCGGGTCGCGCACGAGCACATCCTTATGAGCGTTTCCGACGCCCTTGTCTGACCATGCGACGGCCATCAGGCGGACGGTGCCATTGAACTCGGGCAGGTCGAATTGAGTTTTGGCCGTGCCGTCAGCGGCAACTTTGATCGGGCCAGAGACGTATGCCACAAGATCCTCGGTCGGGGGCGGGGCTTGGGCGCTCAGTTGAGCCCTGCCACCATCGCCGCCAGAGCGCACAGTGCCCATCGCGCCAGACAGACCGTCGATCAGACGCCCATAGATATCGCGTATGCCCATCCCAAGTTTGCGCTGGCCGAAATAGTGATCCGTGGCCGATGGCGGCTCGAAGCCGGTGAGGTTGAGGATGCCCAGATCAACGGCGGCGATCATGACATAAGCGTCCTCACCTTGCGCAATGCCATCGACATTGAGCGTCACGTCGAGCGGGCCACGCGGGGCGGCCTCGGTCGGGCCATCGAATGAAAGCTGCAAGGCGCGGTCACCGGGATCAACGGGGGCGTAGCTGAGGCCCAGCGCGCGGGCCGGGTTCTGGCCAGCCTGCGTGTCCATCGGACGCAGCACGGAGGCCGAGACATAAACGCCTGCGCCCCAATCATCAGTCACCGGGAAGGTGATCAGGTTTTCGCCTTCACTCACCTCGACGGCTTTCATGTCGATCAGACGGTTCGACATGACTGTCACCAATGCTGTGCCCGCATAGCGCGGTACAATGCGCAGCGTGGCAGTGTCACCGGGCTTGTAGCTTTCGGCATCGAGCGAGGCTTCCAGAAGGTCGGGCGTCGAGCTTGCATCAGCAGAAGCGTACCAGCCCGCATAGAAGTTCTGCGATGTGGCAATGCCCGTGCCGTCGGAATGGTCGACACGGATTTCATATTGGCCCCAATCGACGGGGGTCTCGATCGCAAGCGGCGCGTCCGCGCTCAGCGTTGCCTCGCCAGAGGCCACGCGGGTGCGGGTGGTGACAGGGTCCCAGAACCAGCGGCCATAGTTGGAATACCATTGATAGCGCGTCTCGATACGGTTGACGGTCCAACGAACCGGCATGGTGCCACGGGAAAGATCAGGGTTCACGGCGATGACGTCGAACCGCGCGTCCGTGCCTTCACCGACCACACCCTCAAAGAGAGGTTTGATGCCAATCATGGCGGTGTCTGTCAGGACGGTCTTGGTGATCCGACGCTCGACCGGGCGGCCGGAGCCTTCGAGGATATTGACGAGGATCTCTGCCTCAAGCGGTTGCGATGCCACCTCGATTTCCGGCATGGCGAGGCTAAGGGTGGCTTGGCCGTTATCGTCCGTCCGCTCACCGCTTTGAAGCGAAGCGCGGCGGGGTGAGACGGGTTGGTCATATCTGCCAAAGCTATAGCCGGGGTAGGCGTCGAGGCTTGTAGCGGCGCGCAGGTCGGTATGGCCGGTGACGCGCAGATTGGCGGCAGGCGCGCCGAACAGGTAGCGCGCGTCGATGGAAATTTGCGCAGGCGCGCCGGAGAGGCTGAGCGGGCCGTCGGGAGCGGTGATGTCGAAATCAATCCGCTCGGGCAGGAAATCTTCGACCAGCAGATTGGTGCTGGCAAGAGCTGCGGCCTCAGGATCCGCATAGACCGCAAGCTGCCACGTACCGCGCGGCACGGATGCGGCAAGTGGCATTTCATAGATGCGCCCGCCCGCGCCTTGAGGCGGCAAAGTGGTGCGGGCATATTCAACGCCATCGGGACGGCTCAGGATCGCGGTCAAAGGCAAATCGCCCAGCGCGTTTGCGACCTTGTCACGGGCGAGGGCAAGCGCGTGGATCGTCTCGCCCGCGCGGTAGGCGCCACGTTCGGTCGTTAGGAAAACGTCAATCGGCGGGGCTGCGGGGCGACCTTCGACGCCGCGATCTGACAGGTCGAACTCGGGATCAGTAAGGCTGAGGAAAGCGAAGTCACTGCCCTGCTGCGCGGTGATCAGGCCCGGTGCTGCGGCCCCTGTGCCTCGGGTCAGGCCGGGATCAATACGCGCGTAGCCATTGGCGTCAGTTACGATCTGCGCAAGCTCTTCATTTCCGCGCGACAGAAGCGTCAGTTGGACGTCAGATTTGGCAGACACATCCGACAAAGCGCGCACGAAGATGTGCAATCCGTCCGTGCCTTCCAAGGTGGTCAGGCCCAAATCGCTGATGACGAACCATTGGGTCGCGGGCGCAATGCCTGCGCCGTTGGACCCTGACACACTGGCCTGAAGCGCGTAAACGCCGGGCTTCATCTCGCCGACGATATCACGCATCGGCAAGCGGGTTGTGACATCTTCGTTGAGGGCGGTTTCAACATCGCCTTCACCGCGCCAGATTTCAGAGCCGAGCTGCGCGCTGAGCACGTTTTCCTCGTAGCTGTTCAGCGAACGACCAAAATATCTGCTTTGCATGGTTTGCAGGATATTGCGGTCACTGACGCGAAAGAGCTTAAGGTCGAGCGTGTCGGTATTAACGGCAATCACGGGAACAGCGGCGGCATCGCCGGCGGGCAAGATATAGCCGCGCCCGGGGAATCGGACTTGAGCTTTGCGGTCGCGGACATATTGGTTGAGTTCGATGTCTTTGATCAAAACCTCGCCCGAGATGGATGGCAGCCCCGCACGGAACGTAAAGCTATAGCGCTGACCGTGCTCGACCCCACCGATGCAGATTTGATTGCCGCTGGCCTCGACACTCAGACCGGTGGTTTGGGTTTTGACGAAGTCAGCATAGATAACGCCCTTGGCGAGTTGTTCGGAGAAGCGCGAACAAATGCGCGGGGCGGCGAGATCGCTTTCGACGGTCGTCTCGGAGATTGAAAACCCGTATTTCGCAATCGCCGCGTCGAGGCGAGAGGCCGTGTCACTGCGCGGCTGGATGGATTGCGCCAGACGCAAAGGCTTGATCATATCGCGCCCTCTGCCTCGCAGCTCTAGCGACTTGGCCAGAAGGTCGAGCGCAGTGGCTTGGCTGCCAGCGTTTGGCGCGCGCAGATAGGCGTTGATCGCAGCCTCCGATGCGGTAGCGTGCATCTGGCGACGGCGTTGGTTGTCCTTGGCCGCAATCGCAAGCGCGTCAGTGCCGAATTGTACCCAAAGGTCGGACCGGTCTTCGATGGTCAAGGCCGAGCCTATGAAGCGGAAAGCGGCATCGAGATTGCCACTGTTGCGACTGTCTGCGGCGGCAGCCACGAATTGATCGAGGGTGAATTCGTTGGCGTAGAACCTTTCCGCCAGAGTCTCGGCTTCTTGCAAGGCGCCAAGCATATCGCTGGGCTCCAGAAAGTTCAGATCCGCTGCGCGAGTTTGCGCGCGCGAAAGCGCGTCGTCAGAGGCTAGGGACACGCGCGCCGAGATTGCGCCGTCATAGCTTTCTGTGTTCGAGACATCTGATTTCGGAAAGCACGCGTTTGAGCGTTGGTTGAAGGTGAAGGCTTTGCAATTGTCATCGGCCAGACAGGCCCGCGCGCAGGCTTTGAAGGTTGTGTCAAAGATATTGGTCAGATCGCTGCCGTAGAAATCTACGTTTCTGCTGACGGTAAGGCGCTTTTCAGGGATCGGGCTTTGTGCCCAGATCGGGCCGCTCAGGCTCGCGCTGAAAGTTACAATCAGAAGAAGGAAACGCAGCATATCGGGCCTCTGAGTTTTGAAACTTCATAGAGGGTCGCATGACTGAGGCGGGGATGACAACCGGGGGCATTAAGACTGTGTTCACCATGTCTGGCCCAAAATTTGGATTGAACCAGTCGATTCCTTTTTGTGGGTGAGGTCTAGATGCAGCATGTTGCGATAGATGAAGAGCTTGCGCGCGAGCGGCGTGCGCGTCTGACTGCAGAGCGTTTGCTTGATCAAAAGCAAGCGGAGCTACGCGATGCCAACCGTAAGCTCTCGGATCATGCTTTGTCGCTTTCAGGTCAGATCGTGGATCAGCGCAAAGTGGTGCAACAATTGGAGGGCGAAAACACCAAGGTCAGCCAAGATCTGGAACTGGCCAACCACAAGGTGATCGCGGTTGAGCGGTTGCTCTGGGATGCGCTTGAGACCATTCAAGACGGCTTTGCGCTGTTTGATGCCGACAATCGCCTAATGGCTGCAAACCAGCCCTATCTGAAAGCGCTTGATGAGGCCGAAACGGTCGCGCCGGGAATACGCTATGAGGATATTCTTGATTTATGTCTTGATGAAGGTTTGGTCGATCTGGAAGGCCAGCCGGAAGATGTCTGGTTTGACAGAATGCTGGCGCGCTGGGCGCAAGATGATATCCCGCCGATCACGCTGCGGTTTTGGAACGGTGTCTATGTGAAGATGCTGGACCGACGCACGACAGATGGTGGCGTCGTCTCGCTGGTGCTCAACATCACTGACACGATCCGTCGCGAGGAAGAATTGCTCCAAGCGCGCGACAAGGCGCAAGCTGCCGATAAGGCGAAATCCGCGTTTCTGGCAAAGATGAGCCATGAGCTGCGCACGCCGATGAATGGCGTCGTTGGTATGGCCGATTTGCTGATCGACAATGATCTCGACGAGGAAAGCAGGCTTTATGCCTCGACCATCAAAGGCTCGGGCGAGGCGCTATTGACGATCATCAATGACGTGCTCGACTTCTCGAAGATTGAGGCGGAGAAGATTGACCTGCGCCCGGCCCCCTTTGATCTGAAAGAACTCGTCACCGAAGTGGGGCTCATTCTGGCACCAAGTGTCCAGCAAAAGGCGATCACTTATGCGCAATATTATGACGCGGAGCTTCCGACACGCTTTGAAGGCGACGCGGGGCGGTTGCGTCAAATCCTGACCAATCTTGCAGGCAATGCCGTGAAATTCACGCAAGAGGGCGATGTGACGATCCGCGTTGATGGTGATCTCTGCGAAGATCAACGCGAATGCCGCCTGAAAGTGACCATTGAGGATACTGGCATCGGGATTGATCCCAAGATGGTGGGTCATATCTTTGGCGAATTCAATCAAATCGAGGATGAAAAGAACCGCAAATATGAGGGCACTGGCTTAGGTCTGGCCATCGCGCGCCGCTTGGTGGAGCAGATGGGTGGCGAGGTCTGGGTCACGAGCACTTTGGGTGAAGGATCGTGCTTCGGGTTCGAGCTTGCTCTGCCCATTGCAGACCCTATCTCGCCTGTTGTCGAGGCTGTCGATGAGGATACACCAAAGCGCAAACTTCGCGTGCTGGCGGCGGAAGATAACAAGACCAATCAACTGGTGTTTCGCAAGATGCTCAAAGGGCTCGATCTGGATTTGACGCTGGTTGAAAACGGACGCGCTGCGGTTGAAGCCTTTGCCGAGATAAATCCTGACATCATTTTCATGGACATCTCAATGCCAGAGATGGACGGGATGGAGGCCACGAAAGCTATCAGAGCAACGGAGACCGAGGCCGCGCGTGTTCCAATTGTCGCGATGACGGCGCATGCGATGGATGGCGACGAGGACCGTATTCGCGCGGCGGGTGTCGATCACTATCTGACCAAGCCTTTGAAGAAGGATCAGTTGCAGCAATTGGTCACTGACCTGACGCCCGACAGTGTCGCGCAGGTCTAGAGCGTCGTGAACTCCGGAGCGAGCCGCATCTCTCCCGTCACTATGCCGCGCCAGTTTGTGATCGGACCAGAAAGCCGTTTGATCGCCGCCGGATGGGCCGCATCCAAGACGCCGTATTTGACCATCAGAGCCGCGATCACGCATTCCGCCGCGCGCGTCGCGCCATCGATGATTTTGACGGCGATCCCCAGACCTTTGCCGGGCAGGATCGCGACGTAAACCGCCTCGGCCCCTATCTTGATCGCAGCTTGGCCATTTGCGGCGCGCATCAGCTCGGTACAGGCGCGGGTCTCGCCTGCGACGAGTTCGGGATGTTTGATCATCGCGTCAACAAGCGATCTGGACGCCTCCGCCCTTGCGCCTGAGCCTGTGGGGGCGGCCATCTTCGCCATCGCATGGGCGAGCGCTTTGACAGATGTCGCGAAGTTCGGGGCGGAGCATCCGTCGATGCCGTAACCCGGCGCCTCCATGCCTGTCATTTCCTCGAAAGCCGTGCGGCAGGCGATTTGAACCGGATGATCAAGCGCCACATAGTCCGGCCCGCCTGACAGATGCTTGCTCAACGTCAGAAAGCCCGCGTGTTTGCCCGAGCAATTGTTGTGCATCTGGCACGGTGTCTCACCGCGACGGATCAGATCATGCTTGGCCTCTTTGTCGGACGGCGCTTGCGGGCCGCAACGGAAATCATCATCGCTGAGGCCCAGATCCTTGAGCCAAAGCGCCACGCGGTCTGTATGGATCGCTGCCCCCTGATGGGAGGCACAGGCAAGCGCCAGATGCTCGGAGTTCAGGTCAAATTCTCGCGCGGCTCCGCTTTCGATCAGCGGCAGGGCTTGCAGCATTTTGCACGAAGAGCGCGGCAGGATGATCTTGTCGGGATCGCCCCATGCCTCGATGATATTGCCCGCGGCATCACAGACCACCGCGTGACCCAAATGAAGCGATTCAACGATGTCGCCGCGCCAGATTTCGACCATGGGTGTTGGCTGTGTCATTCGCGCCTCCGTTTGGGGCGAAAATCCGCCAATGGGCCTTCCACAAGTCATGCGATTTGGGTTAGGGTTTTGCAATCGAGATTTTTTGATGTTTCGTTAATGGAAATGAGCCCGAATAGGCCGCATAACGAGACCAGAGGCAAAGACAGCTGGAGCTGTGAGAGACATGAAGTACATTATTCAGGGTGCCGCATTGGCTGCGGCGATTTTCGCGACATCAAGCACAATGCTGGCCGCGCAAGAGACATCGACGAACCGGGTTTTTGCGAAAACCGACTGGAGCGTTTTTGTTGAAGAGAACCCAACGCAATGCTGGATCGTCAGCAGCCCGAAGGAAACGGTCAACACCAAGGAAGGCCGCGTTGTTGCGGTGAACCGGGGTGAGATCTTGATGTTTGTCAGCTACTGGCCGGGATCGGGCAAGCTGGGCGAAGTGTCGTTTACCGGTGGATATCCGTTTGCCGAAGGAAGCAGCGTGTCATTGCAAATTGGCGAGACTGGTTTTGATATGTTCACTACGGGTGATACCGCCTGGGCGCCTTCGCCTGAGGCTGACAATAGCATCATCTCGGCAATGAAGCGCGGCGCGTCAGCGATCATAACAGGCAAGTCGTCAAAGGGCACGACCACCAAAGACACGTTTTCGCTGTTGGGCTTCACGGCCGCTTTGGAAGATGCCGAGAAGCGCTGTGGCTCATAGCTAAAATTTGAAACGGTTAAGGGGCCGGCTGCCAAGGTTCCTTAACTTCAAGACGACAACAATCGGGACAAACCCGGGACAAGGCAGCACCAGAAATGACCCATCTCTCTACGCAAGAATTCCGCCATCCGCGCAATGCCGCGAGGATCGTCTTGGCGCGACCCGGCCTGACAGTGGGCACTCAGATCATGACTTTGACAGGCGAGCGCGCAATCGAAGAGATCGGCGTGGGCGACCGCATTCTGACCAAGGATTTCGGGGTGCAGACGCTGAAGTCGATCTCGTTTCATGATTGCGACCTGACACAAGACCCAGACGCGCGGCCTGTTTGCATTCCGCCCGATGCGTTTGGATCGGACCGCGATGCAGGTGCGCTTTATCTGGCGCCGCATCAGAAACTGGCTTTGCGACACCGCATGTTTGATCTGTTTTTCGGCGTTCGTGAAGTGGTTGTAGAGGCGCGCCATCTTGTCGGCCATTGCGGCATTACCCGCACTGAGGATTTGCGCGGTGTCACTTATGTGGCGCTTGGGTTTGCCCAGCAGCATCTGATCTATTGCAGCAATTTCGCGGTGGATTTGTCGAGCGATCCGAAAAAGCCATGCCGCACCAGCCTGTCGCGCGAACAGGCAAAACTTGCCTGTAGCCTGTATCAGACCCACATGTATCAGAACTCAAGCTCTGGTTTGCCTTTGCACTGAACTGGTGTATCAGAGCGATCTTGCCACATTGGGACCGCTTGCGATGACCGCCTCTGCACCGATTACTCAAGATATGCTGACCATTCCGCGCAAATTGCCGGAAGGGGATAAGATCAATCTGGTTGGCCTGACGCGTGACGGTTTGCGCGAGACATTGATCGCAGCAGGCACGCCCGAGAAGCAGGGTAAGATGCGCGCCGGTCAGATTTGGCAGTGGATCTATCAAAAGGGCTGTCGTGATTTTGGCGAGATGACGAACCTCGCCAAAGACTACCGCGCCATGTTGGATGAGACATTCGAGATCGCTTTGCCCGAGGTGGTCGAGAAGCAGGTCAGCAGCGATGGCACCCGGAAATATCTGGTGCGGATCGCGGGCGGCCATGAGGTGGAGGTCGTCTATATCCCTGAGGAAGGGCGCGGGACGCTGTGTATCTCTAGCCAAGTGGGCTGCACGCTGACTTGTTCGTTTTGTCATACCGGCACGCAGAAACTGGTGCGCAATCTGACCCCGGGCGAGATCATCGGCCAAGTCATGCTGGCGCGCGACGATTTGGGCGAATGGCCCGAACCCGGTCAGAACCCTGCCGAACATCCTCGTCTATTGTCGAACATTGTTTTGATGGGCATGGGCGAGCCGCTTTATAACTTCGAGGCCGTGCGCGATGCGATGAAGATCGCGATGGACCCCGAAGGCATTTGCCTCAGCCGCCGACGGATCACGCTGAGCACATCGGGCGTCGTGCCGGAGATCGCGCGCACCGCAGAGGAAATCGGCTGCCTTCTGGCCGTGTCCTTTCACGCCACGACTGATGAGGTGCGTGACAAGCTGGTGCCGATCAACAAGCGCTGGAACATTGCGGAGCTTTTGGACGCGCTGCGGGTCTACCCAAAAGCCTCCAACAGCGAGCGGATTACGTTTGAATATGTGATGCTGAAAGGCGTCAATGACAGCGACGAAGATGCGCGGCGGCTGGTTCAGCTGATCAAAGGCATCCCCGCAAAGATCAATCTGATCCCCTTCAATGAATGGCCCGGCGCGCCTTATGAACGATCGGATGCAAAACGGATCAAGGCGTTTTCCGAGATTGTTTATAAGGCCGGATATGCCTCCCCCGTTCGAACTCCGCGTGGCGAGGATATTATGGCGGCCTGCGGTCAGCTGAAATCCGCGACAGAGCGCGAACGCAAATCGCGCAAACAGATCGAAGCGGACGCGGGCCTGAGCTGAGCTTTGGGCATGAAAAAAGGCGGTAGATTGCTCTACCGCCCTTTTCCGAAATCAGGTTTCGTCGAACTTAGCTAGATGCTGCTGCAGCTGCCAGAACGATGAAAAGCAGTGGGATCAGAATGCCACCGGCCGAAGAAGAAGTCTCTTCAACGATTACTGGCTCTTCAATGATCGGATCCGAGAAACCACCAGCGAAAGCTGTGGAAGCGGCCAGCGAGAAAGCTGCTGCGAGTGCGATTTTTTTCATCTTTATTTATCCTTTAAGATACGTCTGCTGAACCAAGACTATCCGGCCCATACACAGACACCCAAGACTGTACCTCGTAGTATCGTATAAGCAGCAAATGCTGTGTGTTGCAATGCTGCGAACCCCAAGGTTAGTCCTAACTGACCAGAATGTCGTCAAATAAGCAACACCTGCGTTCCGACTTTTGCTTTCGAAAATACCTCTGCGATATGCTCGTTATAGAGCCCGATGCAGCCATTCGACGATCTGCGCCCGATTTTGCGCGTGTCATGCGTGCCGTGGATGCGGTAATAGGTCCAGCTGAGGTAGAGCGCGTGGGTGCCCAGCGGGTTATCGGGACCCGGACCTACAAATTCGGGCCATTCTGGGTTGCGCTTGCGCATCGCGGGCGTTGGACGCCAGGACGGACCTTCGACCTTGCGGATGACTTTCGTGCGGCCGCGGCGGGTCAGATCCTCAGACAGTGGCACAGAGGACGGGTAAAGCGCATATTCGCCGTCTTGCGTCCAGAAATGCAGCGCGCGGCTGTCGATATCGACCAAAATGGCACCATTGCGCAGGTTACTGAAGTAAGGCTGCCAGTCGAGCGACCGGAAGCTAGAGATATTGCGGCGCACCACTTCGGTCAGATCGCGCTCGATTTCGGTCGTTTCCGACCCGGATTGCGCGAAAGCGGGCCCGGCAAGGCCTGTTGCAGCAGCGCTGGCGATAAAAGCGCGGCGCGAAATGGGTGTAAGATTTGGCTTTTTCATCGTTTGGCCTCCTAAATACGCGTGTTTTATACCGTTTATGGCGAGAAAGCCTCAGTCGTAAATCAAACAATCTTGTGATCGGCAGATTTCACCTCGGCTGTTTGATACATCCCACAGTTCGGTCTAAGGATAGGCCCAAATCCAAAGGTGTAGGCCTATGATACGTTCTGTTTTACTGCTTGTAAGTGCTCTTTTCGCGTTGGCGGCCTGTACGCCACCGCCATCGGAGCAGGTTTTGGGTCAAGATGGCAGGCCTTTGCCAAAAGTCTACCGGATCAAAGCGGGTGACAGCGCGGCTGTGCAATTCCGAATGCTTGATTCGATCAATGCGCTGCGCGCCTCTGCCGGTCAGCCTCCGTTGGAATTGGACAGCAAATTGAATGCAGCCGCCGCGACACATGCACGCGATATGTCGGTGCAGAACCGGCCTTGGCATTTCGGCTCGGACGGCTCCTCGCCTTTGGACCGCGTGGCGCGCGTTGGCTATCCGGGTATTTTGGTGGGTGAGAATATCTCAGAGACCTATGAGAACGAGACCCAAACCTTGGCCGCTTGGATGAGACAGCCCGATACGCGCAACGTCGTTTTGTCGCCTCAAGCGCGCAAACTGGGCTTTTCGTGGTTCCAAGAATCCAGCGGTAAGATCTGGTGGACGATGGTGACTGGCAGCTAGGCCGACGCCTTAAGGAAAGATGTCGATCACAGTGCCGTCTTTGACCATCGCATAAAGCAGGCGCATTTCTTTGTTGGTCAGGGCAATACAGCCCGCTGTCCAATCAGGCCCTTTGGGACCCAGAAGATTAGGCTGGCCGTGGATGAAAATATCGCCACCCGGATCTTTGCCTTGCGCTTGTGCGAAAGCCACGTCGCGCGCGTTCGGATAGGAAATACCCAGCGACAAATAGAAAGAGCTATTGGGATTGCGCCGGTCGATCCGGTAGCGGCCCTCGGGCGTTCTGCCGTCGCCTTCAAATTGCTTATGGCCTGTCGCGCCGAAGCCGAGCTCGACATCATATTGCTTGAGAAGTCGGGTGCCGTGATAGACTTTCAGAATTCTTTGCGATTTGAAAACTTCCAGCTTGGTGACTTGCGGCCCGTTATAAGTGGCAAATTTCGAAGAGCACCCTGCCAGCGCCAGAAGCGCTACCAAGGCCAAAGCGCGCAGAACCATCCCAAACATCATTTTTCCGTTCTTGTTTTTCGCGGCTTATAGCGCGGGTCGCGGGGAGGGTGAATTCAACTTTTTGTCGATGCCTGATTTTCCGCCCGCAGAAGTGACTGCAGGCCAGAGCGGTAGTCGGGATGGATCAGTTTGACGCCCAGTTCTGACTTGATGCGATCATTTCTGACGCGCTTGCTTTCAGCGTAGAAGCTGCGCGCCATGGGTGACATCTCGGCGGTCTCAAAATCCACCTCTTCCGGCAAGGGCAGGCCCAACAGCTTGGCAGCATAACCGATTACATCTTGCGGCGGCGCGGGGTCGTTATCGCACAGGTTATAGATCGCGCCGGGATTGGGTTTCCGGATCGAGGCGTCCAGCACTTGCGCAATGTCATCGACATGGATGCGGCTGAACACCTGACCTTGCTTGATGATGCGCCGCGCGCTGCCGGCTCGGACTTTCGAGAATGGCCCCCGGCCCGGCCCGTAAATCCCTGCCAGCCGGAAGATGTGCAAAGGAAGGCCACTGCTTTCTGCGAGCTTTTGCCACGCGCTTTCCGCATCAACACGATATTGGCCGCGCGTGGTCGAAGGCGTCAGGGGCGTTGTCTCGTCGACCCAACCGCCTTGATGATCGCCATAAACACCCGTTGTCGAAAGATAGCCGGCCCATTCGATGTTGGGGCCGTGTTCCGCGATTTGCGCGGCCATCTCGCGCAAGACAGGATCGCCATCGGCATCAGGTCCGGCAGAGATCAGAAGGTGGCTTGCCGCCTTCAAGTCCTCCGACAAATCACTGCCCGGCCAAATGCGCGGCGTGATGCCAGATGCGCTAAGCACCTCCGCCTTCTCGGCGCTGCGCGTGGTGCCGATGATGGTCCAACCTTGCGGGAGCAAAATCCGCGCAAGCGCTTTGGCGGAATAGCCGTGTCCGAAACTTAGAAGGGTCTTGCTCATCTGGCCTCGCTGAGTTGTTCCACCGCCCAGCGCGCCGCATCTGACACAGCCGCGTCCGGATCGCTTTGATGATCCTGCGCGTATGTCTTGAGCCCTGCATCACCGGAATTGCCAATCGCATAAAGGACATTGCGAATGAAGCGGTCGCGGCCGATGCGTTTGATCGGTGAGCCGCTGAATTTCGTACGGAACGCAGCATCATCCAGCGTGACCAGATCGGCCAAACGCGGTGCGGCCAGATCATCTTTCGCGGCATAGCGCGTCTCGGAGGCTTGGACGGCAAACTTGTTCCAAGGGCAGGCCGCAAGGCAATCGTCGCAGCCATAGATGTGATTGCCAAGCTTCGCGCGAAGCTCCAGATCGACGGGGCCTTTATGTTCAATAGTCAGGTAGGAAATGCAGCGCCGTGCGTCGAGCTGGTAGGGCGCGGGGAACGCATCGGTCGGACAAATATCAAGGCAGGCACGGCAAGATCCGCAATGATCTTCCCCCGGCTCATCTTTGGGCAGATCAATCGTCGTGAAGATCGCGCCAAGGAAAAACCAGTTGCCCAGATCGCCAGACAGCAGGTTCGTATGCTTGCCCTGCCAACCCAGCCCCGCCGCTTGCGCGAGCGGTTTCTCCATCACGGGGGCCGTGTCGACGAAGACCTTGATCTGCTCCTCTTCGACTTGATCCAAAAGCCAACGTCCGACGCGTTTGAGGCGTTTCTTGACCAGATCATGATAGTCACGATTTTGCGCATAGACCGAGATCGCGCCGTGTTGCGGTTGAGACAGAACCGCTATCGGGTCGTGATCAGGCGTATAGGGTTCCGCCAGCATGATGACGGATTTCGCCTCCGGCCACAGCGCGCGGGGATCGCCGCGCCACGCCATGCGGTCCTCCATCCAAGACATCTGGCCGTGATGCCCTTGATCCACAAAGGTTTGCAATCGCGCCATCGCGTCGGGGATCGCTTGAGGGCTGCAAATTCCGATCTTGGCAAACCCTTCGCTCAGAGCGGTTTGCGCCAATCGTTCCTTCAGGCTCAAAAATCGAGGTCCGAATAATGCGAGGGCTGCGGGAAGCCCGGCACCTGATCGGCAAGGATCGAGCGGAAGGCGGGGCGCGATTTGATCTTGGCATACCAATCTTTGACATTGGCGTTTCGGTTCCAGTCGATATCGCGGATGTAGTCGAGGCAGGAGAAATGCGCGGCGGCTGCAAAGTCTGCTAATGTCATAGCGTCACCTGCAAGCCAGCGACGGTCGTCCAAAACCCAGCCCATATAGTCGATGTGAAACTTGATCTTCTGCGCGCCGGTTTTGACATTGCGGCTTTCCGGATAGCCTTGTCCCATGATCTTCTTGTTCACCCGCTCATAAAGCAGCTTGGACGTGACTTCCTGATGAAACTTGTCGTCGAACCACGCGCACAGGCGGCGGACCTCGGCGCGCTCTGCCGGTGTGTCGGGCATAAGCTGCGGGTCGGGAATGGTCTCTTCGAGATATTCGCAGATCGACTGGCTTTCGCTAAGCGTCAGGCTGTCCATCTTCAGGATCGGAACTTTTCCGGCAGGGTTGCGCCTTAGAAATTCGGTGGAGGCTTCCCAATAGCGCTCCTCGATCAGGTCAACTTCGACCTTCTTTTCAGCCAGAACGAGCCGGACCTTTCGGCAAAACGGCGACAAGGGTACATGGTACAAGCGGTTCATCTAACGGTCCTGACACGGGATGGATTGACTGTTCATCGCAATCTTACCTCCGCTTTTCAACCTTCAAAGCAGGCGCTGCGCCCGTCTTCGCGAATGGTTGCCGCCCCGGACGCAATGCTGCGCGCGCGCTTTTGGACAAATGCGGAGGGCCGTTTGGCAGAGCGGCCTTTCGGGTTCGGCAAGATTGCCGCGAGACGCGAGGCCTGCGTTTTCGTCAGATCTTTGGCATCGACCCCGAAATACCAGCGCGACGCGGCAGCCACCCCGAAGACGCCCTCATCGAACTCGGCGACATTCATATAGACCTCAAGAATACGGCGCTTCGACCAGATGGTTTCAACCAAGGGTGTGATCGCAGCCTCCAACGCTTTGCGCGGCCAATTGCGCCCATGCCACAAGAAGACATTCTTTACGGTTTGTTGAGAAATCGTCGAGGCCCCCCTGCCCGTGCCATCTTCAAGCGCGTCGCGGATTGCGGCCATATCGAAACCCCAATGCTCGCAGAAATTCGCGTCTTCTGCGGCGACCAGTGCGCGCGCCATTTCGGGCGAAACCTCATCGATGGAGCGCCATTCGCGCCGTACACCATCAAGGCGCAAGGTTTCAGAGACGATATAGGCCGTGGTTGGCGGGTTCACGACCGTGTAGAGCCCGACCAGCAGAAGCACCAAGATCACCGCGACAAGAACCAGCCGCAACGCCCAGCGCAGCGCGAGGTAAGGCACGACACCGATCCACCAGAAAAATCCCCGTTTGACCGGTTCGCTTTTCTTGGCGGCGGGTTTCTTGGCCGGTTTCTTTTTCGCTGCTCTTGCCACGGCTTGCTTTCTAGCCTGATCGCCCCTCTTCGGGAAGACGCAAGGCAGGGCTTTCTTTCATATCGTCTAGGCGGCGACCCGTTTGCGGGGTAAGTTGGTCATATGAAATATATCATCCAGCTTGCCCTATTGTCTGCCGTGATAGGCTCCGTCGCTTTTGCCCATAGTGGCGTGAAGGACCCTACCGTGATGGCGCGGATGAATTTGATGACGGATATCAGCGCCAATATGAAGGCTCTGGGTCAGATGATTGCAGGGCAGACGAGTTATGACGGCGCGCTTGCGCAACGCTCCGCCGCGGCCTTGCGGCAGGCAGCTGAAGAAATGCCCGCGCGGTTCGAGCAGAACGCGACCGATCCGAAAAGCGAATCCCGACCCGAGATCTGGACGGATTGGGACGGGTTTGTGAGCGCGGCGCGCGCGATGGAACTGGCGTCGGGCAAGCTGGAAAACCTGGCGGAGCAAGCTGAAAGCGCGGCAGACTTAAACCAGGCCTTCAAAGATATCTCCGAGACCTGCACATCCTGTCACAAGACCTACCGCCTCAAGAAGTGATCTAGCGACAGGTGACCGAGGTGATAAAGCCCGCCTTATCGACATCTATGGTCAAACGATCCGGACTGAAATCGAGCGTGATCGCGTCTTCGGGGTGCAATATGCGCGTTTGAGGGGGCAACTCGATCAGCTCCAGCACCGTCTCGCGCTGGCCCAGGAATTTCTGAAACCCGTCAGCGCCGCATCTTGGTTGCCCGTCATAGTCAGCCGCCGTTTGCACGCAGCCTGCAAGAGTTACCAATAAACACAACGATCTAACCATCATGGCGCCTGCATAGGCACACAGTCCTATCCAAGCAAACTTTGGCCTTCTGCGATTGATTTTGGCCAACAATTGCTAAAATGTGCCCGCAACTGTTGATAAAGGGAGAACACTGATGCGTACTCGTGCCGCCGTTGCCATTGCCGCGGGCAAACCGTTGGAAATCATGGATGTGAACCTCGAAGGCCCGAAAGAGGGCGAGGTTCTGGTCGAAATCAAAGCAACCGGGATTTGCCACACGGATGAGTTCACTCTGTCTGGGGCTGATCCCGAGGGGCTATTTCCTGCGATTTTGGGCCATGAAGGTGCGGGCGTCGTTGTTGATGTCGGCCCCGGTGTCACTAGCCTGAAAAAGGGCGATCACGTGATCCCGCTTTACACGCCGGAATGTCGCGAATGCGAGTATTGTCTGAACCCGAAAACCAACCTGTGTCAGAAGATCCGGAGCACTCAGGGCGCTGGGCTTATGCCGGATGGCACGTCGCGCTTTACCACGCTCGATGGCGATCCGATCCTGCACTACATGGGCTGCTCGACCTTCGCCAATCATACGGTCCTGCCGGAGATTGCTTTGGCAAAGGTCCGCAAGGACGCGCCGTTTGACAAGATTTGCTATATCGGCTGCGGCGTCACGACTGGCATCGGCGCTGTGATCAACACAGCCAAGGTCGAGATCGGCTCGCGCGCGATTGTGTTTGGTTTGGGTGGCATTGGTTTGAACGTGATCCAAGGCTTGCGGCTTGCGGGCGCCGATCAGATTGTCGGGGTCGATCTGAACGCCAATAAGGTCGAGATGGCCACGAAGTTTGGCATGACCGATTTTGTGAACCCTGAGGAGGTCGATGGCGATCTTGTCGCCCATCTTGTCGATCTGACTGGCGGCGGCGCGGATTACACATTCGATGCCACGGGCAATGTCGGCGTCATGCGCACTGCGTTAGAGGCCGCGCATAAGGGTTGGGGCGAGAGCGTTATTATCGGCGTCGCACCTGCAGGCGCCGAGATCGCAACCCGTCCGTTCCAACTGGTGACAGGCCGGGTTTGGCGCGGCACGGCCTTTGGCGGCGCGCGTGGCCGCACAGATGTTCCCAAGATTGTGGACTGGTACATGGACGGCAAAATCGAGATTGATCCGATGATCACTCATACGATGGGGCTGGATGACATCAACAAAGGGTTTGATCTGATGCATGCCGGAAAATCGATCCGGTCGGTCGTCGTCTACTAAGCGCCGTAGCGCGCCAAGAACGTATCGACTGCGCCTTCCACGACGCGGTCGATTTCAGATTGCTCTGGTGTCTCGACGATATTGAAGACCATCTTCACAAAGACATCGGCTTTCATCAGCGCTTCAAATTGCTGCGCAGCGAAGCTGTAATCATCGATCTTCAACTCTCCACGCTGCGCAGCATGTTTGAAATACTCGCTGAGGCGATCGTCGATAAGCTGCGGACCTGACTTATAAAATTCGCGTCCCAGCTCGGGAAAGCGGTCAGATTCGGCGACACAAATACGAAAAATGCGATGCGCAAAATCGGACGTAAAAAACTCGATCATGCTGCGGGCAATGTTGATCAACATGTCGCGCACGGGCAAATCCGTGCGTTCGACCTCAATAGCGCGTTCGGCCTGACGGGCGCATTCCTCTTTGGCGACTTCGACGAAAAGGATGCGCTTGTCGGGGAAATAGCTGTAAAGCGTCGCTTTGGAAACGCCGGCTTCTTTTGCGATCAAATCAACGCTCGCGCCTTCGAAGCCCTGTGACAGGAAAACCTTGCGCGCACCTGCGACGACCTGATCGTATTTGCGACCACGTTTAATTTCGGGCGAGCTTCCGTCCAAATCAATGGATTCCTTTTTGCGACATAGAGGCCAATATAGACCAAGCGGTTCAGTTTCGGCAACACCGTGCTGTTCAACAAGATGAGGGGCAGGCTGTCGCCCGCCCCCCTTTGCGCAAGATACGTCTCGGAAGGGTCAGTTCTCTTGCGCGTTCTTGAGGGCCCGAACCTCTTTGCGGCTTAGTGTGCCACATTGGCTCGGGTCCAGTTTCGCTGCCCTTTCGAGCCGTGTGCAGGGAGCGGCGGGAGACGTATCCGCCTTCGTTACGGTCTCTGGTTGTTCAGCGAATTGAAGCGAGGGGAGGAACGGCATGGATGTTGATCCGGCAAATACCGGTGCAGCCAAAGCGAGTGTCAGGCCCGCTGCTGCGCTTAGAATTGTACGTTTGGTCGAAGTCATCTCTTTTACTCCATCAAAAGTGAACTGATCGGTTCACAATTGATAACTAAACCGAACAGTTTAGCATTTCAAGTAGAAAATGAACTAATCGGTTTAGATAGTGAATCCGATCAATACGCCTTGCCTCGCGCGGGCCACCTCCTATATGTTAGAACTATTCTAAACTGAGGCTTTTGCGATGATACCCGGTGTTTCCTTCCGACGACGTTTTGCTGATCTGAGCGAGCAAGAAATTCTTGCGCTCGCGATCTCCAGCGAGGAGGACGATGCGCGCATCTATCGCGGTTATGCAGAGCGTCTGCGTGAAGAATTTCCAGCTTCTGCCAAGATTTTCGACGCTATGGCTGTAGAGGAAGACGGCCACCGCCAGCAATTGATTGACCTGCACCAACAGCGCTTTGGCAATGTCATCCCCCTAATCCGGCGCGAGCATGTGTCTGGTTTCTATGCCCGCAGACCGATTTGGCTGGTTGAAAACCTCGGGCTTGAGCGGATGCGCGACGAGGCCGCACAGATGGAGCGCGATGCGCAGCGCTTTTATGAAACGGCTATAACCAAAACGCGTGACGCCGATACACGCAAATTGCTGGGCGATCTGGCCGCGGCAGAGGCCGGACATGAGCGGCGCGCTGATGATTTGGCAGAGCAGCATCTGGACGCAGACACGAAAGACAGCGAAGAGCGCGCAGCGCACCGGCAGTTCATTTTGACATGGGTGCAACCCGGCTTGGCGGGCTTGATGGATGGCTCGGTCTCGACCCTTGCGCCAATCTTTGCGGCGGCCTTTGCGACAGGCGATACATGGCAGACGTTTCTGGTGGGTTTGGCGGCCTCTGTTGGGGCCGGTATCTCGATGGGGTTCACGGAAGCGGCCTCTGACGACGGGCAACTATCGGGCCGCGGCTCGCCATGGAAGCGCGGCTTTGCGTCGGGCATCATGACCACATTGGGCGGGCTTGGTCATGCCCTGCCCTACCTGATCACCGATTTCTGGACCGCCACAACCATCGCGATCCTTGTCGTCTTCGTCGAGCTTTGGGCCATCGCGTGGATCCAGAACCGCTATATGGAAACGCCGTTCTTCCGCGCTGCCCTTCAGGTCGTGTTTGGCGGTGCTTTGGTGCTGGCGGCGGGCATCCTGATCGGCAGCGGATAAAGGCGATTTTCAAGCCTGATCCTGCATGGTAGCGATTGAGCCATGGTCGAGATCTTTCTAAAGACATTGCCGTTCTTCGCCCTGATTGGATTGGGCTATTGGGCCGGAAGAACCAAGTTCTTCACCCAAGAAGCGACGGCCTATCTGACCAAGTTTGTCTTCTACTTCGCGCTCTCGGCGATGCTGTTTCGGTTTGCCGCCAACCTGACCTTGTCTGAGATTTTGGATTGGACCTTTGTTGCCGCCTATTTCTGGGCCACGGCGACGATCTATCTGGTTGCAACTGGCATTGCCTTCTACCGCTGGCGCAGCATCGAGGAGGCCGCGATCGAGGCGCAATGCGCTGTTATCGGCAATGTCGGGTTCTTGGGCGTACCAATGCTGGTGCTGTTATTGGGCGAGGCCGCGATTGGCCCGGTTATGCTGGTGCTTGCGGTCGATCTGATCTTCTTTGGCTCGCTCATCGTGATCTTGATCACCGGATCGCGGGATGGGCAGATGTCGCTTGGCGTGCTCAAGACCGTCGGCATAGGATTGCTGAAAAACCCCATGATAGTGTCTATCAGCCTCGGTTTTCTCTGGTCCGCGTTGCAGATCCCGATCCCATCGGCGTTCAACGAATTCCTGTCTATCCTCGGAGCCGCCGCCACGCCCGGCGCTCTCTTTGCGATTGGCGCATCGCTGGCGTCTAAGTCGGCGGAGCGGTTGCAGGTCGCGGGGTGGCTGTCGTTTTGCAAATTGGTGTTGCACCCCGCCGCCGTCGCCATCGCAGTCTTCGTGATCTTCCCGGTAGAGCCCTATGCCGCCGCCGTCATGGTCGCAGCTTCCGCCCTGCCGACAGCTGGCAATGTCTATATGATCGCGCAGCATTATGGCGTGGCACCACAGCGTGTCTCGGCCACGATCTTGATTTCGACGGCATTAAGTATCGTGACGGCATCACTGGTCATCGGCTGGGTCTCGCCCTAGCGTGTGACGTGACATATCGGAGGGACCAAGATGGAAACCGTATCGGAAAATGCGTGCTTTGGCGGCACTCAGGGCGTCTATACGCATAAGTCAAAATCCTGCGGCGTTGATATGACCTTTGCGCTGTTCTTGCCTGCCGAGGCCAAAGACGGGCCGGTTCCGCTGATCTGGTTTCTGTCAGGCCTGACTTGCACGCATGAGAACGCGATGACGAAAGCAGGCGCGCAAGCTTGGGCCTCGGACTATGGTGTGGCGGTTGTTTTCCCCGATACATCGCCTCGCGGTGAGGATGTTGCCGATGATGAGGCCTATGATCTGGGCCAAGGCGCGGGCTTCTATGTCAACGCGAAGCAAAAGCCTTGGGCCACGCATTTTCAGATGTATGACTATATCACGCGTGATTTGCATGATTTGTTGATTGCGGAGTTCCCTATTGATGGCGCGCGGCAGGCGATCACGGGTCATTCGATGGGCGGGCACGGCGCATTGACGATTGCGATGTCCTTGCCAGAGCGGTTCGCCAGCGTCTCGGCTTTTGCGCCAATCTGCAATCCGACCGCGTCCGATTGGGGGCGAAAGCAGCTGAGTGCCTATCTTGGTGATGATGAAAGCAAATGGGCCGCGCATGATGCGAGCCTGATGATGGAGGCGTCCGGCTTCGACGGGCCGATCTTGATTGATACAGGCACGCAAGATCAGTTTATCGACCTCTTGCGCCCTGAGGCTCTATCCAGCGCAATTGCGGCTCGACGTCAGCAAGCGGTTTTCCGGATGCAGCCCGGCTACGACCATTCCTACTTCTTCATCTCGACCTTCATGGAAGATCATATCGCCTTCCACGCTGAAGCCTTGTTCGGGGTAGACGCATGACCATCAAGGCAGTCATCTACGACATCGGAAATGTGCTGATCGAATGGCAGCCAGAGCGGCTTTATGACCGCGTCATCGGCGAGGAACGGCGGCGCGAGATGTTCGCGGAGGTGGACCTGCACGGCATGAATGACGTCATCGATATGGGTGGTCCGTTCAAGCAAACGATCTTTGACACGGCCGAGAATTACCCGCAATGGCGCGACGAAATTCACATGTGGTACGAGCGCTGGATCGAGATGGCGGAGCCGGTGATTGACCAATCGCTCGCTCTACTGAGAACCGTGCGCGAGAAGAACATTTCCGTCTTCGCTTTGTCGAATTTTGGCATCGACAGCTTTGCCTATGCAGAGACGATCTATCCGTTTTTGGGAGAATTCGATCACCGCTATATCTCGGGCCATATGGGGGTGATCAAGCCTGATCCGGTGATCTATCAGATGGTGGAGGAAGATTGCGATCTGCCGCCGGAAACGCTGCTTTTTGCCGATGATAGGGTCGATAATATCAAAGCGGCGCAAGCGCGTGGGTGGAACGCGCATCTGTTTGAAGGCCCCAAAGGCTGGGCGCAGGCGCTTGTGGATCATGGCGTTTTGACACGCGCAGAGGCGGGGCTATGACGGCTGCAATTATCGGTTTCGAGGATGGCGAAAAGGTCATGGACTGGGCCGGATTGACCGACGCCTTTGTCGATGGTCACACCCGAGCAAAGGCCGAGATTGGTGATACGTTTCTTTACCGCGACAAAGACACGCTCTTGTCTCGGTCCGCATGGATTTCCGACATGGGACTTGCGGTCAAATCCGCGACCGTATTTCCGGGCAATGCAGATAAGGGTCTGAGCAATATCAACGGGGCCGTGTCGCTGTTTGACGATGAGACGGGCGTTTTAGAGGCGATCATCGATTTCCATCTGGTGACGAAGTGGAAAACCGCTGGCGACTCGTTGTTGTCAGCAAAGAAGCTGGCGCGCTCTGATACGTCCCGGATTTTGTTGGTAGGCGCCGGCACAGTCGCAGCTTCGATGCATGAGGCCTATTCAAGCATCTTTCCAGATGCGCACTTCACCGTCTGGAACCGAAACGCTGATCGTGGGGAGGCCTTTGCCAAAGAGCGGAAAATCGCGTTTGCGCCTGAGTTAGACACTGCTGTGGGCCAGGCCGATATCATTTGCACCGCGACGATGGCCAGCGATCCGGTAATCAAAGGCGAATGGCTGAAGCCCGGTCAACACCTCGATCTGATCGGCGCCTACCGCCCTGACATGCGCGAGGTCGATGACACGGCCCTAAAGCGCGCCCGCATCTTCGTCGACAGCTATGACACCACTTTGGGCCATATCGGTGAGCTGAAAATTCCACTGGAAAGCGGTGCGATCCAGCGCTCTGATATCGTGGCGAGTTTTTATGAGATGGACGACTATACCCGCAGTTCCGACGAAGAAATTACCATCGCCAAGAACGGCGGCGGCGCGCATCTGGATCTAATGACATGCCGCTACATTCTTGATCGCTTTCAGAGTAGGTGATCACGCGGCCTGCGCGCTCCATGGTTTTTCGCGTACAGGCAGATGAACGATCGCGCTGAACGCGCCGACACCAACACCGACCCACCAGACAAGCGTGTAATCGCCCGTGATATCGTAAAGCCTGCCGCCCAACCAAACGCCCAGAAAAGACCCTAACTGGTGCGAAAAGAAGACAATTCCATAGAGCGTGCCCATATATTTGAGCCCGTAAATATGCGCCACGAGCCCGGAGGTCAGCGGCACAGTCGCCAGCCAAAGCGAGCCCATCGCGAGGCTGAAGATGATCACAGTCGTGGGCGTCATAGGCGTTAGAATGAACCATGCAGCGATGACGGTGCGCGCGGTATAGATACCCGCCAGAAGGTACTTCTTGGTATAGCGCTTGCCCAAATATCCTGCATAAATCGTGCCGCCGATATTGGCCAATCCGATCAAAGCAATCGACAAGGCGCCCAGTGCGGAGGTCGTCGTGATGCCCATGCCAGCCAACATGCCACCGGGCGCTATGGGGCCGCAAACTTCGGTGACAAAGGCTGGGAAATGCGCGGTGATGAAGGCCAATTGATAGCCACAAGAAAAGAAGCCGAGGAAGATCATCATATAGGACGGGTCTTTGATTGCGCGGATCAGGACGGTGCCCATGCTTTCTTCCAACTCGGCTTTGCCTGCCGTGATCGGTGCGCGCATCATTGGCAACGCGAACAGCGTCGCGAGGATCAGACCTGCGAAGATCAGAAACGTCGTTTGCCATGTGAAAAAGCTCATCAAGAACTCGGCCAAAGGCGCGCCAAAGACCTGCCCTGCCGAGCCTGCCGCCGTCGCGATGCCCAGCGCCATCGACCTGTTCTCGTCAGAGGCCGCGCGACCGACAATAGCCAAGATCACGCCGAAGCCTGTTCCAGCGATGCCGAAGCCCACAAGGATTTCCAAGAATTGATGCGCACCCGGCGTGACAGCGAAAGACGACAGAACCAACCCCGTTGCATAGAACAAGGCCCCGATGACGATTGCTTTGCGGTCGCCGATTTTTTCCGCGATCGCGCCAAAGATCGGCTGACCGATGCCCCATGCAAGGTTCTGGATCGCAATCGCAAGGGAGAAATCTGCGCGGGGCCAGCCGAATTCCTCTGAAATCGGGATCTGGAACACGCCAAAGCTTGCGCGGATCGCGAAGCCCATCATCATGATGATGCAGCCGCCAATCAGAACAGGCGTGATCAGGTTTGATTTCGTTTGAGACATTCACGGACAGTCGCGGAGAAATCTGAGCCCGTCAATCGACGAATTGTTGCGGTTCTCCATCACAGTTCCTAATGATAGCGCGGATATGAAACTTGCGACCGAATATGACCGCCTGATTGCCTTGGGCACGCTCAGCGCTGACGCCGCGCAGCAGGCCGTTTTGCCTCTCTTTGATCGTGTGCTGCATGAGATTGAGACCGCTCAGGGCAAAAAGCGGTTTATGGGTCTGTTTGGCCGCGATGAGGTGCCTGTAAAGGGTCTATATCTCTGGGGTGGCGTCGGGCGTGGCAAGTCGATGCTGATGGATTTGTTCTTCGATATCGCCGATGAGCCGCGCAAGAGAAGGGTGCATTTTCACGCCTTCATGCAAGAGGTTCACGCCGGGATGCACGCTGCGCGTCAGAAGGGTGTCGAGGATGCAATCGCCCCGGTCGCCGCAGATGTTGCCGAGGACGTGCGGCTGTTGTGCTTTGATGAAATGCAGATCAGCGACATTACGGATGCGATGATTGTCGGGCGCTTGTTCCAAAAGCTGTTTGCGGCAGGCGTCGTGATTGTGACCACCTCGAACCGCCCGCCGGATGATCTGTACAAGGACGGGTTGAACCGCGATCTGTTTCTGCCCTTCATTGCGCTGATCAAAGACCGTCTAGAAGTGCATGAGCTGACCTCGCAGACAGATTACAGACAGGATAAATTGGCGGGCGCGCAGACGTATTTTCACCCAGCGGATGCTCAAGCCGAGAAGGCGATTTCTGAGATATGGCAAGATCTGGGCGCCGGTTTGGGCGCACCTTTGACCCTTCGCGTTAAGGCCCGAGATGTGGTGCTTGCAGAGTTTCACAATGGTGCTGCGCGGGTCTCGTTTCACGACCTTTGCGGCGTGCCTTTAGGTGCCGCTGATTATCTAGCTGTCGCGGAGGCAGTGCGGGTTCTGATCATCGAGGACATTCCGCTTTTGTCGCGCGCAAACGCCAATGAGGCGAAGCGGTTCGTGACCCTGATTGATGCGCTCTATGAGGCAAAGGTCCGAGTGATCATTTCCGCGGCCGACGTGCCCGAGAAGCTCTATGAAACAGGTGATGGTGCGTTTGAATTTGAGCGCACGGCCTCGCGCTTGCGAGAGATGCAAAGTGCCGAATGGGGCAGTGATAGAGTCTAAATCCTAGCTGTTCTCGCGCAAGATATGGCCTGCAAGATAAAGCGATCCGCAGATTAGAATCCTTGCATTTGGGTCAGTCTTGATAATCTCGGAAATGGCGCTTTCGACATCCTGCGCAGACTGTGCGGTGAGACCAGCGCCGCGCGCTGCAGCCGCAGTTTGATCAGCGGTCAGCGTAGCCTCTTCGCCGGGGATCGAGACGCCGTGAAGGCTGTCAGCGACACGGGCCAAGGGCGTCATATAGCCCGCAATATCTTTGGTGTTGAGCATTCCGCAAATCAGATGAAGCGGGCGTTTGGGAAGACCTGACAGGACCTCGACCAAAGCCTCAGCACAGGCGGGGTTGTGACCGCCGTCGAGCCATAGCTCTGCCTTGCCGGCGGCATTGACCAAAGGCCCGGATTTTAGCTTTTGCATCCGCGCGGGCCATGTGGCGTCGGTCATTGCGGACTCAAAAGACGCCTCGCCCATGTTCAGATGGCGCAGAACGGCCAAAGCGGCGCCTGCATTCTGCACCTGATGCGCGCCCAAGAGCGCGGGCATGGGCAGGTCGAGAAGCCCGGCCTCGTCCTGATAGATCAACCGATCGCGTTCGGTCGTGACATGCCAGTGCTGACCAAATGCCAAAATCTGCGCGCCGAGGCGGTTGGCTTTGTCTTCGATCACCTCAAGCGCCTCGTCCTGCTGAGGGCCGATAATACAAGGCACACCGCGCTTGATAATGCCCGCCTTCTCGCTCGCGATCTTGGCCAAAGTGTCGCCAAGAAACGCGACGTGATCGATCGAGACGGGTGTGATGACTGTAGCGGCGGGCGTGTCGACAACGTTGGTTGCATCAAGGCGACCGCCAAGCCCGACCTCGAGCAGCGTGAAATCAGCTTTGGTACGAGCGAAGGCCAGAAGGGCGGCGCAGGTGGTGATCTCGAAATAGGTGATCGGCTCAGGGCCGTTGGCGGTGTAGCATTCATCCAAGATCGCGGAGAGATCCTCTTCCGAGATCAGATCACCGGCAAGGCGGATGCGTTCATGAAAGCGCGCAAGATGCGGCGAGGTATAGGCATGCGCCGTCTTGCCCGCCCCTTCCAGCCCAGCCCGGATCATCGCAAGCGTCGAGCCTTTTCCATTGGTGCCTGCGATATGAATAACTGGTGGCAGGCGTTTCTCTGGGTGGTCCAATGCAGCCAGAAGCCGCCAAACACGGTCCAACGTCAGATCAATAATCTTGGGATGTAGCTCCATCATCCGCGCGAGGATGGCGTCGCTGGATTGCTGGCTCACTTACGGCTTTTCCGCTGGAATAGGGTCTGTCTCCGACTCTGGCGCGGGCAAATCACCATGCACGGCAGGCGGCAGATGGGTCAGCATCCGAATGATCGTTGCCAGCTCTGCCTTCATGTCCTTGCGGTGCGTCACGCGGTCAAGCATTCCGTGGTCCAGAAGATACTCAGCGCGTTGGAATTCTTCGGGCAGTTTCTCCCCGATGGTCTGCTCAATCACGCGCGGGCCTGCGAAACAAATCAGCGCGTTTGGCTCGGCAATCTGGACGTCACCGAGCATCGCATAGGAGGCGGTCACGCCGCCCGTCGTCGGATGGGTCAGCACGACGATATAGGGAAGGCCCGCTTCCTTCAGCATCTCGACCGCAACCGTAGTGCGCGGCATTTGCATGAGCGACAAGATGCCTTCCTGCATCCGTGCGCCACCGGCGGCGGAAAACAGAACAAGTGGCCGCTTCAATTTGATCGCGCGTTCAGCGGCGGCGATGATCGCGTTGCCGACATACATGCCCATCGAGCCCGCCATAAACGAGAAATCCTGAGCGGCGGCAACAATAGGCGTGCGCATAATCTCGCCCTCGCCGACCAACATCGCGTCTTTCTCGCCAGTTTGCTTGATCGCAGCTTTGATCCGGTCGGGATATTTCTTCTGATCGCGAAATTGCAGAGGGTCGGTGATGGGTTCGGGAACTTCTACTTCCGAGAAAATGCCCCCGTCAAACAAGGCATGGAACCTCTCACGAGGAGTAATGACCATGTGATGGTCGCAATTCGTGCAAACGTTCAGGTTCTCGTAGAGTTCCCGGTGGAACAGCATCGTGCCGCATTCTTCGCATTTGGTCCACAGATTCTCGGGCACTTCGCGGCGCGAAAACAGCGAGTTGATCGTGGGCCGGACGTAGTTTGAAATCCAGTTCATATGCGCCTCTTTGCGGTTCTAACCTCAGATAATCTCAGCGGGCGCGGATTGCAATCGGCCGACTACGCGCCGCGCGATGAACCAGACCGCGAGAAGGATGAGCAGATCGACGATGACATAGGGCAAGAGCACCTCTGTCTGATCCATTGTGAACGGCGCATGAAAGAGCGCGACACCGGACAATTGCCCCGGAATACCGACGAGAAGCAGCGCAAAGAAGTTATTGGCGAAATGAAGCCCCATAGCAGCCCCCAGATTGCCAGTTATGCGGGTCAGATCGGCGGCGATGATACCGAAGATCGTTGTCGCTGCGATAATCATATAGGCCAATTTAGGGTCTATTTCTGGATCGAAATGGCCCAATCCAAACAGAAGCGACGGCAAAATCAGCCAGATAAAAGGGCTGGCAAAACGAGCGGCGAGTTGCTGTTGGAAATAGCCGCGAAAGACCATCTCTTCAGCGGTGATTTGTACGAAAAGAAGCGGGATCGCCCAAAGAAGTGCTTTCGCCCAGATGGACGTTTCGAGGTTGCGGGTCAGTGGCTCGCTTTCAGTCAGAAAGCTATAGAGAAAGAAGGCCGCATTAAGCACGACGATCACCAAAGCGGCTTTGACGAAATTGCCCCAGAAATGCGGCAAGGGGCCAAATAGGGTCGCGGGCCCCCGCCAGTGCCAAGCGGCCATCGCCATTGCGGCAAGCGCCATCGGAATGAAGGTCGCCAAGAGAAGTGCCATTTTGTCAGGCGTGTCGCCTATCGCTACCCCGGCGAAAACGCGCTCCATCGTCTGCAAAGAGGGGGTGATGCCCAGAAGCGGTTCTGCCAAGAAATAGAACAACGTCATCGCACCGATCAGGTAGACCAGAAAACCGGTGAGACAGGCGATAAAGATGCGCCAGATTGCCGGATACCGCGTCGCGGGCGCGATGAAGATGTCGTGGGCTGGGGTGCTCAGCATTGCTCGGAGCCTTTTTCGTGTTTTCTTTGAGCGTAGCCTTGACGCATCTGGGGCGCAATCGCGCTTGTGCCTATGGGCTCCGGGCAGTATTCCAAAGAGCAACAAAAGGGAGCCGATCTATGCTGAAGAAACCCGTCGATAAATCGAAATTGCCCAGCCGCTATGTGACCGAGGGGCCGTCTCGTGCGCCGCATCGGTCGTATTTCTATGCGATGGGGCTTGGCGATGACGAGATCAAGCAGCCGTTCGTGGGCGTGGCGACCTGCTGGAATGAGGCTGCACCTTGTAACATCGCGCTGAGCCGTCAGGCACAGGCCGTTAAACTTGGCGTGAAGCAAGCCAATGGCACGCCGCGTGAATTTACAACGATTACGGTGACCGACGGCATCGCGATGGGCCATGAGGGCATGCGGTCCTCGCTGGCCTCGCGCGAGGCGATTGCCGACACGGTAGAGCTGACCATGCGCGGGCATTGCTATGACGCGATTGTCGGGCTCGC
>CAZCEW010000013.1:0-38513 GCA_964497775.1 uncultured Rhodobacterales bacterium
CATGTCCACATCAAGGATGTTCAGGTTGATACGCCAAGGGCAACACTAGAGGTCCGCCGGATGGGAGAAGGCCAGCTTGGGCCGCTCTTCAAACCGATTGCGGCGGCATTGCGCAGCGATGGCTATGACGGTGTTGTCTCATTTGAGAGCGTCTACCATCCAGGAAATGGAAACTATGAAGCAGGTTTCAGGCAGTGCATTTCGCGCTTCAAAGAGCTGTTTGAGTAGCCAGTTCGCCCAACGATTTCCAACTGCACTATGAAGAAAGCCAGGCTAGAAACTCGGCTGATTGGCTCAGCGCCGCGCGCTATTGCCAGATGTCGAAAGATTTTCGGCTATCATCGAAATGATCTCAAACATAATTGCTCCACCGACGAGTGCTGTGATGTTGTTGGGCTGGTCCTTGGTTGGCATCATGCAGACGACGTCTCCTCCGACGATGTTCATCCCGCGCACGGCGTGCAAAAGTTCAACCGCTTCGTCGATATCGAACCCTTTCTCGCCCGCCTCTATGTTCGAGACAGCCGGCGCGACAGTTGGATCAAGGCAGTCCAGATCGAACGTAATATAGACGGGGCGGCCATCGAGCACCTCTTTGATCTGAGCAATGACATCCGCCGCACCACGTTGACGGTATTCGCGCATGGTTACGACGTTGTAGCCGTAATCATAGGAGGGCTTGAGCCAGTCCAATGTTCGCGCATGCCCGCGCAGACCAATCTGCATCGAGCGCGTTGGGTCTACCTGACCTTGATCTGCCAGATATGCGCCCCAATGAGCCGCCGACTTCTTGGCCCCCAGGAAATGATCGACGGTCGTGAAAACATCTGTATGCGCATCAAGGTGAAGAAAAGACACGGGCTCCCCGCCTGCGATCTTGCCTCGCCCCAAAGCCTGTACAATGCCCCCGGTGATCGAGTGATCTCCCCCAATCGAGACAGGCCGCGCCCCTGCTGCATCAATCGAGCGGTAGAACTCCGTTATCCGATCAATGCAGTCCTCGTTGTCATTCGCCCTCGGAAAGGGCACGTCGCCGACATCCGCGATGCGTGCCGCCGACCAAGGATCAATCTCGAACAATCCGTGGGCCCGCCTTTGGACTGCGGATGTATTTCTGACCGCGCGTGGTCCTAAATGTTGATCTCGCTCAGTCGTGCCATTTCCTGCCGAATGGGGCACGCCGACCAAAGCAATGTCTTGATCTTGGGGACCTTGATGAGGGCAGCGGAACAAAGTCGGCACGCCCCACCAATACAGATTTTCCATCATGGACTTTTCGTGTTCTTCAGCCATGCCTGCCCTCTAGCCGTGCCTATTCTGGCGTCAGTCGCCGAGCCCCAAGATGCGTTTGCGGTCCGGCTGATCTTTGATCTAGAAATCCTTTGCTAGTACCAATGGCCGATACTCACCGTTCCAAGTTCAACACGACGGCATCCAACTTTTTGCCCTGGGCTTTTTTCTCCAATTAGACACCCGCAAGAAATGAGCTCTCCCCGCCGGTCCCTCATTGTCAGGCTCACCGCTTTTGCACCCCCTTCTTTGACTTGCATTGGCAACATAGCAAATCAGTACGTCTAACTCCCCATCGTCCACTCCTCGGTGGTTACAATGAGCAACAAACCCTCTCTTAGCAAGTCGCCCTATTTGGTCCCATAGGCGCTGACCTCAGACAGGCGGACCTAGCTCCGAGTGTTTCGTTTCGAAAAGGCCGCCGTCGCAACGGCACTAATCACGATCAGTCCGACGAGAATTTCGCGGATGTAGCTATCGACGCGAAGTTGCGTCAGGCCGTTATCAAGGACGCCGAGCATCAGAACTCCGACCAGCGTGTAGAGCACTCTGGGCTCTCCCTGACGGCTCATAGTCATGCCAAGAAACACCGCTGCGATGGCATCTAACATCAAGCCCGACCCTTGCGTGGGATTGGCAGATGCGACCCGTGCAGCGTAGATCAGGCCCGCTCCTGCGGCTCCAAGCCCGGTCAGCGCGAAGGCGATTAGTCGGAGGCGTTTGACCCTGATGCCTGCGAGGAATGCCGCCTCTTGGTTCCCGCCAATTGCACACAGCCTGCGTCCGAAATTGGTTTGTTCCAGAATGAACCAGCAGACGGCGATCACCGCCAAAGCGGTCAGGGTCAGGAATGGTATTTTGACGTCGCCAATCTCGATGCCGGCGCGGGCAAAGCCGGAAAATCCTGCAGGGATGTCGCGACCAAAGATTGTCTTTCCATCACTGATCAGGAAGGCGGTTCCGCTGAAGACAGTCAACGTACCGAGAGTCGCGACAAACGGTAATATCCCGAGAACCGAGACGAGAAATCCGTTGAACAGCCCGCCTAGCAAGCCAACCCCCAAGGCTGCCAACAAGCCCACCCACACGGGAAACCCGCCTGCGAACAGGACGGCTGCGACGATCCCGGCAAGGCTGGCCATTGCACCCCGATATTTCGCAAACTGCGTCTACTGTCCAATTCGGTTGAACTGACTCAAAAAATCGATATTCTTTGCGGATGGACACCCATCTGCCAACCTCTCCAGAAACTGCGGTCTCACCTGAGAGCTCGGCCACAAGCAAAGCCTATCTGACGCTGCGCGATATGATTGTGACGGGCGAGGTGAAACCCGGCGAGAAGTTGAAGATCGAAGGGTTGCGTCGCCGCTTGGATACCGGCGCGTCGCCCATTCGCGAAGCGCTCAGCTTGTTGACCTCAGACAATCTGGTCGAGCGGATTGATCAGCGCGGCTTCAGAGCCACGCCCACAAGTCGCGCCAATTTCGAGGAGATCTTGCTGCTGCGTTGTGAGCTGGAAGATGTGGCCCTGCGCCAAAGCATCGCCAATCGCTCGCAGGACTGGGAAGACAGCGTCGTGGTGAGCCATCACCGGATGATGCGCGCGCCTTCAGGTAATCCGCAGGCTTTTGAAGGGCTGCACAAAGCGTTTCACATGGCACTTCTGGCGAATTGCGACGGTCCGATCTTGCTGAAATTCTGCTCGCAGCTTTATGACCTGAACATCCGCTACCGCTATTTGGCGGGCAGTGCGCTGAATTATAAGCGCCGCGATGTCACCCAAGAGCACGCCAATATCATGGAAGCCGCTCTTGCCGGAAAAGCCGATTTGGCCTCTGAGCACTTGCTGAGCCATTACCGTCAAACCGGTGCGTTTCTAGCCGGTCTTCTGGATGAGGCCGCGCTGAACTAGTCGCGCACCAGCACCAGATCGAAATCCACCCGCAGATAGGCCTCATCGACCTTGCCTGACAGCGCAAAACCATCGGGGAAACTACCCGCTGGCATAGTCTTGTATGACATCACCAGATCATCGCGCACGCCAAACACCGTGTCTTGGTCCAGATACGGATCGTCATCGGGAAAGACTTCCGTGACAAGTGAGCGGAAGCCCGGCGCTTTGACGATGAAATGTAAATGCGACGGGCGCCAAGGGTGACGACCTGTGGCGTTGAGGATGTCGCCAACGGGGCCGTCCGTGGGCACGGTGTATTCCACAGGCTTGACCGTGGTGAATGCATAGCGCCCATCGGCACCGGTGGTTTGGATGCCATGGAAGGAAAACGTGTCCTGATCGGCATCTTGGCTGGAATAGAGCCCATTGGGCGCGGTCTGCCAAATATCGACGGACGCGCCTTCAATCACATTGCCGTCAACGTCTTTGACAAAACCTTCAGCGATCAGCACTTCGCCCTCAAAGCGGTCCTTCATGTCACCGCCAATCGCCAACGGAGGCGCACCGGAAATATGGAACGGGCCAAGTACGCTCGAGGACGTGCCTTCTGGCTTGGAATTGATCATATCAACAAGCGAAGACAGGCCCAGCACATCGGACAGCAATACAAACTCATGGCGCGCTTCATCGGAAATCTCGCCGGAGCGTTCCATGAACTTGATACCGGTTTCCCATTCTTCATGCGTCAGGTTCACGTCTTTGGCGAAATCATGCAAATGGGTGACCAACGATTGCATAACCTCGCGCAAGCGCGGGTTCACGTCTTCGCCCATATAGCCCATGAACACGTCCGTCAGATTGTCTTTGGTCACATTGCGCATGACACAGGCTCCCTAGATTAATGCGAGGCTGAGGATGGGGAATTCGATCAGCAAGATCAAGACGACGAGCATCACGGCCGCGAACGGCAACGCACCAAGGAAGACATCCTTGAGCTTGATGCGATCATCGTCGAGTGTTGCTTTGATCACGAAGCAAGAGATCCCCAGCGGTGGGGTCAAAAGCCCGATCTCTGCACCAACCACAGTGATGATGCCGAACCACACAAGGCTCATGCCCATCGGCTCGACCAGAGGCAGAAACAGCGGCACCACGATCAATATGATCGAGGCCGTATCGAGCAGCGTGCCGAGAAACAACATCATGATCACGTAGAGGATCATGATCGTCCAGAAACTGGCTTGATTACCGGCGAGGATATCTGCCAGCTCGTTTGGCAATCCGGCCAAGCCCAACATGCGGCTATAGATCGAAGCGGCCGTGACGAGAAACAAGATCGTCGCGGTGATATGGCCGGTTTCCAGCAGCGCTTCCCAAAAGCCCTTGAGCGACATCTTGCGACGCAAGACCGCGATGACAAGGCCCGCCAGAGCTCCCGCGGCTCCGGCCTCCACAGGTGTGAGCCAACCAGTATAGATACCGCCCAAAACGATGGTGATCAGCCCGATTGTAGGTAGGGTTTTCGACGCGATCACGCCCCAAGGCAGGATCTCATATTCATCCGCCGGACGCCCGCCTACGAAATTTGGTGTCAGCTTACCCATGGTCCAGATCGCCGCGACATAGGCCACGGCCAGCATCAGGCCGGGGATGACGCCTGCCAAGAACATCTCGCCCACAGATTGCTCTGCCACGAAGGAATAGATGATCAGCATGGCGGAGGGCGGGATGATCATGCCCAGCACGGATGATCCCGCCACAACGCCCACGGCAAAGCGCGGATTGTAGCCGTAATGCAGCATTTGAGGCACGGAAACTTTCGAGAAGACCGAGGCCGACGCGATGGATGATCCTGTCACCGCTGCGAAAGCCGCGTTGGCACCAACGGTCGCCATGCCGATACCGCCTTTGACGCGTCTAAAGCCGGTACTCATCACATCATAAATGTCAGAGCCCAACCCCGCCTTTGAGACGATCAGCCCCATGAAGGTGAACAGCGGCACGGTGGCGAATGTATATTCCATCACGCTGTCGCCTGCCGCGATTTTCAGCAGGTTCATCGCCAGATCGAAATTGTCACGCATCAGCCAGATCGACACGAAAGACACCCCGATCAGGGCGACGGGGATGTAGACACCGATATAGATCAGCAAGATAATGGCAAGGACCGACAGGGAGCCGATTTCGATAGGGCTCATGTGGGTTTGTCCGATCCGGATTTGCTTAAGACTTTCAGCGCGAAGATCAGTGTGCAGAGTGTCGCGCTGCAAAAGATCGTCAGCTTGATCGGCCACCAAGGTGCTGTAAAAATCCCCGGCACGCCGAAGAAGTCTTGCGTCTCCCACATGTCGAGGAATTCGGGGAAGATTGCGACGGCTATCAGCGCCATGATCACTGCCGAGCCTGTATTGATGACACGCCGCAACGTCGCCGCGGCGCGTGGGAATTTATCTCCGATCAGGAACAACAACCCGTCAGAGCGGGTCAGCCTGTCGACGCGGATCACATCGGGCAATTGCAAAAATACAATCAGCACCATCGAGAATTGAACGACCTCATAGGCGCCTCGAAATGGCTGGTTGAAAATGCCGCGCGCAACAATGTCGTAGTTCACCATGACCACAAGCGCGAGCACCACAAGGGTGCCCACAACATTCGCTGCGGTCGCCAGATATCTGGTCGCGTGGGTAAGCCACGCGACCAAAGAGTGAAAGACGGCTGGCATATTGCGCCCCCTGCCCGTTCAGATCAGCTCTAGTTACTGACCAAAGACCAGTCGCGCACGCCAGTGTAGCCCGCTTCTTTGAGCTTGCCCAAGTAAGCGTTGAGCATGGCTGTCCCGTCTTCGCCACTATCGTCGAGCCCTTTGGCCCATTCGCCCGCAATGTTTGGAACGGCAGCGGCCCAAGCCTGGCGATCCTCAGCGCTCATCTCTACGATTGTGCCGCCTGCTGCGACATAGGCGTCACGGCTTGCTGCGGCACGGTCCATCGCAATCCCTGCGACATGGTCTCGGTAGGCAACAGCGACCTCTTGCAAAACGCCTTTGACCTCATCGGGCAAGCCGTCCCAGTAGTCTTTGTTCACTGTAATCGTTTTGGAATTCACAGCGCCCAGATCGGCTTTCAGCATGTAAGGCGCGACTTCGGCGATCTTGAACGTCTTGGCCGCTTCAGGCCACAGCATCGCGTGATCAACCAGACCAGTTTGCAGCATGTTGTAGAAATCCGTCAGACCGCCACGCACACCAGCAGCACCATTGATGCCTTCAAGATAGCGCAGGTTCATCCCCGCACCGGCAACCTTGCCGCCCTCAAGATCGGACAGTTTGCTGATCGGGTTCTTGGAGAAGACCTGATAAGTATCAAGCACAACGCCTGTCGCCAGATAGACCTGATTTTGCTTGTTGAATTCATTCTGCATCGCAGGGAATTCTTTCGCGATCTCATCAATGGCCTTGGACACAGCGCGTGCATCAGCGGCCACAAACGGTGTCACCGCAGAAAGCGCTTGGCTCGGCAATTTCGACGAGTGGAAGATCGTGGTGACGATACCGATATCGCCCAAGCCCAGCTTGACGCCTTCAAGCACGCCTTTGGGCTTCACGATGGAGCCGCCATAGCTTTCTTGCCAGTCCATCACATAGTTGCCTTTAGCCGCGAGGCGCTTGTCGACCTCGGGGATAAAGAAGGCTGTGAATTCTTTTACCCAAAGCGCGCGGGCCGGATAGCCGTCGATGACGACCGCTTTGATCGTTTCAGCCGAAAAGGACGGCAGCGCCGTCAAAGTCGCGAGCGCGGCGCCCAGCGCCAGTCTTCTTGTCCAATGTTTCATAGTATCCTCCCAATAGATGCTTCTTGTTGCGCGGCAGTCAGGTCTTCTGCCATGTGACGGTAAGTTCCGTCCCTGAATTTTCATAGAGCTTGGCGATGGGGCAGTATTTCGCGGTCTCGATCCCCACCATATCCAGGTCCGACTGGCTCATCGGCCCGTCAGCGGTGACATGCAGCCGGATCGCTTTGAAGGGGACCTCCACCTCCTCCATCAGCAACACGCCGCGGCGGTCGAAATCGACCTCCATCTCGAAGCCGAGATGGCCAATATCGATGCCCAGTTTTTCGGCGCATTTATTGCCGATCACATTGGTGCATCCAATCAGCGACGAGAATGCAGCCTCGGTGGGCGAGACGCCTTCATTGGTGCCGCCGCGCTCAACCGGCTCGTCAATCACGCTGACCAGATCGCGCACGGCCATTTCACTGCGCGAATGGCTTGTGCCTTTGCCGCCCAGCTTGATTGTCATCACTGTCTTTTGCTTGATCGCCATATCGCCTCACATAATTTCGCAGATGTCATCGAAGGCAAAACGCGGCAGCTTTTGGAACAGCGCCGTTTCATCGGCGTAGCCGATGTTGCACAAGAAATTTGACTTCCAGCCACGCTCGGCGAAGAATTCTTCGTCAACTGCGGCGTTGGAAAAGCCCGACATCGCGCCGACATCAAGCCCCATAGCCCGCGCGGCAATCATGAAATACGCGCCTTGCAAAGTCGAGTTGCGATAGGCGGTGTCATGGGCCATTTCGGCATTGTTGGCAAACATCGGCTTGCGGTCATCATGCGGAAACAAGAAATCCAACCGCTGCCAATAGTCCGGATCCCACGCAATAATCGCAGTAACCGGCGCGCCCATCATCTTGGGCACGTTGAGCGGCTTCATCGACTTGGCGAGACGTTCTTTCCCCTCCGCACCGCGCACGAAGACAAAGCGCGCAGGGCATGTGTTCATGCTGGTCGGCCCGCTGATCGTGATGTCGTAAAGCGCGCGCAGCATCTCGTCGGAAACCGGCTTATCGCTCCATGCGTAATGCGAGCGCGCACCGCGCAAGATCAGATCAATCGCATCATCATCGAGGCGTTCTTTACGTGACCGTAGCGCGCGAACGGCTTCTTGCGCGGCTGAGACTTGTGCGTCGCTCATTCAGCTGCACTCCGCGTGGCCATATCGGCCTCGTCGACAATCGGGTTGGAGCAGACGCCAATGGTCTCGATCTCGATATCAACAACCTCACCGGGTTTCAGCCAGCGCGGGTTCGGCTTCTTGGCATGACCCACACCTGGAGGCGTGCCCAGCGCGATGTGATCGCCGGGCACCAACGTCGTGTATTCGGAAATGATCGAAATCGCATGCTCCGCAGGCCAGATCATATTGGCCGTATTAGAGCTTTGCAGGATCTCATCGCCAACGCGGCTTTCGATCTTAAGGCCAGCCGCGCCCGCAGGCACCTCATCAGGCGTGACAACATGCGGGCCAATCGCACCTGTGTTGTCGAAATTCTTGCCCGGCGTCCATTGATGCGTCTTGCGCTGATAGTCGCGCACGGAGCCATCATTGAAGACCGTGTAGCCAAACACGTGATCAAGCGCATTGTCACGGCTGATATGGCGCCCGCCCTTGCCGATGATCACCATCAGCTCGGCCTCATAATCGAGCTTGTCGGAACAACTTGGCCGGACCAAAGGCGCACCAGCCGCCATGATCGAATTCGCACCACGCATGAACAAGGCGGGATAGTCAGGAATGTCGTAGCCGCCTTCTTTGATGTGCTCGATATAGTTCAGACCGAGACAAATAATCGTGGGCGGGCGAGTAATAGGCAGTTCCGGCGTGATGCTATCAGCTGCAATGGCCGCACCCAGATCGGAAGCCCCGCTGACCTTCGCCGCAAGCTTCGCGTCACCTGCCAGTGCGGAAAGATCGCTCCCAACACCGGCAATGGCTTGGGTCAGATTGAACGCCTCTGCGCCTTTGATCAGATAAACGGATTGCGTGCCGTCGACGCTTCCCACCATAAGACGCATATGACTCTCCATGTTGATTTCCCCTATTTTTGGCGATAATCATTTGGCAAGTCAAATAAAATCGATATTTTTCATTTCGCCAATGATAAGGGAGACTGCGATGCCGGATTGGGACGAATATAAAGCGCATGCAAAAGAACGCGGCGCGCTGGCATTGGAGCTTTACGTGGCGCAATCCGTTCCCGCGAAAACGCCTGAGGATTTGCAAGCCAACCTGCCCGACCATCTGGCCTATCAAAGCAAGCTGGAAGCCGAAGGTGCACTGGCGCTTGCGGGTCCGATGTCCAATGAAGCTGGCACACAGATTGAGGGGATGGGCATGATCGTCTACCGCGCAAGCTCCCTTGAACAAGCGCGCGCATTGGCCGAAGCTGATCCGATGCACAAATCGGGCGCACGCAGCTTTACCTTGCGCAAGTGGATGATCAATGAAGGCAGCCTGACGCTCAGTGTCGGCCTGTCTGGCCAAACTGCAGGGCTCGCGTAAACGACTATGTCTCAGACCAGTTTTCTTGGCGATATGCTGACCACTCTGTTTGAGCGTGGGCGTGCTCAGGTACGTGGCTCTGATGTGAGACCACTCAATGAGATGTGCAAAAGCCTGCTTGCGGCTGAAGGTGAAGTGTCGGGCATGGGCCTCGCGCAAGCCATTCTGGACCGCTACGGCGTCCTTAATGACGACGAGAAGCTCGCCTTCTTTCAGTTCCTCAACGACGATCTAGAGCTTGACGCGAGACAGGTCAGAGAGCTGGCCAACCATTATGTGGTATCAGGCTCCAATGAGGATTACCGCGCGCTGGCCCGCGCCTCAGAGCCACGCCGCCAAGAGCTGTTGCGCAGGCTCAACCAATCCCCCGGCGCGACCGCGACCTTGGTGTCTATGCGCGCCGATTTGCTGAGCATGCTCAAAGAGAACCCCGACCTCAAACGCACAGATATGGATTTCGTTCATCTGCTGCGCAGCTGGTTCAATCGCGGTTTTCTTGTACTGCGCGAGATTAGCTGGGACACGCCCGCCAGCATCCTAGAGAAAATTGTAGCCTATGAAGCCGTGCATGCGATCAACAGTTGGAACGAACTGCGCTTGAGGCTCTACCCGCAAGACCGTCGCTGTTTCGCATATTTCCACCCGACCATGCCCGACGAGCCGCTGATCTTCGTCGAGGTCGCTTTGATGCGACGTGTGCCAAGCTCGATCCAAGCCGTTCTGGCAGAAGACCGGGAGCCGCGCGATGAAAGCGAAACCAAAGTCGCTGTGTTCTATTCGATCTCGAATTGTCAGGCAGGTCTGCACGGGATCTCTTTCGGCAATTTGTTGATCAAACAAGTCGTGGCCGAGCTGAGCCAATCGCTTCCACATCTTGAGACCTTCGTGACCCTGTCACCGATCCCCGGCCTCAACCGCTGGCGTGACCGCACTCTCGAAGATGGGAACGTCGAGCCAGATGAAATCGCACCAATTGCTGCACATTACCTTCTCAATGAGCGGAGCCCCAATGGCGGACCGCTTGACCCTGTCGCGCGCTTCCATTTGGGCAATGGTGCACAAATCTACGCCGTGCATAGTGAGGCTGACAAGACCGAGAAAGGTCTGGCGCAATCGGGTGGCGCGATGGTGAATTATCTGTACGATCTAAAGATGATCGAGAAGAACCACGAAACCTTTGTGCGCGGCGAGGCCTTCCCAGCTTCTAAAGCGGTGATCTCTGCGGCCAATGCGGCGAAGGCTAAACTGGGCAAGGCAAAGGTAACATGAGCAATCATCTCTATGACGCGCTGATCGCCCCGAATGCCACCAAGACAGGATGCTTTTTGCAAGCCGCTGGCGGCGATGTTTCATTCGCGCAATTCGCCACCCGCGCAGCCCAGATCGCGCATGTGCTGACGGCCCAAGGCGTGGGCCCCGGCGACCGTATTGTTGTGCAGGCCGCGAAAACGCCCGAGATGGTGATGCTTTATGCGGCGGCCATTCAGGCAGGTGCTGTGTTCCTGCCGCTCAACACCGCCTACACGCAAGATGAGCTGTCTTATTTTATCACCGACGCGACACCGAAGCTGATAGTTTGCGACGATAGCGCAAGAGATGCGATGACCAAGATCGCGCGCTGTATTGGAGCAGGCGTTTTGACGCTTAACGCGGATCGCTCCGGCAGTCTGGTAGATGCCGCGGCGAACCAGCCAGAGCAGTTTGAAACTGTGTCTCGTGGTCCCGATGATCTCGCCGCGCTCTTGTATACTTCAGGCACGACTGGGCGCTCAAAAGGTGCGATGCTGAGCCATGAAAACCTCGCCTCGAACGCGCGGGTTTTGGTCGAGGCTTGGCAGATCACGGATGCAGATACACTGGTCCACGCCTTACCGATCTTTCACACGCACGGGCTGTTTGTCGCTATGAACACGGCACTTCTGGCCAGCGTCAAAGTGAATTTCATGGCGAAGTTCGATCTTGATGCAATCATCGCGGCCTTGCCGAATTCAACACTGATGATGGGTGTGCCGACCTTCTACACACGGCTCTTGTCAGACCCACGCCTTACGTCCGATCTTGTCATCAATATGCGGCTTTTCATCTCCGGCTCCGCGCCGCTTCTGGCGGAAACGCATGAGGCTTTCACCGCGCGCACAGGTCATAAAATCCTCGAGCGCTACGGGATGACCGAAACCAATATGAACACATCGAACCCTTATGAGGGCGACAGGCTAGCAGGCACAATTGGCATGGCACTTCCGGGCACCGAGCTGCGCCTGACCGAGCCCGAGACAGGCGCGCCGGTGGGCGATGGCGAGATCGGCATGATCGAAGTGCGCGGGCCCAATGTGTTTCAAGGCTACTGGAACATGCCCGAGAAAACCGCCGAAGAGCTGCGCGAGGATGGCTTCTTTATCACCGGCGATCTGGGACAGTTCAATTCCAGAGGCTACCTTACAATTGTCGGGCGTCAAAAGGACCTGATCATCACCGGCGGCTATAACGTCTATCCCAAGGAAATCGAAGACGTGCTCAATGATATCGATGGCGTCGATGAAAGCGCGGTCTTCGGCGTCCCTCACCCAGATTTTGGCGAGGCGATCATTGCCGCACTTGTCGCAGAAAAAGGCGCCGCTTTGGATGTTGAGGCGCTGAAAACGGTCGTGTCAGACAAGCTCGCGCGGTTCAAACATCCGCAAAGCTACGAGATCTTGGCCGAGCTGCCGCGCAACACGATGGGCAAGGTTCAAAAGAACATCCTGCGCGACGAGCATAGCGGCTAACGCGCAGCCCCCGCCCCCGCGCGCCTGCCAAATACAGCACCGGACGTCAGGCCGGACCCGCCGGGATAGCCGTTGAAAAACACACCGCCCACCAGCTCTCCACAGGCGTAAAGCCCTTCAATCGCAGATCCTTCTCGCGAGATGACCGCGCCAGTGTCATCGACCTTCAGCCCACCATAGGTGAACGTGATACCGCCCGTGACCGGATAGGCACGAAACGGACCTTGATCGAGCGTTTGCGCCCAATTGGATTTGGCCAAGGCCAGACCGGAGGTGCCTTTGCCGTCCAGACTGGTCGGGTCAAATGTCGTGTCTTGGTCAACAGCGGCGTTGTAAGCCTCAAGCGTTTTGCGCGCTGCATCTTGATCGACACCATCGAGCTGCGCGATCAGGGCGTCGAGCGTATCGGCCTCTTTGAAGGACGCATCGTGGAAATAATACTCGCCGTAAAGCAGATCAGCGACTTTCGCGTCAAAAATCTGCCACGCAAAATGGCCCGGCTGATCCATGATCGCCGCGCCGAACTGCGCGTAAGTGTAATTGCGAAAGTTAATTCCTTCATCAACAAAGCGCTCCCCCTTGGCATTGATCATCACGCCAAGAAAGTAGCAGATTTTGCGGTAGTTCTTCCGCTCTCCGGGCGGCAGGTCGAGATTGCCGAAATTCGCCATATGCAAATCCATCGGCGTCGCGTGGCAGCCACCATAAAACCCGTAATCCTGCGCGCCCAAGGCCTGTGCCATGACCAACCCATCGCCCGTGTTATGCGGCGTGCCGCGCACTTTGGCTTTGTCCCAGTCGGGTCCGATATATTTCTGGCGCAAGGCATCATTCGCCTCAAACCCACCGCAGGCCAGAATAACCGCATCGGCCATAAGGCTCTCGCCCGTGCTGGTTTTGACGCCAGTGACTTTGCCGTTATGCGAGATCAATTCGGTCACAGCACACTCGTAGCGAATGTCGCCGCCCAGCCGTGTGAACGCCGCGAGCTCTTGATCAAACAGGCCGACGCCTTCGTTTTCAGCCGCCAAGGTCAGCCCGCCCCAAAACACATGGCGGCCGTCTTTCTCAAAACTTTGGCGGCTATAGATCGGCTCGAATTTCACATCATGCGAGCCAAGCCAGTTCATCGCCTCATAGCTGTGCGAGATCAAAACCTCCTGCTCGGGACTGAGCGGGCGGCCATCGTTGAACCCAAGCAAATCTTGCGCGAACTTCGCCTCGGAATAGCCGCCAAAATCCGTGACCTCGAGGCGAGGATCTTCCGGGTCTTTCAAAAGGCCAACCAGATCGCCTCCGTCATCATAGGCAAAGCGCATAGCACCCGCGGTGTATTTGGTGTTGCCACCTGCAAGCGGTGCGTCGGCTTTCTCTAGCATCAAGACTTTCGCACCTGCTTCCAAAGCCGCGATCCCGGCGCAAAGGGCCGCGTTGCCCGAGCCTGCGATGATGATGTTCTTCATCTGTTGTTCCACACTTCTGGATTGATCATATGTATCGGGTCGCCCGCCGTATAGGCGTTGATCTGATCGAAAATATCGGAGAATTGCAGATCAAATTCGTCTTCGGTGACATAGCCAATGTGCGGCGTGGCCAGCACGTTGGGATGGCTCAACAGCACATGGTTTGTGTCAGTCAGCGGTTCTTGGTCAAAGACATCGACGGCGGCATGAATGCGGCCTTTCGTGATCTCTTCTTCCAGCGCACCTTCTTCGACGAGCCCCGCGCGCGATGTGTTCACAAACAATGCACGCGGCGCCATTGCCGCCAGATCGGAGGCGGTGATCAAGCCGCGCGTCTCGGGCTTGAGGCGGACATGGACGCTGACAATATCGCTGCTCGCAAAGAACGCCTCTCGCGAAGGCGCAACAGTCTCGCCATCTGCCTGCGCACGTGCGCGGCCGGCCTCAGACGACCACCATTGGACTCCCATCCCAATCGCGCGCGCATAACCCGCCAGCACTTGCGCGATCCGGCCATAGCCATAAAGCCCCAAGACACGGCCCCGCAATGTGCGCCCGACACCAGATTGCCACTGCCCCGCTTTGATCGCGGAGGTCTGCTGAGGGATCTGACGATAGCTCGCAAGGATCAGCGCTAGCGTATGTTCGGCGGCTGCATAGGACGGCGTGCCAGCATGCATGTTGGAGCACAGCAAGACGCCGTTGTCGCTGCAAGCATCGACATCAATATGAGGATAGACGCTGCGTTGTGAAATCAGTTTCAGAATAGGCAAACGGGTCAAGAGATCCGCGCCGATCTTCGTGCGCTCGCGAAACAAGACGATGGCCTCCGCATCACCAAGCCGCGCGGCCAAGCCTTCTGCGTCGGGCATATGGTCGGTCCAGACGGTGACATCATGGCCCGCGAGTTTGTCGAAACACGGCAGCGATCTGAGCGTGTCGAACCAGTCGTCAAGAATATGGACCTTCATCTTAGTCTCCGGCAATTTATGTTCGCGGCGGCTCACAGCATACAATGCGGCTCATTCCCTTTGCCAGATCGTGCTTGGGATAAACACCTCTCCGGCAGCGATTTTGCGCGCGGTGCGCACCAGCCCTGCGGATTTGACATTGAACCCGTCCGTCGTGTTCTCGAAATCAACCACCACTTCGATACTGCCCGATGCATGTTCCAACACCAGCTTCGCGGGGCTGTCATTTGGGATCGCAACATCGGCTACGGTCCCCGGTGTGAGCACGCAAGAGGCCAAACATTGCGCGCCGGTGACCGCCATTGTGGGGTGAGTTTTCCACGGCATGAAATAGCGTGTAGCAACAGTGCCGCCCTGCTTGGGCTCCGCCACCAGCCCGAATTTGGGCGTCACCGATTGCGACACATCACCCATGCCCATCAAGGCTCCGGCCTTGAGCCTGACGGCTTCCATCCGCTCGAAAAACGCGGCATTCGCATCGAGCTCTGCTGCGCTTTCATAGCCGGTCAGCCCAAAGCTGGACGCTTTCGCAATCACCATCGGCATCGCAACATCCATGCAAGTGACTTCTACGCCATCGACGACATCAATCAGGTTACCCGTCGGAAGGAAGGCGCCCGTGATGCCACCAACGGTTTCCATGAATTGCAGCGCTATCGGAGCCGAGCCTCCCGGCACGCCATCAATTTGCGCCCTGCCCTCATAGCTGACAAAGCATCCGGGCGTTTGCACAGTGGCCACGACTTTAGCGCCTGTATTGACCGCGCGGATCTTGACTTCCGTTTCGCCGTCTTTTGTCTCAACCAGCCCCATCTCGATCGCGGCCGGGCCCACGCCGGTTAAGATATTGCCGCAGGTGGGTTTGAAATCGACGAGATGATCTTCGACACTGACCTGCGCGAAGAAATAGTCGATATCGGCCCAAGGATCTGCGGACTTTGACAGCATCGCGACCTTTGTTGTGACCGGCGCGCCACCTCCGATGCCGTCTATATTGAGCGCATGCCCCGCACCCACAATCGCGATCAAAACCTCCGCCAACCTGTCGAGGTCTTCGGGCAGATCCGCGCGTTTCATGTAAGGTCCGCGCGACGTGCCACCACGCATGAACAGGTAGGGGATTGCGGTTTGTTGGGCAGTGGGACGGGTCATCGCGCGTCTTCCTCGTCTGGTCTCAGCGCCGCAGATTATGTCTGTTGCGGGCAATTGGCCAGATGTTCTTTCAAGGGCCCGCTTAGGCGAATTTCAGCAAATCGACACGGCGGCGAGCGCGCATTTTCGAGGGCGTGGAACCGTATTGCTCTTTGATGGCCAAAGACAAGGCTGCGGTCGATCCGAACCCGGCGGTGATCTCATTGGCTAAGCAAGGAATCTGTCTAACGGACGCCAGCTCATATCCGTTAAACCCACTACGTACGAAAATTTTAAAGCGCGGCGGGCGGTCTTGTGTGTCGCGCACAAAGCGGAAAGGACACCAGAAACGCATCAGGGCCGCCCTGTTTCACAGAGCGGCCCTTGCAGAATTCAAAGCGTGAGGGAGCGGCTCTAGAACTTCGCGATGATGTTCACAAACGCACCGCCGCCGTCATAATTGACATCCGTCAGATCGTCAGAGACCTGCCCCCACTCATAGCCCAGACCGATCTTGGCGTTGCTACCGACATGACGGTAGAGGCCAAGTAACGCGCCACTCTCTGTGGTGCCGGTTTGCTTGGTGCGCAAAACGCGACCCTCGGCCAGCATGTCCCACTTGCTCACAACATGGTAATCAAGCCGCACCACACCCAAAGTGGCCGTGTTATCTACGAAAAGCTCAGTCCCGCGTGGAGCTGTTTCGCCGCGACGATAACCAAGTTTCGCACCCAGTGTCAGCTTTGGGTTGAGGTCGTAGAGAACATTCGCACTCAGCACATGGCTGCGCTGCTTGTCGCCCTCATCATCGCCATTGGCATCCGTTTGGTTCACGCCCGGAAGATCCTGATAATAGGTGTATCTGAACAGAGCGTTGACCTTCTCGTTCTCGATCGGACGGTAGGCCGCTCCAAGTGAGAAGCGGACATATTCGCCATCCAGAAACGCGCGTTCGTCGCTGTCAGAAATCAAAGCATCCGCATCGACGAGCATACGCCAGTTCTCGTTGATCGAGTTCCCATAGCCAAAGGACAAACCGTAAGTCTTGCGGTCGCGTGCAATACCCGGGCCGTCATCAGTGCGGTATTCCAGCCGGATCCGCCCCGTGACGTCGCCGTCGCGATCATAGGCCGCACCGACCGACAAAGCGACGCGTTCCAGATTGCCGGTGTCGTCGCGCACTTCGCCTGTCTCAAACGCACCCGACAAGGACCACAGATCGGTGGGCGTATAATTCACGCCGTAAGCCTGCGATGTTGAGCGGCTTGTAGCCCCAGGCAAATCGGTCTTGTTTTCAAGATGCATCGAGACCTGATCGTTGATCCGGTACTTTGTCCCAAAGACCAGCGTGCCGTTCTCCGCGGCGTCTGTATCGGTGAAATCACGCACTGCCGGATCAAGCGTATAGCCCATATAGACCTCACGCTCGGGTCCTGCCGCATAGGTCAGACGCAACGCGCCTGCTTCGCCACGAGATCCGTCAGAGGCCTCGCCCGAGAAGCGCAGCTTTTCTGTGATCTGAGCGTCAAAGCCCACGCCCACACGGTTGTTCTTGGCAATCGTGCCAGAGCGTTCCAACGTGGCCTGCCCAAACGCATAGACCGACAGGTCATCATTGGGAGAATAGGTGACTTTTACCGCCCCATCCGTACGCCCACCCGAGCTATCGGGCGCGCCAAGCTTGAATTGATCGACATTTCGCAGACCAGCCTCGACTGTCCAGATGTCGTTGACATCATACTCAAGGCTCGCCTCGATGGAGCGCTTCTCGTCACCCGTATCGCTCAGGAAATCTTCCAGCTCGAACTTCAAGCGCAACTGATCGTTCAGCGCCGCAGCGCCGTTGATCCCAAAGACACGTTGATCGGCCGTGATGTCTTCGCTGAGCGTTGAGAACCCTGCCTCTTTGCGCTCATAGTAGAGGCCGATATGACCCTCGCGTTGCCAGCCGAGATCATCGAAATGGAAGGCACTGTCAAACCGTAAGGCAGAGCCCTCAGCAACACCTGCGGCGCTGTCTATGATTGTCAGACCACCATCGGTCGAGCTCGACCGCGAGATGCCCGGACCATCCGTATTAGCGTATTCCAGCTCGGCAAAGCTACGCTCGCCCAGCTCGTAGCGCAGATCAAGTGAAGCGAGGTCTTGGTCCAGACCGCCCGCACCATTCTCGCGCATCAGTGTTGCACCAAAGCGCAACCGGTCCGTGATCCACGCCTCGGCGCGACCACCATAGGCCGTGATATCAGATGCGCCGCCAGCGGGGCGATACTCATATTGCGCAATCAGATTGACGTCATAGCGGCCGATCCCGTCACTGATCAGCGCATCATCTGTCGCCGTCGACCCAAGCGGATCATTGAGCAACAAGACACCTGCGATATGGTCCACAACATAATCCGCGCCCGGCTGCAATGTGCGGTTCGACACCACGCGACCCGTATCAGGATCGACAAGGCGAACGGTGACATTCAGCGTGCCATTGGTGATGTCTTGACGTGTCAGAAAATAGACCGACCCGCCCGTGCCGCGCAAAATATCGCGCTGCGGAGCCGTGTCAGGAGAGGCGGCATAAGCCTGAAATGCAAACCGGCTTTCGCCCTTATCTGTTACAGCGCGCGACGCGTAGCGCGCCTCGGCGCCGTAAAGCTCGCGCGTGTTGGACACGAGACCGCCGCGATTGATCCCGGCCGTGTAGTTGCCCCATGTCAGCCGCGTCGTGTCATTCTCGGCGCGGATGTAGACATTCCCTTGCGTGGGTGTGTCGTCATAATAGGTGCTATCATCGCCATATGTCGGGTAGAGATCGCGGCCATCGGCGCGCAAGCGGTCCAGCACAGAGCGTGGGTCTTTATCGTCGATACGGCGCAAAATATCCTCAATCGGACCTTCTTGCGTGTCCAGCGACGACGTCGCGCGCCAGCCGTTGGAATAGCGACTTTTGTAGTAAAACGCGACGCGACCATCGACATAGCCTTCTTTGGTGCCCAAGCCACCATCGCGGCGCTGGCCTGCTGTCACGTCGATGATCGCGGTATAGAATTTGTCGCTTGAGGGGATATTGACGTCGCGCACATACTCGGTGCCGCCGACATTGACCGAGACAACCCGATCTCCCGCAGGCAAGATACGCGTCACCGCGAAACGTCCCTGCCCATCAACGGGGACTTCCTCGCCCATCACCGTAACGGTGCCACCCGGCGTAGCGCCGGTGCCGCTTGCGGTAATTGTGCCGCCATCAACTGGAATGCGCTGGATCGCGGTGCGGTCTTCGCCTTCGCCCGCGGCATAGACCGGGCCAGATTTCTCATCAGTGGTGAAGTTCTTTGCGACCCGGTTCAAAGTGACAGGGATCGTCTCGTCATAGCGGTTCGCGCTGTCATAGACGCGAAGCACGTATTCCATCTGGTCGCTGCCATCTTCTGGCATCACCCAAGCGGCGGTGCCATTTGGCGCAACTGGCAAGCGCGCCAAAACGGGCGTGCCACGTCTGGAGCCGTCACGCACCAGAATTTCAGCGCGCGAAATATAGGCGGGATAGTTACTCGACGCACGGAAGGTGACTTGTTCACCCGCGCGGAACCCGCTGCGCAGATCAGAAGTAGCGACATTCAAAGAGCGGCGCTGGTCAAGCCCGTCAAAGCGCACATCGACATCGCCGCGCTCTAACGCGCGGTCGGCGGGCCGCTGCGGTACAGTCGCAGGAATAGCACCCGCCACAGGCTTGCCCTCAATCGAGATCGCGAAGCCCGTATCTTCAAAACTGCCCGAGGCGGGCCGCTTTGCGCGTTCGGTATTTTGCCCGGTCGGCAGAGCCACCGCCACATCGCCATTGACCCGTTCGCATCCCGCAGGGATAGGCAAGATCGTGTCATCACAAACCTGCACCTGCGCACCTGCGGTCATGCCAAACGGAGCAATCGCCAAGGTCGTTAGAAACAATGTGCCTTGCACAGAGAGCTTCTTAGTCGTCTTCATTTTAATGTCTCTCATTGGCTCGCTCTCACAATTGTTTGCTCAACCCCCAGACGTGTCCGTCCGAAATTGCGCCAGCTGCGTTTGATATGACGCTCCAAGGCTCGCATGTCCTTGCGCGCGTCTCTGATATCCCCCCGGGATGCAGTTCTTGGCAGATGATAGGCCAGCCGGATCGTAACCAGCTCGCCCGCGAGGCTTGGCAGAAAGCCATCTAGTCCTTGGAGAAGCGCTGTTCCCGGCGCTCCATCTTCAAATCCAGCCGCATTCAAATCTACGCGCACAACACGCGTGATGGCTGCACCGAAGTTCATCTCCGACATCATACCTGGCGTCAGACGAACCACGCGTGGGTTTTCCGTCGTCATACGGTAGCCTGTCGGAAGGCTGCGCGTGTCGAGCTTCACGATGAAGTTCGAACCGCGATCATTGGGCAAAGACGCACATGGGATCGAGTAGAGCCCGTTTTGGTCCGTAGTGATGATCAAGCCATCAACTGTGGCCAGACGCACACCCGGAATGCCCTTCTCGGTCAGATCGCGCGGCGTCTCGGCCTTGCCGCCTTTGCCGCCCAAGAAGTCCTGATCTGTGATCCGCGGAGAGCCGCGGTTCGGATCGTCCTGATAGCCGTTGCCGTTGTGATCTTCAAAGACCTTGCCGATCACGTCGCCGCAATCAAAGACAGCCTCAGGCAAAATACGCACCGTCGCTGTCGCTGGCAGGGTCAAAGCAGCGCCGGTCGCCGGATCGGTGACAACGACCGAGTTCACATGATCCCCCGCACTCGCGCCATTAAGGATCCGCGCAGACAGATCAATCGAGACGCTGCCATTGGCGGGCACAACAATGTTGTCCCACACGATCAGGCGCCCATTGGTCACGGTCGGATTTGGAAGAGACGAGCTGCCTGGCACATAGAGGAAGTTTGCAGGCAGGCTATCCGTCACCTGGACCGAGCCCTGAGCAATCGCGTTGGTATTGGTCACGGTGATTGTATAGGACACCACCGACCCACGCTCGACGATTTCGCGCGGCGTTGTCTTGGTAATGTTGAGCCCGGAGTTCAGCGTCGAGCCTGCCAGCAATCTGACCGTCGGGTCACTTTGCGTGTCGCCATCATTGTCGATGCCGTCATCAGACACATCTGACACCGGCGCTGGATCACCCGGAATACCCGGTGGGATATTTGGCGTGCCAGTGGCTGTAACTGTGTTGCTGACGCCACCCGCAGCCAAAGCCTGCACGTCAATCGTGAAGGAGGCCAGATAAGTCGCGGTCTCGCCTATCGCGAGGCTACCCTCGGGAGAGCCATTATCAGAGCTGTCAAACGTCGGGCCCGATGTCAGCGTCAAAGCGCCGCCATTGATATCCGTCAGCGTATCGATCAGCGCAACAGAGGTCAGATCGACGTTACCGGTGTTTTCCACCGTGATCACATAGTCGATCCGGTCACCCACGGAATCTACACCGTCACCATCATCAATCAGCTCTGATTGTGTCTTCGTCGTCTCAATCGCCGGGATCGCGCCTTGCACGACCGTTTCAATCGTGGTGTCGGACAGGTCCGGGAAATCAATCGACGTGATCCGGTATTCGACCTCATATGACCCGGCAGGCTGACCCGGAGCCAATGTGATCAGGCCCGTTATAGGGTCCAGCGTCACGCCCGGATCTTCATCAAGCACTGTAATCGTCACAGTCGAGAGCGTCACGGGATCGCCGTTCAGCGTATCAGACGCGAGCATCGAAGTCGTTGTACCGCCATCTGTTGTAAACGGGGGGAATACTTCCGGGATCGCCTCAATGGTGCCGATAAACGCGTCTGCGACATCATCATCTGTGACACTCGACGCGTTGCCGGGGCCGAAAAAGCCTTCGACAGTGGCGGTGTTTTGCACACCCCGATTGTCGATATCGGCCTGTGTGATGGCATAGCTGGCACTATATGTCAGCGTATCAATATCACCCGGCTCCATCGTAGGAATGGGCGATCCGACAAGGACGAGACCCGGCAGGCTATCGGTCAATGTCACATTGTTCAGCGTCACGTTACCTGTGTTGGTAATGGTGAATGTATAGGTAATCTGGTCGCCAACTTGACCACCATTCGAGGTCGCACTGTCATCTGCCGTTTTAACGAGCGAGATCGCAGCCCCTTGGGTCAAAGGCACCACTGTGGGCGCATCGCTGGAATTATCCGTCCCGGAATCGTCGGTCACGATGGTTGCGTCCGGTGCCGTGCCGGACACGGTGGCGGAGTTCTCAACAAAGCCCAGGTTGATATCTGATTGCTTCAATGCATAGCGCGCGGTGAACGTGTCCGTATCAACATCACCGGGTTCCATCGACGCGATTGGGCCGCCAAACAGCTCGATATCCGGCAACAGATCGGTGATCGACACGCCCGTTAACGATACGTTGCCGATATTGGTCACCGTGAACGTATAGGTAATGAACTCACCTTCAACCGGCGGGTTCGACAAGCCAGATGCGTCGGCCGATTTGATCAGACGGATCGCGGGCGCTGGCGTGAGCGATGTCACCAATGGCGTATCATCAGTCAGGGTCGAGCCGGACGGGTCGTCCACAACAGTCCCGAACGGATCAGTGCCTTCTGCTGTCGCTTGGTTTGTCACGGTGCCCAGATCAACATCCGGCTGCGTCAGCTCGTAAGTCCCGCTGATCGTCACGGGCGCTCCGCCCGCCGGAAGTGAGGCGATCGGGCTGCCCGTGATATTCACACCCGGCAAGATATCCGTCACCGTCACATTGCTGAGGTCCACATCACCAGTATTGGTCACTTCAAAGTTGAAGGTCACGATATCACCGGCAACAACCGGATTGCTGAGCGCCATAATATTGGCTGTTTTGATCAGCGCGATGGAAGGCGCATAGTTTGGGATCACCGGTGTTGGGTCATCCTCGCCGCCGCCGCTTGCGACATCGTCGTCATTGGCGTCTGGCTCGGTGCCGTCATCGCTCAGGTCTCTGAGGTTCGGGTTCGTGGCCGACGTCTGACCCGTCAGCGTGCCTTCGCCATCAACTGTCGCTTGGTTCTCGTAACGACCGCCAGAGGCCAGAACGGGAGGCAATGGCGCCGTTGGTTGCACACGAACCTCGAAGACCAAGTTACAGCTTGCGGCGCGCGCCAGCGTGAAGCCAGTGGCCACGACGATATCGCCTGCACCGTTGAACGCCGCATTGGTGCCGCCACAACTGCCACTTGGCGCGGCAACAATTGTGTAGCTTCCCGCCGTCATTGCGTCCGTCGCAGGCGCGCCCAAATTGACAAAATTTCCAAACAGAGGCGCCGCCCCTGTCAACGGGTCAGTGACTTCCATCAAGACCGGCTCTTGGCTGAAATTCTCAACCGTCAGCGTGAAAGTTTGCACGAATGAGCCATCAGCCGCCGTTACCGGCGCGCCCGTTGCTTCTTTCGCGATACCGATGCTGGCATCTGGAATGATCGGGAAATTATACTCGGTGGCGTCGGTGCCGCCGGGCAAATTGATCGCACTGATCTGTGTGTTGGTCGCCGTGCCGCTTTCGCTGCCCGGTTGCGCCGCGCCATCTGTGCCAGGCACAGGAGAGCCGCCACGCGTGACCACATATGTCCCTTCGGGCAAAAGATCGAACAGGTATTCGCCCGTCACCGGATCGGTTGTGACCGTACGGTTGATCGTCGAGCCGTCAATCGCCATCCCGGTCAAAGTCATCACGACGCCTTCGACGCCAAAGTCGCTTCCATCTTCAACGCCATCATTCATGAAGTCGAAGAACACATTACCCGCGATCGAGGAGGCGATGACTGATACGGTTCCTGTCTCAGAATTGTTGGTGCTGACCTCATCCAAGGACGATGTCGTCGCTGAAGCCGTGTTGCTGAACACCTGGCCGGACGTAGTGATCGAGGTCACCCGCGCAGGGACAGTGACTGTCAGATTTGTACCCAGATCCATCGTGCCAAAGTCACAGGTGAAAGAGCCCGCGCCCACCGCACCGGTACAAGTCGTGCTGGTCGCATTACCGGCGTTGACCGCAACTGTAATTGGACCTGCAATTTCCATATTCGCTGGAAGATTATCGGTCAGTTCAACTTCATCAATCTCGGCACGACCGGCGGCTGTGAGGTTCTCAACATCGATTTCCCAATCGAACACTTCAAAGATGCTGACCGTCGATGGAATAGCCTCTTTGCGGGTTACTGCCAGATCACCACGGCTGCGGATCGTTGTGTTTTCGGTGTTGGTGTTATTGCCTGCCAGACGCTCGAAATCTGTGCTTGGGGAAAGCGGGTCAATCTCGTCGGAATCGATCTCAACAAAGTTGTTCACGGTGCCTTTTGACAGAGCATCAAAAGTGATGTCGATGGTCTCGCTATCGCCTGCGGCCAGATAGGGGAAGGTACATTCTACCGTGCCGCCCGGCGCGCCGGGGGTCGGAATTGTCGCGACACAATTGCCTGTCGTATTGTCAAAACTGACCGAGTTGAAAGCGATGTTTGAAGGCGGGAGCGTATCGCGCACGATGACATTCTCAGAGGCCGACGGCCCAAGGTTGTCTACGACAAGCGTATAGATCACCTGATCGCCAACGGCGACGGGATCGGCATTGTCGTCCTTGTTGACCAAGAGCTCCAGATCGGGATCGTTTACTTGCGTATCAACAGAGAATGTATTGTTGACCAGCGTCGTTTCAGGTGTGCTCGTCGTAACATCAACCAGATTGGTCAAGGGGACACCGCTTACGCCAAAGCGCTGCGCATTGGTCGGGCGCACAACAATTGTTACTGTCTGCTGTGCGTTCACGTTGATGGTACCCAGATTACAGGTCACGGTATCACTCGAGGTCAGCGTTCCGGGCGCAGGCGCGGTACAGGAATTGACCGATGGTGTCGCTGACACAAAGATCACACCGTCAGGCAAAGTATCGACGATCGTGACATTGTCAGCCGCGCTGCGACCGTTATTCACGACGCCCGCAGAGACCTGATAGGTCAGATCCTGACCCGCTTCGACAGTGGCAGGTGAGGCCGTTTTCGAAACCTCAACATCGGTGACCGCAGTGATGTCATAGGTGACCGTCGAGGTGCGGTTCGACAGATCGGGATCGGCGGTTGTATCACTGATCGCAGAGGCCGTGTTGGAATACGTACCTGCATTGCGGCCTGGGCGCACGTCAACTTCAACGATTGGACAATCCGTACCCGGAGTACAGACGGGCAAATTGGCGATGTTACACGTCAGTGTTCGCGCTCTGAACCCGCCATCAACATCGCTACAGGTAAAGGCACCAGTGGCGGCATTTGGGATGATCGTGAAACCCTCAAACCCTTCACCCGGGCCAGAATCGTCATCGATCAGGTTGGCAAAGCGATCTTCCAATACAATGTTTTGTGCAGCCAACGGGCCGTCATTTGTCACTTCGAGGAAGAATCTGCGGATCTCACCGGACGCGGTCGGTGTGGCACTGGTCGTCTTCAGCACACCAACATCAGCGCCTTGAGATTCCGCAGTGACGGGCTCGGAATCCGAGTTATTGCCGGGATTGCTATCAGGCAGGTTGCCATTGTTCGAGGTGACATCGACATTGTTCGTGATAGGGCCATCCGAAGTTACGACAGCTGTCAGAACAATATCTGCCGTCGACGCTCCTGCAGCCAGCGGTGATCCGGCCGTAAAGGTTTGCGTACAGGTAATGGTCGCAGGACCCGTCGCCGAAGTTGGAGTACACGAGAACGGACCAGAGGCAACATTGGTGATCTGCATGCCGGCAGGCACTGTATCAGTCAAAATAACGTCACCCGTGAACCCTGCTGTCCCTAGGTTTGTCGCGTTCAAAGTGAAGTCGAACGGCTGCCCCGTGACGACACGGTTGGGGCTCGGCGCGTTGGGGATACCGAATTGCGGGCCGGTCTTGGTCGGGGTCAGGTCAATAGTCAGCGCTTCAATCAGGACGCCGCCATCATTATCCGTGTTATTCGACAAAATCGTCTCGGTCGGACTATCGGCCGAGATCGTCGCAGTGCTTTGAACGCCTGTTCCAGGAGCATTGGCCACCGTTTGGATCACAATATCGCCGATATCGACATTGGCTCCGGCGCCACCGCCACTGGCCAAAGTACAATTCAAGACATTGCCCGCAGCCTGAACACAGGTATAGGGGCCGTCATTGACACTGGTAATCGTGTATTCATCCCCAAGATCAATCACGAGGTCGATATCGGTCGGATTGTCACCGGTGAAGCCAGAGGCCACGGTGAATGTAACCGGATCGCCAACCAGCAGATCGCCGCCCGGGCTACGCTGGATATCGACCTCAAGGTCAGTACCATCCGTCACGCCCAGCGACGCTGTCGCTGTGTTGTTGCCGGAAAACGCATCGCCTGGGTTCGCGCCACTGATGCTTGCGACAGCCGCAATGTTAGAGCCTCCGGCGACACCGATTTGACCTGTGAAAGGCAAACTAACGGTGGACCCCACCGGCGTGTTCGTGACCGTACAGGTATAGCTGCCGCCGCTCAGCGAACATCCCGGCGGGACCGAGCTGATATTTACGAATCCGGCAGGGATCGGGAAATCAAAAGTAAAACTGCCGGAATCGTTCGGCCCGAGGTTTTCAACCTGCCAGTCGAACGTAACGAAATCGCCCGCCGCAGCGCTCGCCGGTGAAATAACACTTACACTGAGGTCAGAGCCGCCCAGAATTGTTGTATTCTCTGTCGTGTTATTGTTGGCCGTCTGCGTATCAACGCCACCCGGGTTCAATACGCGCGCCGCAACCGCGACAGCGTCGGCCTGCGTGGTTTGAACTTGCGCCATAAAACCGGCTGTATTTGTAGAGCCTGCGAAATTGCTTAGCGCGCCCACATCGCAAGTAATGGTCGCAGGCCCGTTGACCGGCGCGAGATTGCCCGAGCCCATCTCCGCACAACCGTCAATCGCAACGAGACCTGGCGTCGGAATGCCTCCGGTGAAGATCGTACCAGCCGGGATATCAAACTCGATCTCAGTGACCGGAGCCCCGCCAGCCGCGTTACCATTGTTAACAACCATGATATCGTATTCGATCGTCGTGCCTGCCGGCGAATTCTCAAAAGCCGTATCATCGATCTCAACAAACCAGTCGACCGCCTGCGCCTGCGCCGCGACGACGCCAACAAAGCTGAACATGAGGACAAGGAAGAGCTGGGTAACCGCTCGTGTGCCAAGATTTGCTATTTTCCGTGCAAAGGATGCTCGATCTGCAGACGAACGATATGTCAAATTTCTACCCTCAATTCCCGAGGCGCAATAAACCCAATGTTTCCAAGCGCCCTAAATTCGCCATCAAATAGCCACGACTTGGTCGTTTCGCGAAACAATCTGTTAAGAAAAATAGATCAACCTCACAAACCTGTGACATTGAAGTGACGCTAAGGTAACTCACTACCGATGGAGAATTATACCACCCACTCTAGGGCACAGGGACAAGCCTGAAGACACGGCCAACTTCGGCTATCTATTTGTTATAATAATATATTTAAGGCTCGAAAAGGTGATGAAATTTCGCCAATTTCAACCAATACCTACGCGTGGGCCTGGCATGATACGCCGATGATGACGCAACGCGTTGCGTCCGCAAAACCCAGCCAGCCTACATCTAGTAAGGCCGAGAGCACTCAGATCTGTGAGCGAGTGGAAATCTCTGCACCAAACTTATCCACAGGCGCGCTCTGGCTTTGCTCAATTTTTGTGCAAGTGCTCATTTTTTAGGCGCTTTTTTCGACGCCGCGCCAAGAATCGTTAACATTTCCTTACCTTAGGTGATTCTGCAGAAGACCAACCTGACCACCTAAAAGCTGAATGCCCGCTTCGCTACTCAGCCGCTGTTTGCATCTTCACAGGCTCAACTTTCACGGCTGAGAATTTGAACTCTGGGATCTTGCCATAGGGATCAACCGCCGGATTGGTCAGGATGTTTGCCGCCGCCTCAACATAAGCAAAAGGCAAGAACACCATATCCTCAGCCACGGCGCGATCAGCCCGCGCCATGATCTCGATGGAGCCGCGCCGCGTCGACAAACGCAATAGCGCACCCGGCTCGACACCAAGCTTGCGCAAGGTTTTGGGATGGAGTGAGCAATTGGCCTCAGGCTCCACCGCGTCAAGCACGCGGCTGCGGCGGGTCATCGAGCCCGTATGCCAATGTTCCAGCTGGCGGCCCGTCGTCAGGATCATCGGGTAGTCAGCATCCGGCACCTCGTCAGGCGGGATGACATTAGCAGGCGTAAACTTCGCGCGCCCGTCTTCGCGGGGAAAACCATCGGCAAAGACAATCGCTTGGCCCGGGTCTTCTGGTGAGAGCGACGGGTAGGTTACCGCGTTTTGCGCGCTGAGGCGTTCCCAAGTGATATTGTCGAGCGACTTCATATTCAGCTTCATCTCGGCAAACACCTCGTCGGGGCCGGTATAGCTCCACGGCAGGCCAAGGCGCTTGGCAAGCTCGACCTCGATCCACCAATCCTCGCGCGCGTCACCGGGGGGCGGCACCGCAGGGCGGCCCATTTGGACCTGACGGTTGGTGTTGGTCACGGTGCCCGATTTCTCGGCAAAGGCACTGGCAGGCAGGATCACATCTGCATAATTCGCCGTCTCGGTGATGAAGATGTCTTGGACGACCAGATGTGACAGCTTCGCCAAAGCGTCACGCGCATGATCGACATCTGGGTCGGACATGGCGGGGTTTTCGCCTAAGATATACATGCCGTGGATATTGCCCGCATGCACGTCATCCATGATCTCGGTAACAGTCAGCCCTTTTTGGTCGGAGAAGTCCTCCGTCCCCCAGACATCGAGAAACGCACTGCGCACGCCGTCATCTGTGACCGGTTGATAGTCGGGCATGAACATTGGGATTAGCCCTGCATCCGAGGCCCCTTGCACGTTGTTTTGCCCACGCAAAGGATGCAAGCCCGCGCCCGGCCTGCCCACCTGGCCCGTCATCAGCGCAAGGCTGATCAGGCAGCGCGAATTATCCGTGCCGTGAATATGCTGGGAAATCCCCATACCCCAGAAGATCATCGCCGATTTCGCGCCCGCAAAGGTACGAGCGACATCGCGCAGAACCTCCGGCTCGATGCCGCACAGCTTAGACATTTTCTCGGGCGTGAAGCCTTTCAGGTGCTCTTTCTCGGCCTCCCAATTCTCGGTATAGGCCTTGATATATTGCGCGTCGTAAAGCTCCTCCTCGACGATCACATGCATGATCGCGTTGAGCATCGAGACATCCGCGCCGGGGCGAAACTGCAGCATATGGCTCGAGAACCGCTTGAGCGCTTGGCCGCGCGGGTCCATCACGATCAGCTTGCCGCCGCGTTTGGTGAATTGCTTGAAATACGTTGCCGCAACAGGATGGTTTTCGATCGGGTTGGCCCCGATGACGATGGCAACATCGGCGTTTTCGATCTCGTTAAATGTGGCCGTCACTGCGCCGGAACCGACATTCTCCATCAACGCCGCAACAGAGGACGCATGGCACAGCCGCGTGCAGTGATCGACATTGTTATGGCCAAAGCCCTGACGGATCAGCTTTTGAAACAGATAGGCCTCCTCATTGGTGCATTTGGCACTGCCAAAGCCAGCAACGGCCTCCCCGCCTTTGTCGGCTTTCAGATCGAGCAGCCCTTTGGCTGCAAAATCCAGCGCCTCGTCCCATGTGGCCTCGCGGAAATGCGTCTGCCAATTCGCCGGATCCACATTGAGCCCTTTGGCGGGCGCATCCTCGCGCCGGATCAAAGGCTTGGTGATGCGGTGGTCGTGATGGATATAGTCGAACCCGAAGCGACCTTTGACGCAGAGCCGTCCTTCATTGGCCGGGCCATCAATGCCATCGACATATTTGACACGACCATCTTTGACCTTGAGCGAGACCTGACAACCGACCCCGCAAAACGGACAAACAGAGGCAACTTCACTGTCGAAATCCGCCGTGTCGCCCATTTGGTTTTCATCGACCACAGTCGCAGGCAAAAGCGCGCCTGTCGGGCAGGCTTGCACGCATTCGCCGCAAGCCACGCAGGTGCTGTCGCCCATCGGATCGGCGAAATCAAATGTAGGGTAGCTGTCATGGCCACGCCCTGCCATGCCGATCACATCATTGACCTGCACTTCGCGACACGCCCGCACGCAAAGCCCGCATTGGATGCAGGCATCTAGGTTGACGCTCATCGCGACATGGGAGCTATCAAGCAGCGGAATCCGGTCCGGCTCAAGCGCAGGCAGGCGGCTCTGTGTGACGCCGTTCAGATCGGCCATGTCCCACAGGTGAGACGACTTATCATGCGACACCTCACGCGCAGGCTGATCGGCAACGAGCATCTCGACGACCATCTTGCGCGCGGTCTCTGCGCGGTTGGAATTGGTGGTAACGACCATGCCCTCGTCCGGCTCGCGGATACACGACGCGGCCAGCACGCGCTCGCCTTCGATCTCGACCATACAGGCGCGGCAATTGCCGTCGGGGCGGTACCCCGGTGCGGGCTTGTGGCACAGATGCGGGATCACGAGCCCGCGGCCATTGGCGACTTCCCAGATAGTGGCACCTTTGGGGGCTGTGACCTCTTCGCCGTCGAGCGTAAATTTGATTGTGTCGCTCATGTCCTAGACCTCCTGCGCGAAGTGTTTGATCACCATGCGGATCGGATTGGGCGCGGCTTGGCCCAGACCGCAAATCGAGGCGTCCCCCATTGCCTCGCAAAGTTCTTCCAGCAGCGGCTGATCCCATGTTTGCGCTTCCATCAATTTGACGGCCTTCTCGCAGCCAACCCGACACGGCGTACATTGCCCGCAGCTTTCATCCTCAAAGAAGCGCAGCATATTGAGCGCTGCGGCCTTGGCGCTGTCTTGATCTGACAGAATGACGACGGCGGCAGACCCGATGAAGCTGCCCAGCGGTTGCAGCGTGTCGAAATCGAGCGGCACGTCATTGATCGATGCGGGCAGCAAGCCAGAGGACGGCCCGCCCGGTTGATAGGCTTTAAAGCTGTGCCCTTCGAGCATGCCGCCAGCTGCATCAATCACATCCATGATGGTCGAGCCCGCAGGAAGCAGGTGAACGCCGGGAGTCTTTACCCTGCCCGAGACGGAATAGCTGCGCAAGCCGATGCGGCCATTGAGCTCGGTCGAGGACAAAACCTCCGGGCCTTCGCGGCAGATACGCGCGACCCAGTGCAGGGTCTCGACATTATGGACCAGCGTCGGTTGACCAAACACGCCGACTTGGGCCACGAATGGCGGGCGGTGACGCGGCATGCCGCGCTTGCCTTCGATGCTTTCGATCATCGCGCTTTCTTCGCCGCAAATATACGCCCCCGCGCCGCGGCGCAGATCGATAAAGCCCGGCGCGACCACGCCGGCCTCTTCCAGCGCTTTGATCTCATCGGCCAAGATATGCAGCACTGCCGGATATTCGTCGCGCATATAGATGAACGCCTTTTCGGCCTCGACGGCCCATGCGGCGATCAGCATGCCTTCGAGGAACAGATGCGGGGTGCGTTCCAGATAGTAGCGGTCTTTGAATGTGCCGGGCTCGCCCTCGTCGCCATTGACGGCCAGATAGCGCGGACCTGCATTGGCGCGCACGAAGCCCCATTTCTTGCCAGACGGGAACCCTGCCCCGCCAAGCCCGCGCAGACCAGAGGCGAGCACTTTGTCTTGCACGGCCTCCCAATCGCCTGAGGCTTTGATCGCTTTGAGTGCCTCATAGCCACCAGCCGCCGCGTAATCGGCATAGGTCTCATAGTCGGGAATTGTCGCGTGGGTGTCGCCTGCTTTGATCGCAGCCTCGACCTTTTCAGGCGTCGCGTGGTCAATATGCGCGTGGCCCAGTTCCAGCACCGGGGCGGTGTCGCAGCGGCCCATGCAAGGCGCGCGCAGCACGCGGACTTGCGACGCATCTAGCCCGTCTTCCAAGGCGGATTTCAACGCCTGCGCACCTGCAAGCTCGCAAGACAGGCTATCGCAGACGCGTATGGTGAGCGCGGGCGGAGGCGTCTCGCCTTCCTTTACGACATCGAAATGCGCGTAAAACGTCGCGACCTCGTAGATCTCAGCCATCGAGAGGCGCATTTCTTCGGCCAAAGCGCGCAGATGAGCCGCACTGAGGCAGCCAAATTTGTCTTGGATCAGGTGCAGGTATTCAATCAGCAGATCGCGGCGCACAGGCTCTGAGCCAAGTAGGGATTTGACCTCTCCCCAAGCCGCATCATCAAGCTGGCGGCCCTTTGGCGTATGACGGCCTTTGCCTTTTCCCGATTTCCAGACGCCCGGATTGCTCTCGTGCTTGGTCATGCAAAAAACTCCCTGTTTGGGAAGTGTTCGCAAGCCTGTGCGATAATTACAAATAAAATTTTCGGATTGGGCTATTTGGTTTGATTATAGCACATCTGCAATCGCATCGCGCAACGCGCCGACCATCGGCAACATGGGCGATTGATCCTTGATCGCCAGCCCAACGCTATGGGTCACAACGGGCGCGATCAGGTCGAGTTGCACGGTGGAATTGAGCGCCAAAAACGTCTCCGCCACGCCCCCCGGTGCAATCGTTGCCGCATGGCCGCTTGCGACCTGCGCCAAAACGCCGGTAAAGCCGCTGGCCTCCATCACGACCGTAGGCTCGGCTTCGACCTGCGCGAAGACCTCGTCGATGAACTGGCGGTTTTGCATATTAGGCGTCAGCAAACAAAGCGGGATTTTGGCCGCATCGACCCAGGTCATCGAACGCGCATCGCCTGACACAAGACTGTCCGGCGCGATCAGGACATAACGCTCCTCGTAAAGCGGCTCTGCCTCCTCGGCGCTGGCATCGTCGCAATAGGTGATACCTGCGTCCAGCGCATAGGAGTTGAGTTGCAGATCGATTTGGCGGGTCGACATCGAATGAAGCGCGATGGCGATATTTGGATGCTTCTCGCGCAGTTTTGACGAAATCCGCGCCGCAAAAGGCATGGCTGTCGGGATAACGCCCAGCGTCAGCGTGCCGCTGAGGTCTTTGCCCAAGAGGTCGATCTCTTGTCGAAGGCCTTCGGCGTCCAGCAGCAGTTTGCGCGCCCATTTCAGCACGACATCACCTTCGCGCGTAAATCCCAGAAACGCATTGCCACGACGCACAAGCGGAACGCCAAAGCGGTCCTCCATCTTGCGAATGCGGGTCGAGAAGGCAGGCTGCGAAATCCCGCAATCCGACGCCGCGCGGGAAAAATTCTTGTGCCGCGACAGCGACACCAACAGTTCCAGATCGCGCAGGTCAGGCATTATGTCTCGCTTGGTTTCGTATTGTCATTAATTCCCGCCACAAATAGCCTGCACTAAGCTAAGGGGAAGCCTCTGCCTTCGCCACAAAATTCGACCAGAAGGACGCGACATGGCCGAGATGATGAAAACGATCGAAATCCAAGAGCCTGGCGGGCCTGATGTGTTGGCATTAGGCGAGCGTCCCCGGCCCGTGCCTTCCAAGGGTGAGGTATTGATCAAGGTCATGGCGGCCGGCGTCAACGGTCCCGATCTGTTGCAACGCCGCGGGCACTACCCGCCGCCCAAAGGCGCATCTGATTTGCTAGGGCTTGAGGTCTCAGGCGAAGTGGCCGCAGTTGCAGATGGTGTGGACGGCTGGTCCGTCGGAGACGCGATTTGCGGGCTGACCAATGGCGGCGGCTATGCGGAATATGTGGCCGTTGATGCTAGCCATTGCCTGCCTATCCCCGAAAGCGTTTCCACACTCGATGCGGCTGGACTGTGCGAGACCTATTTCACCGTTTGGAGCAATCTGTTCTTGGACCGCACCATCACGCCCGGCCAGAACTTACTGGTCCATGGCGGCGCGGGCGGCATTGGATCAACGGCAATTCAACTGGGCCAGCGGCTTGGGCTGAACGTCTACGCGACCTGCTCGACCGGCGAGGATGGTGACTATGTGCGTGGTTTGGGAGCGACACAGGCGATTGACTATAAATCTGAGGATTTCGTCGAGATTCTGCGCGAGGCGGGTGGCGCTGATTTGATCCTCGATATCATTGCCGGTGACTATGTGGCGCGCAATTTCAAAGCCGCGAGCCCCGATGCGCGGATCGTGCAATTGGCGTTTAATGCGGGCTCAAAGATGGAAATCAACCTGATGCCGGTCATGCTGAAACGGCTCGTCTACACCGGCTCGACATTGCGATCGCGACCTGCTGCTTTCAAAGGCGCGGTTGCGGCTGACTTGCGCGAAAAGGTCTGGCCCATGTTTGCCGCAGGACAATTGGCGACGCAGACCTTTGCGACCTTTCCTTTCGAGCAAGCCCGCGAGGCCCATGAGCTGATGGAAGCCGGAGGGCATCGCGGGAAGATTTTGCTGGTCTCCGAGAGCTAGCGTTTCGACTTACTTCGCCAAATTCCCCACAGCACCAGAGCTTTGGATGCGGTCCAAATCGGTGTCGGAATAGCCCAGAACGTCAGATAGAATTTCAGATGTATGCTCCCCCAAAAGTGGCGAGCGGGTCACATCGACAGGGCTGTCGCTGAGTTTGATCGGACAACCGACAGAAGTGTAGCGACCCCGCTCTGGATGGTCGACATCGACGATAGTGCCGGTTGCGCGCAACCCGTCATCCTCCATGATCTCTTTGGTCGAAAGGATCGGGCCCACGGGGATGTCATGCGGGTTGCAGATTTCCATGACCTCGAACTTGGTTTTGGTCATCGTCCAAGCCTCAATCGCGTTGAAAATCTCATTGAGCTTATCGAGCCGCTCAGGCGGGGTTGCGTAGCCTTCAGCCTCTTTCCAGTCAGGCTTGCCGATCACATCGCAAATCTTGCCCCAGACTGCGGCTTGCGTGATGAAATAGGTGTAGGCATTCGGATCCGTTTCCCAGCCTTTGCACTTCAAAATGCGCCCCGGCTGGCCGCCACCTGAATCGTTGCCTGCGCGCGGTGTGGCATCGCCAAAGGGCTCGCCTTCGCCAAATTGCGAATATTCCGTCAGCGGACCCTTATCGAGACGTTGCTGATCGCGCAGCTTGACGCGGCACAGATTTAGCACGCCGTCTTGCATTGCCGCGGTGACTTTTTGGCCGCGCCCGGTGGCCTCGCGTTGAAACAGCGCTGTCACGATACCAAGGCACAGGTGCAGACCCGTCCCGCTATCGCCAATCTGCGCGCCGGTGACCAAAGGCGGGCCGTCACGGAACCCGGTGGTAGAGGCCGAACCGCCCGCGCATTGCGCGACGTTTTCATAGACCTTGCAATCTTCATATTGACCCGGCCCAAACCCTTTGATCGAGGCGAGGATCATGCGCGGGTTGATCTCTTGCACGCGCTCCCACGAAAACCCCATGCGGTCCAATGCACCGGGCGCGAAGTTCTCGACCATCACGTCGCATTCCTCGATCAGGCGGGTCAGAACCTCTTTGCCGGTCTCGTTTTTGGAGTTCAGCTCGATAGATCGTTTATTATGGTTGAGCATGGTGAAATAAAGGCTGTCGGCACCCGGCACATCGACAAGCTGTTTGCGCGTCGCGTCGCCCACGCCGGGACGTTCAACTTTGATAACATCGGCGCCGAACCAGCCCAAAAGCTGGGTGCAGGTCGGGCCGGATTGTACATGGGTGAAATCGAGAATTTTGATGCCGTCGAGAGCTTTCATACGCTTGTATTTCCTTTTTCATTTCACCTTGAAGCCCGGACGGTATTTGCCGCCCCGCGTCACCCCTGTTAGCATAGACCTCACGCCGCGGCAGTCAAAAACGCCTATCTCTCGGGCGCGCAGGCGCGTTGCGCCGCAAGTCTGCATTGTCGCACAAGCAATATAAGGGCTTTGCCTCGGCCTTGATCGCTTTTAAACACGGGGCCAACATATCTGGCTGGCAAGTTACAACCGCGTGACGGGACACCGCGCGAGACCTGCCGCAGAGCCGAAATAAGAATGAGGAGATCCAAATGAACATCCACGAGCATCAGGCCAAAGAGGTGTTGCACGCCTTCGGGGCCCCCATTGCCAAAGGCGTAGCGATCACATCGCCCGATCAGATCGAAGCCGCCGTAGGCAGTATGCCCGGCCCCGTTTGGGTGGTGAAAAGCCAGATCCATGCCGGTGGGCGTGGTAAAGGCAAATTCAAAGAGCTCGGCGCGGATGCGAAAGGCGGCGTGCGCGTGTCGCTGTCGAGCGAAGACGCGATTGCCAATGCTAAGGAAATGCTGGGCAAGACTTTGGTGACGAAACAAACCGGCCCCGCTGGCAAGCAGGTCAACCGCATCTATATCGAAGATGGCGCCGATATCGACCGCGAGCTCTACCTGTCGATCCTTGTGGATCGCGAAACAGGGATGATTTCTTTCGTGGCCTCAACCGAGGGCGGGATGGATATTGAAGCGGTCGCAGAAGAGACGCCAGAGAAGATCCACACGATCGGGATTGCGGCCTCCAAAGGTGTGACAGACGCGGATGCCGAAAAGCTCGCCGATGCCTATGAGCTGACAGGCAGCGCGCGCGAACAAGGCAAGAAACTGTTTGTAGCGCTCTATGAAGCCTTCACCCAAAAAGACATGAGCCTTCTGGAGATCAACCCGCTGATCGTGACCAAATCGAACGACGTGCAGGTCTTGGATGCTAAGGTTTCTTTCGATGGCAACGCTCTGTTCCGCCATCCCGATATGATGGAATATCGCGATGAGACGGAAGAAGACGAAAAAGAGCTGGAGGCCTCAAAGTTCGATCTGGCCTATATTGCGCTCGATGGTGAGATCGGCTGCATGGTCAATGGCGCAGGGCTTGCGATGGCGACGATGGATATCATCAAGCTTTATGGCGCCGAGCCTGCCAACTTCCTTGATGTCGGCGGCGGTGCCACGACCGAGAAAGTGACGGCCGCGTTCAAGATCATCACCTCTGATCCGCAGGTCAAAGGCATTTTGGTCAATATCTTTGGCGGCATCATGCGCTGCGATGTGATCGCCGAGGGCGTGGTGCAGGCGGTCAAGGATGTGGGCTTGCAAGTGCCACTCGTCGTACGACTGGAAGGCACCAAGGTTGCTGAAGGCAAGGCCATCATCAACGACAGCGAACTGAATGTAATTGCCGCAGACGATCTTGATGACGCTGCTCAGAAAATCGTCAAAGCGGTTAAAGGATAGCCCCTCATGTCAATTCTTATCGACAAAAACACCAAGATCATCGTTCAGGGCCTGACCGGCAAGACCGGCACCTTTCATACCGAACAAGCGCTGGCCTATCACGGCACGCAAATGGTCGCGGGCACGCATCCCAAAAAGGGCGGCACGACTTGGACAGGCTCGGGCGGTGAAGAGCTGCCCATCTATACAAGCGTGGCTGAGGCCAAAGCAGATACGGGTGCCACGGCAAGTGTGATCTACGTCCCCCCCGCAGGTGCCGCGGCGGCGATTGAAGAGGCGATTGACGCAGGCATTGATCTGATCACCTGCATCACCGAAGGCGTCCCGGTGCAAGATATGGTGCGCGTGAAAGAAAAGCTCGACGCCTCAAAAAGCCGATTGATCGGACCGAACTGCCCCGGATTGATGACGCCAGACGAATGCAAAATCGGCATCATGCCGGGCTCGATCTTTAAGAAGGGTTCTGTTGGTGTTCTGTCACGCTCTGGCACGCTAACTTATGAGGCGGTCTATCAAACGACGACCGCGGGCCTTGGTCAGACAAGTGCTGTGGGCATTGGCGGCGATCCGGTCAAAGGCACCGAGTTCATCGACATCCTGGAGCTGTACTTGGCCGACCCCGAGACCCAATCGATCATCATGATCGGCGAGATTGGCGGCTCTGCCGAAGAGGACGCCGCGCAGTTCCTAAAAGACGAGGCCAAGAAAGGCCGCATGAAGCCGACAGTTGGCTTTATCGCGGGTCGCACGGCGCCTCCGGGTCGCACCATGGGCCATGCGGGCGCGGTTATTTCAGGCGGCAAAGGCGGCGCGGACGACAAGATCGAAGCGATGAACTCGGCTGGGATCAGCGTATCGCCCTCCCCCGCCAAACTGGGTGAGACGCTTGTAAAGTTGCTCGGCTAATTTTGAGACCACACGCGCGAGCGGAGATGTAATGTCCTCGCTTGCGTGAGCTTTGATAAGAGAAAGGGACTTTGATGACATATGACATACTTATTCTGGGCGCTTCTTATGGCTCGCTTTTGGGCACGAAGCTTACGGCCGCGGGCCACAACGCCACTTTGGTCTGCCGCGCCGAGACTGCTGAACTGATCAACGCCAAAGGCACCGAAGTGCGCATCAAGCTGCGTGGCGAGGATGACCACCATAGCTTCTTTTCGCGCGATCTTGCAGGCAAGACGGATGCGGTGACGCCGGAAAATGCGGACCCTACCAAATACGATATGATCTGCCTCGCGATGCAAGAGCCGCAATATTCGCACCCGTCGCTCAAAGATCTGTTGACGCGTATCGCGCAGAGTAAACGGCCCTGCATGTCGATCATGAACATGCCACCCCTGCCCTACCTTAAGCGCATCGCGTCGCTGGAAGGCTCCGACTTCAACAACGCATTTCTGGAGCCTGACATCTGGGAGCGGTTCGATCCAAGTTGCGTGACGTTATGCTCGCCCGACCCGCAAGCCTTCCGCCCACCTGACGAGCTGCCCAATGTGCTGCATGTCGGCTTGCCGACCAACTTCAAAGTCTC
>CAZCEW010000014.1:0-37275 GCA_964497775.1 uncultured Rhodobacterales bacterium
TATAGGAACCCCTTGAGCCCCCCCTAAAACTAGCACTTCAGAAAGGCAAAGCAGTCATGCGTAAATTCACGGCAGAAAACGAGCGGTTGAAGCGTCGTTACGAGCAGTATCTTCGCGAAGCTAAAGGGCAGGATGAAAAATCCATCGACAAGGTGCGTGCGGCTTTGGTGAAGTTCGAACAAAGCACAAAGTTCAAACCCTTCAAGTCGTTTCATATTGATCAGGCGCGCCAGTTCAAGACCGCCTTGAGCCGCGCGAAGACCTCACAAGGGAAGCCGCTCAGTCTTAGTACCACCGACGCCACCTTACGGCTCGTAAAAGGATTTTTTCACTGGCTGGCGGGCCAGCAAGGCTTCAAAAAGGTCGTCAGCTATGCCGATGTCGAGTATTTCAACAACAATCGCAACGATGCACGCGCGGCGCATACCCAGCGCAAGATTCAAAGCCCTTCTAAGCAAGCTGCGCACCACGCCTTTCAAGGCATGGCGGATAGTTCAGAGCTGGAGCGGCGTGACAAAGCGATGTTTGCCTTTTTGCTGATTACTGGCGCGCGTGTGGGGGCGGTGTCGTCACTAAGACTGAAGCATATTAACTTGGTGGATGGGTTTGTTTTTCAAGACGGGCGCGAAGTCCGAACCAAAGGGCGCAAAGACATCAAAACTTGGTTTTTCCCGATGCATCCAGATTTTTTGGCTTGTTTCGCGGATTGGGTGAATTTCTTGCGCAATGACAAGCTTTTCGGACCCGAAGACGCACTTTTCCCGAAACCTGAAAGGCGTCTTGAGAACGGCAAATTCGTATTTGATCGATTGTCGCGAGAGAACTATGCGAACGGTGCCAAGGTGAACGAGGTGTTCCGTGGGGCCTTTGCCCAAGCCCAGATGATCCCCTTTCATCCTCACAGTGTAAGAAAAACGCTAGGCCAAGAACTAAGTGACCGAAACCTGCCTTTGGCGACTCAAAAGGCATGGTCGCAAAACTTGGGCCATGAGAACTTTACGGTTACCGTGTCGAGTTACTTGCCTGTCTCTGATCAACAGCAAGGTGAACTTATCAAAGGTCTGAAATCAGAGTAACTTTCCATGCTGTCTGCCCTTAGGGAGCAAGTTATTACTGGCAGAATTGCAGGAAATCCTAGGATGAATGTTGTCTCACAAAACGGCTTGGATCGCAACGCGGTGGTAAGTCCGCTGCCATTGCATACAACCTGATCGAGACTGCCAAGCTGAACAATGTCGATCCGCAGGCATGGCTGACATGGGTGCTGGAACGCATCGCGGATCACAAGATCAACCGCATCGATGAGCTGATGCCATGGCGCTTCGCCGCTCTGACGGCATAGGTGATGTTTGCTGCGATTGCGAACACGGACCAGCGATTTCTCCAAACCAGCCGTTCATGCATGGTGCAGCAAAATCGGGAGCTAGATGACTGGGTTGCGGACTTTCCCGACCTTGGATTTTTGGCACTTCGCTGACGCAGCATCGGCTCGCAGTTGCGGCGAACTCATCCCTTCAGTGCAGTCAATGCCACCAAACCAGCCATTCGTAGCTAAGCGCCGAGATCGCAAAGCCGCGTTGAAATTCCTCAGAAAATCGATGAAACGCTACGGTCAGCCAGAGGTCATCGTAACCGATAGGCTTCGTTCATACGGTGCCGCGATGAAACTGATCGGCAACTCAGAGCGGCAGGAAATCGGCCGCTGGATGAACAACCGGGCGGAGAATTCACACCTCCCGTCTCGACGAAAAGAGCGATCCATGCTCCGCTTTCGACGAATGCGGAGTTTGCAGGAATTCGTCGCAGTCCATGGATCAATCCACAACCACTTCAACCAGGAAAGACATTTCTACTCACGGGGCAATTTCAAGCTGAACAGAGCCGCCGCTCTCACAGAATGGCGTGAGCTTTTGGCCGGATAAAGGGTAGTCGGGCTGTCCATTCGGAGACGAGTACGCATTTGTCTGACAGCAGCCGGTTGAGGTTTCACTTCAAATGCGACATTCCAATGGTGTCGCAACATTTTTCAAAGCTGTGATCTTCAAATCGTGTGTCAGTCTCTTCGAAATTTCCAAAGATCTTGCAATCAATTCGTTTTGGAATTTGGGAAAGATTGATTGCAATCTGTCCATCGACGGATCGTGCAAATACAACGTTGCTGCCGGGAACGAGCACATCTACCCGTGCCAATTCCTGCATCGCACGACGAAGAAATGCAGTGCTCTCGTAATCTGAAAGTGTAACCTCCTCGATCTCGCGTGGACTGTGGGCATCCACATTGACGTGTTGGAAGCGATTGATGTTGCAGAATTTTTCAAGATCCATCACCACGAGTGAGCCATTTTGGCCATACGCAATGGTTCGAGGGCGCTCTCCTCGTTCGACGGAATTGTCCAAGAACTCATAGTGAACCCACTTATCACTGTCCTTGGCCCATCTAATAAATAGATCAGGTATTCCGGAATAGGCTTCAATGTTATGGTAAAGCAGATCGTCGGTGGCTTTGAAACGACCCGTCTCAAGGCCGCGATTCCAAGCGCGTTCAACAGTGTCAGCGGGCGAAGTTACAAGGAAGAAGAGATAGACTTTCGAACCAAATCGCGTCAGCAAAGTGCTGTCTTCTTCGCGCACTCGACCCGCATGGAAACTGTCGAACCGAAAGCGATCGATCAGCATATGCGGCACCTTACCTTCGCCGCCCTTTACAGCCATCAAGATGTCTAGCTTGCCGTCGATCACCTCAAGCTCGTACCCGGTCAGCATTGCGGCGTATTTGTATTCTTCGCCCAGCCCATCGTAGTCAATTAGCGCCTTTCGCCAGTAGTCGGGCGAGATGATAGCAAAGTCGCGCCAATCATATCCCAGCCGTGCGGCAATCTCGCGTTGTGCTGCACGGATCGTACTTTTTCCGGCGGCAGAGGCGCCTTTTGCATTCAGGACAAGCGGTTCGGCTTGAGGTGGTAGCCAGCGAAATCCCTTCTTCTCTACGACGCGAGCAAAGGGCTTTTCGACGGCTTCTCCGACCGCCGCAGACCCAATGCGGTTCATCACAAGGCCTACCGACACCGCCCCAATCGTCTTGCGATCTAGATGCAACGCACCCCTCTTGTTTAAGGCTGCGGCCAAAACACGCGCGATAGCACGGCGGCTGGCGGTTGTGACATCCTCGTTCCGTTCACCTTTCCACTGCACCGCAATGATCCCAGCACGTTCTGATGGGCAATTCTGGACGTGGTCTTGGGAGGATTGCTTTATGCCCAAAAGTCGCGCGAAAAAATTCGGCTGTGGTGGTTCAACAGTTGGGGCAGGTCGGTAAATTTCCTTTTCCAGCAGATCGGCCACGACCTGCTCGGCTTCGCGACGGACAGCTTCATAGGCGGCGATAATCTCGTCCATCTCCGACGCACTGAAGCCGTTGTAAATCTCTGAAGCCATGTTGCGCAGGCTTATGCCAAGATCGGCGTAGTTCGGACCGTCAGGCACATAGAGCTGGCTGGTCACGCGTATCAGGACGGAATGAAGTGCCAGTCTTTCCGGGCGCGTCACGGCCAGCTCTTGCGCTTTCAGCCCTGTGCCATCAGACAGTGCCTGCGCTTCCTCCCAACTCACAAACGAATGCCGCGGGTCAAACAAGGTGACCTGCGGCATCAGCCGTTTCGGTATTGTCGAGCTGAGCCCCGGGTTCCAGGGCCCAAATTCTTCCTTATGTGCTGCCGGCATTTTGAGCCTCGGCCCTGCGCCGCTTTATACCAAGATAGACGGGGTAGGCGACCAACGCGATTGCGATCAGGATGCAAACAAGCGCAATGGGATGCTCGGATGGACTGACAAACGATGTCATATCGCCTCGGCTGGAGATCAACGATTGCCGCATCGAACGCTCCGCAAGAGGCCCAAGCACAATTGCCAAAACCGCTGGTGCGACCGGATAGTTGAGCTTCCGCAACAAATACCCACCCAGACCCAAGATCAACATAAGCCAAACATCAAACATACGGTCTGTCGTGGCGAAGACGCCAACGAAACAGAGAATGAAGATGATTGGTGTTAGAATGGTGAAGGGCATTGTCAGTACCCGCACAAAGATCGGGATCAAAGCGAGGTTCAATGCGACGGTCACGAAGTTGGCGACATACATCGATCCGATCAGCCCCCACACGAATTCCGGTTCGTTCTGGAAAAGCAGTGGACCGGGTCGCAATCCCCAAATAATCATACCGCCGAGTAGAATCGCCGTGGTAGGCGAGCCAGGAATGCCGAGCGTGATCATCGGAAGCATGGAACCAGTGGAAGCAGCGTTGTTTGCCGCCTCTGGAGCGGCAACGCCTGACACATTGCCTTTGCCGAAACTATCGGGGTCTTTCGAGAAGGTCTTTGCTAGCCCGTAACTCATGAGCGAGGCGGGCGTGGCTCCCGCCGCTGGCAGCGTACCGACAAAGAACCCAAGGAAAGATCCAAGAGTCGTCGTTGGTAGGTATTCCTTTACAAAGCTCAAATTCTTTTTGAAACGTTTCCAATTCACGTTTACTGTCTGAACCTGCACCTTGCCTTTGGTATGCTCCAGCGTCCAAAGCATCTCTCCGATACCGTAGATTCCGATGGCCAGGACTAAGAATCCAATGCCGCGCTGGAACTCGACCATGTCGAAGAAGATCAAGCGCGGCTGACCGGAAATGATGTCAAAGCCTACAGCTGCCATGACTAGGCCCAGCATGATCGAAAAGATCGTCTTGGGAATGTCATCTCCGCCTAATCCAATAAATGTGGCAAAGGCCAGTAGCATGAGCGCGAATTCCTCATGTGGACCGAACTTCAAGGCGAACTCCGCCAGCGGCGGTGCGAAGAGTGTGAAAAGAACAACGGAGATCGTCCCGCCGATGAAGCTGGCTATGGCTGCAGCAGTAAGCGCCTGATCAGCCCTGCCGGACTGCGCCATTGGCCTGCCGTCAAATACGGTGGCAACGGCGGTCGAAGCGCCGGGAATGCCAAGCGTAATCGATGAGATCGCGCCGCCATACATTGCGCCATAGTACAGCGCGGCAAGGAAGATTATCGCGGCAGTCGGAGGCACCAGGAATGTCACAGGCAGCAGGATCGCAACCCCGTTAACTGATCCCAAACCCGGCATTGCACCAATGAACAACCCAGCGAAACATCCCGCGAAGATCATAAAGAGGTTTAGGGGTTCGAAGGCCTGTAACAGGCCCGCCCCGAGAAGTGTGATGATTTCATTCATGTCTATAGATCTCCGACCCGATTACATCAGGTATTCCCAGCGAAAGTTGTCGATCCAGAGGAACCCGTCCTCAAAGATCGGCCATCCCTTGGGAAGATATTTTGTGAGTTGCCATTCGAATAGAAAGTAGATGAAAACGATTGCCCCAAAGCACATGATCAAAGTCGTGCGCCAGCTGTGTCCGCCCAAAAACCTCATATAAAAGCCGAGAAACAAGAAAATAGCAATATAAGTGCCTACGATATCGACCAGAATGATCATGATTGTGAGCGCCACAAAAGACGACACGACCAGACCGATACTTTCGGGATCGATATACGCCGTCAGATTTCTGCTTTCAGGTGTAGCATTTCTAAACCAGCGCCAAATTGTCCAAAGCGACGTCAGCGCCATGCCAAAGCTTAGCCAAAAGGGCCAGACACCGGCTCCGGGGCCGCGTCCTTCGACCCAGCCGATATTGAGCCCGTCTGCCCAAACGCTCCACATAAGTGTCAGCGAAAAAAGGAACATCGCAATTCCCATCAACAATTCTGCACTACGTGTAGACATGATTGCCTCCCTCTCGCTGGCCAAAATTCCTAGTACACCGTCCAATGAGGGCGGAGTGTCGGGGCCAGCTGCCCTTTGTTTGTTGTGATCCTAGTGCCCCGGGCCGATCTTCCGGCCCGGGGTGGGATTTATCTTATTCGCCAGTAATCGCAGATGCGCCAACCTGCTCGATCAATTCTTGGTGCGCGACGAATTGCGTGGCGTGGAATTCACCGAGCGCATCACCTTTGATCATCGTGTCACAGGTCAGACCATCGCTGGTGCAGAAGTCCTGCCACTCTTTGCTGTCGAACAATTCCTGGAACAGTCCAGTGTAGAACTCCACCGCGTCAGCCGACATGCCCGGAGGGCCGTTGACTGAACGCTGCATGTAATACTCGATGTCTACACCCAGTTCTTTGGCCGTTGGCACATCCGGGAATGCGGGCATCCGCTCGTCGGTGAACTGAACCAGAGGTTTAGAGTCACCCGCTTGGTAGAATGCCATCTGCTCAGCGGGGTTATTCACGGTAGAGTCGATCTGACCGCCGATCAGGTTCTTGGCCACGGTGCCACCGCCCGGGAAGGGAATATAGGTGACTTTGTAGTCAAATGCCGCTTCCATCATCGCGGTCAGAACCGAGTCTTCCTGACCCGAGCCTGTTCCGCCAACTTTCCAGTCAAGGCCTTTGCCCTTCACCGCGCTGACATAGCTGTCGAGATCGGTGATGTCAGCCATGTCATTGTGGACCCACAGCAAAAACGTGTCCATCGCCATCAGACCAATTGGAGTGAACTCCCGAGGGTCAACGCCGAGATCTTCCTGAATAATTGGCGTGGTGTAGAAGCTGTTAAGCGTCATCATCACGGTGTGGTCGTCACCTGCTTTGTCTTGCAGATAGCGAAGTGCCTCAGCACCAGAACCGCCTGGTTTGTTGATTGGAATAAACGGCCGAGACGACAGTCCCTTTTGCTCGATCAAGCCCTGTAGTAACCGCGCGATCTGATCTGCGCCGCCGCCAGTACCGGCCATGATAATGAATTCAACCGGCTTCTTCGGTTTCCAGTCGGCAGCCGTTGCGGCTGTGGCTGTCAACCCTAGCGTCGCTACTCCGGCTAGAAGTAAATTAAGCATCTTCATAGAAATTTCCTCCCAATTGATCCGTCCTTTCGGACTTTTTTGCCGCCATTTGCGGCCAAGAAGTAAACTGTTAAGGCTCGGGGGAATGTTCCCCCGGGCTGCGCAATTCACTCAAGCTCAGTTGGACGGTCTGCTCTCTCGGCTCAGAAGTTTGCCATTGGCTGATTTTTATTTTCCCGTCGAATTTGTAGTATTTCCTCTTTCGAAATTTGCTAATGCGCCATGATCACAGGAATCTGAGCGTTTTCAACGACTGTTTGAGCATTGCCGCCGAATATTTCCTGATGCTTGTAGCCTTGGTGATAAGCTCCCATCACCAACAGTTCCGCGTCACATTCCACGCAAGCATCCAACAGTTGTTGACCGATCACACCCTGTTTTTCGATCAATACAATGTCGCATGCGACACCGTGCATCTTCAGAAGCCGCTTCAATTCAGACGCGCTTGCACGGTCGGCGTCCGGATCTTCGGTCGCCAGAATATTGACGCTTTTGGCCGTTCGAATAAGCGGCATCGACATCCGCATTGCGCGCGATGCTTCGATCGAACCGTTCCAGCCGATCGCGATCCGATCACCGGTTGTCGACGAAGGGGCCTGATCCGGGCACATCATCACAGGGCGTCCGCTGTAAAAAATCGCCGATCTGAGGGTATTGAAGCCAAGCCGCGCTTCACGATCAGGCTGCGGAACGACAATCAAATCGCCCAAACGACCCAGACTGCTGATCATATCGACCTGCCGTCCCCTTTCTTCCGAGAATGAAACTGTCGCCTGATGGCCGTCCGGGGTGTCGGTTTCCACCAAGTTCAACTCAAGCGCCAAAGCGTTCAATTCCTGCCGTAACGTCTCTTCTTCACTGTCGGCAAGCGCGCGTGCACTTTCGAGAATTTGCTGTTTTAAGACTTCCGAAACTGCAACGCCGAACGGGATCATGTCTTCAGCCAATGCGCGCACATGTGTGACGTCGACATGAGCCTTGAACCGATGCGCCAAAACTGCGGCGTGACGCAGAACATTGTCACCTTTGCCATCGCCTCGCACCGGTACAACCAACTTTTTGAGCGCCGGCGTCATATCAGAACAGCCCCTCGATCTGGCCGTCGGCATTTAGATAAATGTTTTCCGCGGATGGAACCCGAGGCAAGCCCGGCATCGTCATGATCTCGCCGCAGACGACAACGACGAACCCTGCGCCCGCGCTGAGCCGCACTTCGCGGACTGGCACGGAATGACCTGTTGGCGCACCGCGCAGGTTGGGATCTGTCGAGAACGAGTACTGCGTCTTGGCCATGCAAACCGGCAAATTGCCATACCCCTGATCTTCCCAAAGGGCGAGCTGATCGCGGATTTTCTTGTCCATCAACGCTTCATCGGCGCGGTAGATTTGCTTGCAAATTGTCTGGATCTTGTCTGCCAGTGGCATGTCATCGGGGTAGATAGGTTCGAAATTTGCTTGGCCGGCATCGGCAATTTCAGCGACTTTTCGTGCCAAATCTGCTGAGCCTTCTGATCCAAGCTCCCAATGACGGCTGACAATTGCCTCCGCTCCTTGACCCGCGACAAAGTCTTTGACGGCTTGCACCTCAGCGTCAGTGTCGGTGACAAAATGATTAACAGCCACAACAACCGGCACACCAAAGCTCTTTAGGTTCTCGATGTGTCGTCCGAGATTTGGACAGCCCTTCTTGACAGATTCTACGTCTTCTGCGCCCAGATCAGCTTTGGCAACGCCACCGTTCATCTTCATGGCACGAATTGTCGCCACACAAACGATAGCAGAAGGAGACAGACCCGCTTTGCGACATTTAATGTTCAAAAATTTCTCGGCGCCCAGATCGGCTCCAAACCCAGCCTCCGTCACGACATAGTCGGCCAGTTTCAAGGCAGTTGTTGTTGCGATTACCGAGTTACAGCCATGCGCGATATTTGCGAACGGTCCGCCATGAACGAATGCTGGGTTATTCTCCAACGTTTGCACCAGATTGGGCTGCATCGCGTCTTTCAACAGAACGGTCATGGCCCCGTCAGCTTTGATATCGCGACAGAAAACCGGACTGCGGTCGCGGCGATAGGCCACGATCATGTCCCCAAGACGCGACTGCAAATCGTCGAGGTCACGTGCCAAACAAAGGATTGCCATAACTTCCGATGCAACCGTTATGTCAAACCCAGCCTCTCTGGGAAAGCCATTGGCCACGCCACCAAGTGACGCAGTGATTTGGCGCAGGGCTCGATCATTCATGTCGACGACGCGGCGCCATTGCACCCGGCGCACATCGATTTCCAGCTCGTTGCCCCAATAGATATGGTTGTCGATCATCGCCGATAGCAAGCTGTGTGCCGACGTGATCGCATGGAAATCGCCAGTAAAATGAAGATTCATCTCCTCCATCGGGACGATCTGGGCATAACCGCCACCTGCGGCACCACCTTTCATCCCGAAATTCGGCCCAAGCGAAGCCTCGCGGATGCAGATCATTGCCTTCTTGCCAATGCGGTTGAGCCCGTCGCCCAGACCCACGGTGGTTGTTGTCTTTCCTTCGCCGGCAGGGGTGGGGTTGATTGCGGTCACGAGGATCAATTTGCCATCCGAGCGGTCCTGTAGCGAATTGATAAAGGATTGCGAAACCTTGCCTTTGTCATGCCCGAAGGGCAGCAGGTCGTCGGAGCCGATTCCGATCTTTTCGCCGATCTCTTGGATCGGGCGCTTCTTTGCTTCGCGGGCAATCTCGATGTCTGTTTTGTATTCCATTCGTCCCATTACTCCCCGAGTGTGCCACCCTTTTCGATGCCGCTTTCTGCGGCCCATTCCGCTGCTGTCAGTTTACCTGCGCCGGCTGGGCGGACTCGTTTGATCAAGATGCGGCCGCCAATGCATTGCACTGTGACGCCGTCATCGCCGACTTCAACGATCCGCGAAGAAATGCCGTCGCCTGGCACACGCATACAGTCAAAAATGGCAAGCTCTGCGCCATTATGCATTGTCCATGCGCCAGGTGCGGGGTTGGTGCCGCGGATCAGGTTATAGACTTGTGCAACCGGCTTGTTCCAATCGATCCGTGCATGTTTTTTGGTACAGCGACGCTCGTAAGTCGCTTGCGCCTCATCGGGCACGATATGTGGCGGATTGCCGGTGCGGAAATGGTTGACGACGTCCAGAACGCTGTCCACCGCGACCGGATAAATCTTCTTGAAATAAAGATCTATCACCGTGTCATCCGGTCCAATCTCGCATTCCCACTGCATCAGTGAATCGCCTTCATCAAGGCCGTCAGATGGGTAAAACCATGAGAAGCCTGACCTTGTCGACCCCATGATGATCGGCCAGTTTACTGCGCTTGGGCCCCTATGAAGCGGAAGAAGCGACGGGTGGAAACAGATCGAGCCATGAGCAGGCGTATCGCGTGCGGATTCTGGCACGAACACATTGACGAAAGCCATGACCATCAGATCGGCACTATAGCCTGCCAATGTGTCGAGCGTCGCCTGATCGTTGAAATCGGCAGGTTGCTCAACCGGCAGACCCAGCTCCAGTGCGTATTCCTTGATCGGATCGACAGGTTTGCCGTCCCGATCTGGCTCGCAATACACAGCAACGACGTCGTCTTCGCTGGCGACCAGCTTTTCCAGACAATCCTTACCGAATGCCTGTTGCCCCATGATGATAAGTTTCATTCCGCGGCAACTTTCTTGGCGTCGCCAACAGCACCGCTGTCAATCACAGCGTCCAGTGCGTCACCTTCATAGCCGAGCACATCCGTCAAGATCTCGGTTGTGTGCTCTCCAAGAAGCGGAGAACGGACAACGTCGACGGGTGACTCTGATAATTTGATCGGACAGCCGACACTTACATATTTTCCGCGCACCGGATGATCCACGTCGACGATGGTGCCGGTTGCGCGCAGGCCTTCGTCTTCGATCAATTCTTTCATGGACAGGATCGGACCGACGGGGATGTTGAGTGGGTTACAGATTTCCATGACCTCGTATTTGGTCTTGGTTTTGGTCCATTCCTCGACCGCGTCGAATATTTGGTTCAACTTATCAAGACGTTCTGGCGGGGTTTTAAACCCGTCGGCCTCTTTCCATTCCGGCTTGCCGATAACATCGCACACATTGCCCCAGACGGCGGCCTGCGTGATGAAATAGGTGTAGGCATCAGGGTCGGTCTCCCAACCTTTGCATTTCAGAATACGACCCGGTTGCCCGCCGCCGCTGTCATTGCCGGCGCGCGGAGTGGCTTCGCCGAAAGGCACGCCTTCGCCGAACTGGCTGTATTCATTGAGCGGCCCCGCGTCGAGCCGTTGCTGGTCGCGCAGCTTCACCCGTGTGAGGTTCAGAACGCCATCCTGCATCGCAGTGGTGACTTTCTGGCCCTTGCCGGATTGCGTGCGGTGGTACAGCGCTGTGACGATACCAAGCGCCAGATGCAGGCCTGTGCCTGAATCGCCAATCTGCGCGCCCGTTACCAAAGGTGGGCCTTCACGGAAACCGGTGGTGGACGCAGCACCGCCCGCACATTGTGCGACGTTTTCGTACACTTTACAGTCCTCGTATTTTCCAGGGCCAAATCCCTTGATCGAAGCAAGGATCATACGTGGATTGATTTCTTGAATCCGCTCCCACGTGAAGCCCATGCGATCCAGAGCCCCCGGCGCGAAGTTCTCTACCATCACGTCGCATTCCTCGATCAGCCGGGTCAAAACTTCCTTGCCGGTTTCGTTCTTCGAGTTCAGCTCAATCGAGCGTTTGTTGTGGTTGAGCATCGTGAAATAAAGAGAGTCAGCGTCCGGAACATCGACAAGTTGCTTGCGCGTCGCGTCACCAACACCTGGGCGCTCGACTTTGATCACATCGGCGCCAAACCAAGCCAGCAGCTGTGTGCAGGTCGGGCCAGATTGCACATGGGTGAAATCAAGAATCTTGACGCCTTCAAGAGCTTTCATCTCTGTTGTCTCCTTGGTTATCCCGGACTTGAACCGAGACCTTTTGTTTGAGGTGGATCGCTGTCTGGATCAATCAGACATAGCGATCTGCAAGTATCACTTCTTCGCCTGCGGGTAGATCCTTTGCGCCACAACGGATTGCGGGTTCAGGTTTCCGATATTGCCACTTTCCCGACCCGCATCCTCGGCGATCATGGCGTTTATGAGGGTTGGTTTACGTGACGCAAACGCGTCAGCAATGGTTGTGCGCAATTCATCGGGGTTCGTTGCAACGACACCTTCGCCACCGAAGGCTTTCATCATCAGTTCGTATTTCGAGTCCTTCACAAAAACAGTCGTTGACGGGTCTTCGCCTCCGCTCCAGTTTTCGCCGTCTCCTCGATAGATGCCGTTATTGTTAAAGATCACGATGCAAACGGGAAGATCGTAGCGACAGATCGTTTCCACCTCCATGCCGGAGAAGCCGAATGCACTGTCCCCCTCGACACAAAGCACCTGATTGCCGGTCTCAACGGCGCCAGCAACGGCGGAACCCATGCCGATCCCCATGATCCCCCAAGTACCCACATCGATCCGCTTGCGGGGCTTATGAATGTCGACAATGGAGCGGCACTGGTCGAGCGCGTTCGCGCCCTCATTGACCAGAATCGTGTCTTTATGCTCAGCCATGATATCTTTGATGACGCCCAACGCCCCTTGGTAATCCATAGGCGAGTTGTTGTTACGCAACTTTGGCGCCATTCGCGCGACATTCGCTTCGACTTTGCTGCTGACTGCGTCAGTCCAGTCTCTAGAGGGCTTCTCCCAATTGCCGCCAATCGCGTCCAGAAGTGCTCCGGCACAGCTTTCGATGTCACCGATAAGCGGTGCTGTTATCTGTTGGTTAGAATCCATCTCTGTCGGCTCAATGTCGATCTGTACGAAACTCTTGGAACCTTTTTCGCCCCAGCTTGGCCCTTGACCATGACTAAGAAGCCAGTTCAGTCGCGCGCCAACAAGGAAAACACAGTCGCTCTCTTTCAGCACAAGCGAACGTGCAGCGCTCGCGCATTGCGGATGGTTATCAGGCAACAAGCCTTTGGCCATCGACATAGGGAGATAGGGGAAGCCAAGCGTTTCCACCAATTCGCGGACCTTGGCGTCGCATTGCGCATAGGCCGCGCCTTTGCCGATGATCATCAAAGGCTTCTTCGCAGATTTCAGGACGTCCACCGCTCGGTCCACGGCGGCTGGGGCCGGGACCGAGGCCGCGTTCAGATCGACAATCTGCCGCATCGAAGCTTTTCCTTCTGCCTCATCCATGACCTGACCCAAAAGCTCGCCTGGGACGTCTAGATAAACGCCACCCGGACGGCCAGTTGTCGCAGCTCTGAAAGCCCGCGCGACGCCCAGCCCGATATCCTCAGCGTGCAGAATGCGGTAGGCGGCCTTAACGTGAGGGCGCGACACAGCGAGCTGATCCATTTCCTCGTAATCGCCACGCTGCAAATCCACGACTTCGCGTTCAGACGAGCCTGAAATCATGATCATTGGCCAGCAATTCGTCGTCGCATGGGCCAACGCCGTCAGCCCGTTCAAAAAACCCGGCGCTGAGACCGTCATGCAAATGCCTGGCTTCTTGGTCAAAAAACCCGCAGCGGCGGCGGCATAACCGGCATGCTGTTCATGGCGGAAAGACAGCACCCGCATCCCTTGCGCCTGAGCGTAACGTCCCAAGTCAGTGATCGGAATGCCGGGGACGTTGTAGATCGTCTCGACCCCATTTAATTTCAAGGCGTCAATCAATAGATGGAAGCCGTCCGTCACGTCTTGATTGGTCTTTGCATCAATGACTCCGTCTGCCATATCCCCCCCCTTAGAACATTGGCCTAGCTGGCTCTGCTCTCTCGTTTGATTTCAAATCTCTCCCAGACACGGCGCACATGATTGTGCAAACGCATCGTGTGTTCTCTCACAAGCTTCGCCGCCAGATCACCATCACGGGCCTCCAGCGCTTCGATGATGCCGAGGTGATCAACGACCGATCGCGTCGCTCGGTCGTTTTCGTCAAGTGCCCGGCGCCGAACGGCGTGCACATGTACGAAAAGACCTTCCGCCAATTCGGACAAAAGGGCACAACCCGACATATCCAATATCATCTGGTGAAAATTGATATTCGCCTCCGAGTATTCACTTAGATCAGCATGTGCCGAACTCTTTGAATGCCGAAGCGCGTGCTTGCGCAGCTCGCGTAGTTCTTCATCGCTTGCTGATGCCGTCGCCAGCCTTGCGGCCATGCTCTCAAGCGCGGCCCAAGCAACGATCATTTCCAAAATCTCTTCGAGTTCTTTGCGAACGACAAAGACACCTTTGCGCGCACGGATTTCAATCAATCCCTCATTCTCCAGCCGAGTTAGGGCTTCTCGCAAAGGTGTTCGAGAAACGTTGAGCTGCTCTGCCATTGAGCGCTCGTCTAAATGAAGGTCTGCATCAGCGTGATAGATATTCATTTCGGACACTGCGTGGCGGATGCGCGCATAGACCCGATCCTTGAGAGTGAGGTTTGAATTTATCGGTTGAAGCTTCATTATCCGGCCTGGTGCAGAGAGATAGGATGGAGGTGCATTCGTTGGTATACCGTAGACCTGAGGTTGGCATTCATCAATTGATTTTTCTCAGGAAATAGAAAATTTTAAATAAGTACATAATTACAAAAGCTTGGAGGAAGGGCGGTGGGCGAAAATCGTACTTCTCCCAATACTGAAGCTTGGCAGCAGAGATTTTTTGTGAGAAAATTTTACTGGTGTTTGGAATATCAAAGAGTGGATTGAATTTTGTTTAGAGAAATCGACCAGAACGGGCCGCTATGCTGATCCGCGCATCTGAATCGGTCCTTTGCGTCATTGACATGCAGGAGCGTTTGGTTCCCGCTATGCAGGCGCCCGCACGCACTTTACGAAATACCCAAACACTGGTGAACGTAGCAGAGGAAATCGGAGTACCGATCTTGCTAACGGAACAATATCCCAAAGGCCTTGGAGCAACGGTTCGCGAAATTCGCGAAGTCACCGATGCCCCGGCGATTGAGAAGATGCATTTTTCCTGCATGGAAGATGAGGGCTTTGCTGAGGCGTTTCGAGCATTGGATCGACCGCAGGCGGTACTGACCGGAATGGAGGCCCATATCTGTGTCATGCAAACAGCCGCGAGCCTTATGGAAGAAGGCAAAGACGTCTTCGTGGTTTCCGATGCCACCGCATCGCGCAGCCTGGAAAGCGAACGTGCCTGTCTGGAACGGCTCGGCGCGTGCGGAGCGGGGATCGCAACTACAGAAATGGTGGTGTTCGAATGGTTAGGCCGTGCAGGCACATCAGATTTCAAAAAGGCGTTGCGGTTGATAAAATAAATCAAGGTGCGGTCAGAGAAAGCGAGATTGAGGCAGCAAGACGGTGCATCGTGATCTGCCTCCTGATGAATTTCGAGAGATACTTAATGTAGTAGCCAATACCACAGAGTTGCCTATCAATGGCTGGAAGCGAACCCTTCACCATGGGTTGGCTGCATCTGCATGGTTTTGCGCACACAATTTTTAGAGAGAAAGCGGATTTCTGGAGGCAGCTCTCTTTGGCTTCAGGTGGTACGTTATGTGGTACACATTTTTGGAATAACTATTAATATTATTTAAAACAAATACTTAATCCACTTGATCGGCGGACACCTCCTCCGCCACCTTATCTTTGTCTTGAATTTGTTTGGCCCGAATTGAGCGCCATTTTTCATTTAGTTTATGAAGGTTAGTGGCGTTACTTCTTTTCTCCCGATTTCATTCGATTGGGCTCGTATTCTATCTCTGAGTGGAACGACGTGTGGTATTATTTATATGGCGGGGCTAAGTGGCCTCTCGCTTTTCGAGAAATTTTGGTAGCAAGACCGTGACAGCAACAAAGCCCAAGATCATATATATTGCAGCATAGACCTGATAGGCGAATGCGCCTGCGACATTGGGCATAACGGGAACAGCCAGAATGGTGCAGTTCAAGCAAAATTGCATCGCCAAGATCACAAGGCCGCTGCGGGTCAGTGTATAAAAGAACGCGCAAAACAAGGCGACGCCAACCATGTTCATCCATAGGCCCGAGAATGACAGGCCCGGAACCACGCCGATATTGTAGACGACCATCGGGGCCCACCATAGCGTCCAGAACGTACCTGTGATGATGGCGGCGATGGGTCGCGAGTAGAACCTGCTGAGGTTTGAGATCGCGTAACCGACCCAGACGATTTCGCCCACCAACGCGATGATGAAGATGTTGAGCAGGAAGCCTTCTCTTTGAAGCAGTCTGACCGAGGAGGTGATAAGTTCAAGGGGTGCGCCGGTCAGCAAAGATTGTCCGATAACAAAGCTGACTGAAATGACAATTGGCAAAAGAACGGCTGCCAGAAACCAGAGCGGTGATATGCGCCAAACAAGAAGGGGTTTGATAAGTTCCAAAACGGCCCGCGCCCCACGCGAGATCAAGACAACAGCGACCAGAGTTCCTGCAAGCAAGATCAGGCGGCCGCGGGAATAGTATTTCTGGTCAATCCAGTCTTCGCCTACGCCGATGACAAAAGTCGAATTGATGACAAGGACAGCCAGAAAGAAGACCCAGACTTCGGAGAGTGCTGGGGGCGTAGAAGAACCGTCCTTCATGTTTCTGAACGCCTTGAGGGTGGTGCGCTACCGGGTGTTGCAAGGATCATTACCCATCGATGGGACTGCCACACGAGATCGGCGTGCTCGACAATCCGAAAACCCGCGGCCTCCAAAATGGCGCGATGGTTGTGCGAATAAGAATTTTCTGTGCCCCATAGATGCGAGTTGGGGTCTGTGACAAGGTTGTGATCCGGGTCCACAGGTTCGGTCAGCAATATGCCCGCTCCGTTCTTTTGGGCCACCAGGTCAATCCAGCGCCGCAAGGTTTCGGGCGCGATATATTCCATGACGCCGCCATAGGTCATCAAGAGCACGCCTTGTTCGAGATTGTCATCCAACCATTTGACAGCGTCAGTCGCGATGAAGTTCAACTTAGGCTGTGTGGCGTAGGTTTTCTGGTTTTGATCGATGATCGCAGTGTTAATATCGACACCAGTCCAGCGCGAAATAGTATCAATTCGCTGCGACATTGCAGCAAGCGCGCGTCCGTCGCCGCATCCAACTTCGATCACATGAGATACGCCAGCAACGGGCGCAAAGGCCGCAAGCCAATCCACGATCCGTGCATGCGGTCCGGTGAACATCTTCTCGAACCGATCAGCGTGGACGTCATAATAATCCGGCATAAGATTGCCCGTTGTCCAACGCCCTGTCAGGGCTTGCTCGACGCTGGCGTTTTCGCCTTTGCGCGACAGTCTCTTCAATTCGGCGCGCGCTATCAGTCGCTTGATGCGCTTTGATTTGCCGCCCATATCACCGGACCTTACGTCGCGTGTTAGCGCGGGACAGGTGCGCGATGCAATCTGGCCCAAAAGCAGTTTCAGCTGAGTTTTGATGCCTGCCATCTAACTGTCGCCCCACGCAATACTAACATGCAGATCAGGTCCAAGCTTAGGTTGGATGAGCTTGACGCAGCGGTGCGCAGCGGGCGCTTGATATCCACCAGCCGATCCATCTTCGAGCCGCAGCGCAATGGATTTTGGATCCAGATGCATCCCAGCGCCCGTCAGTTTCATCAAGGCTTCCTTCGCGGTCCAAAAATCGAAGAACCGCGCGGGGCGTGCCGCGTCGGGCAAAGCACAAAGCGCCTCGAATTCGTGGTCTTGAAAGCAGCTGCGCGCGACGTGAAGAGGGTCAATGACGCGGTCGCAAAGTTCCAGATCAAGCCCGATATCGCCGTCCTCGCGGATGGCCAGAAGCGCTATGTCTTGGCTATGAGAAAGGTTGAAGCCGGGCCCGGGATGGCACAGTTCGGGCTTATGGTAAGGCCCTTGCGTAAGGGCGACATCGCGCGCCGCACAGCCGAGACGTTGGCCAAGAATTTGGCGCATGAAACCACGGCCACGGATATAGCGGGCGGAATATTTCGCTAAACGAAACCGCTTGGCGCGCGATTGCTCGGTGGCCGAAAGACTAGACCAAGCACTCGCCAAGCGGATGTCGCGATCATCGTCTAGGCGGCATTGCGCGAGGCTCATTGACGCGGGCAAGGCCTGTGCGCATTGGGCGATATCAAAAGAGATTGTCACGACGCATCTCCCGGGCTGCTACTCGAAATCGCCATTTCTAGCGCGATCGCCGTGAGTTTCACACGTTCGCTTGTCAGGATGCTAAGATGGTTGCCGTCAAGCTGCTTTAGGCTAAAGTCCCGATGCGAGGTGAGCTCTGCCCAGCCCAAAGTTGGGTCGATCTGAGTTGCTATCACGTCAAGGCGCTTCATTGAAACGGGCTCGGTCGTGAAAAGAGTGATAGGGCCTTCAATCTTGCCGCCCTTATATTTGCGCGCGGCCGATAGCCAGACATCGCGCATGATCAGATTTCGGGTCTCGGCAAGGCTAAGGCTTTTGATCCCCCATTTGTTCATATAGATCGCAGATTTCTTTCTCAGCGTCGCTTTGATGCGGCGCGCAAATGTCGCGATTCCATTGCCGCGCAGAAGTTCCAGCTCGTCAGACAGCCGATCTTGTAGGTTGGGGCGATAGACTTGCATGAGTTTGTCACGAAAGAGCGGCGCGTAGATGTCAATCACGCCGAGATGTTTTACATCTTCACCCATCTCTTCCAATTGGCGTGCCATTTCCAACGCCGTGTAGGCACCCCCTGAATATCCGGCGAGAATGTAGGGTCCTTTGGGTTGGTACTGGCGCAGATAGCCGATGTTCTCGGCAGCCATCGCCTCGATTGTTGTATGCGGTCGGTGGCCCATGACGCCGCGGGTCTGGAACCCGATCACGGGTCGAATTCTTCCCAAACGCTGACCCAGCTCAAAGAGGTTATTCACATTACCGCCAACGCCCCCCACGATGAAATAGGGGGTATGCTTTTCGTCTTCGGGGCCGGGATGGATTACAGTTGTTGTGTCCCAATCACCTTCGATGTCAATAACGGTCTTCTCGCTGCTCGCCTCTGTTTGAAGGAGATCCGAATTTGACAAAGACGCAGCCAAACTACGCGGTGTTTGATGGCGCAATAAGGAGGCGATGGGCAGATCGTAGCCCATATCATTGCGGATACGTTCAAACAGCCCGGCAGCCAGCAGCGAGTGACCGCCAAGGTCGAAAAAATTGTCATTCGGGCCAATTTTATGATCTGGAAAGAACGCCTGCCAGATTTCGATCAGGCGGTGCTCTTGTTGGGTCAGTGTCTCTTCATATCCGATCTCTGAGGTCTGCTTCTGGGTCTCCAGAAGGGTGCCTAATGCGTGTCGGTCGATTTTGCCCGAGCTGTTAAGGGGCAGCGTGTCGACGCATTGGATCAAGCTGGGCAACATGTAATCGGGTAGGCTTTCGGCCAATGTCGCGCGCAGCGTTCGGGGGTCGATCTGTGCATCGGGCACGCTGGTGACAGCTGCAACGAGCCGCGCATCAACTGTGCCTGCGCCTTTCAAAATGACTGCCGCGCGCGCGATACCCTCAAGCCTTTGTAGCGCGTTCTCGATCTCTTGAAGCTCGATGCGGTATCCTCGCAGCTTGATTTGGCTGTCTTTGCGCCCGAGGATCTCGAGATTCCATTCGTCTTTATGTTTGAAAAAGCGCGCCAAATCGCCTGTGCGGTAGTAGCGCGCATATCCGGTTTTTTGCGCAACCGTGATGAAGCTGGACTGCGTCAGTTCGGGCTGGTTGTGATACCCCCGTGCCAGACCCTCCCCGCCAATCAACAATTCGCCAACGGCGCCCGGAGGGAGCATGCGCAAAGTTTCAGGATCGACAATGCGCAGCTTGGTGTTGGCAATTGGTCGACCGACCTGAACCCGATGCCCATCCATGCGGCTGAGTGTTGACCAGACGGTGGTCTCGGTGGGGCCGTACATGTTCCAAACCTCGCCGCACCGGGCTACGAGGGCTTCGGCCATATTTGCCGCGACGGGTTCGCCTCCGATCAAAGCGACCAAATCGGGTTTGCCTTTCCAACCCGCCTCCAGCAACAGATGATAAGTCGCAGGCGTTGCTTGCATCAGATCGCATGTTTCGATCTTGGCCATGAGCGCGGACATGTCGGGCATTTCTTTGGTGTTGACCATCACGATTGTGCCGCCATTTATGAGCGGTCCCCAAACTTCCAAACCGGCAATGTCGAAAGACAAGGTGGTGACTGCAAGCACGCGTTGATGGGCGCGCAATCCGGGGCGTCGCGCCACTGAGCCAATAAAGTTCACGAACGCTCGGTGCGAAACCTCTACGCCTTTGGGCCGTCCTGACGAGCCCGATGTGTATAGGACATAGGCCAGATCTTCTGGCGAGACCTCTACATGTGGTGCGGTCGGGTTCTCGAGCAGTTCACCGTCATCAAGTGTCAACACAGCGGCTGGACTGGCTGCGAATATTGATTGTGCGCGCGCGTCTGCAATCACCAGCGTGGCACCGCTATCGCGCACCATGTATTGCAAGCGCTCCGGCGGTAGGGTCGTGTCCAAAGGAAGATAGGCCGCGCCGGATTTTATCGCGCCCAACAAACAAACAATTGCGCTCACCGAACGATTGACGGCGATGCCAACCCTGTCGCCGCGTTTGATCCCGTGTGCCAGAAGCGTGTGAGCCAAACGGTTCGAAAGCGCGTCGAGCTGTGCGTAAGTAAGCGTGCCGTCCGGAGCTTCAACGGCTATCTTATCGGGATGAATAGCAACCTGACGCGCAATCAAATCATGCAGCGAGGCGTCTGGGATATCGAGCACCGGGCCATGAGATGCAGTGATCAGGTCTGTGCTTTCTTCGTCCGTCGCGCTCAGCAAGATGTCGACTGATATCTCGGGCTGTGCGCATGTGCGGTTAAGAATGACGAGGAAGCTTTCCATAAAATCGTTGATCCGCGCCTCATCAAACAGGCTCGTTTGATAAGTCCATTCCGCCACGATCACAGTGCCTTTGTCCGACAGGTTCAAGTCGATCTCGAAATTCGAGAAAGGTCTCGGAATGGAGCGATAGGTTGCTGGCACACCAGAGAAATCAAGCTCTGCTTCCGTGAAAGCCGGATCAAGATTAAACATCATCGAAGTCAGCGGTGTCTGGCTTGCGTCGCGGGGGATGTTTAGCGCCCGCACGATGCTGCCATAGGTCAACTGCTGATGTTCGCTGGCCGTGAGAACTGTATCGCTGACGCGTTGGACGAAAGATGTGAAGTCCTCGCGAGCGTTTACTTGATTGCGTACCGGCATCAGGTTGACGCAATGAAAGACGAGGTTCTCGAGCTGGTAGACAGGCTGCCCAGCAGAGGGCACGCCAATCGTCACGTCCTCAGTCGAGGCCATGCGCGCAACAAAAAGGTTAAAAGCGGAGAAGAGGAGCGTGAACAAGCTGACGCCCATCTGTTTTGCGACCGCGCGAAATTCTGCAACCTGCTTGGCTGGAATCTCGATGTCTAAACGCCGAGACGCAGTCTCCCGCACTGCGCCGCGTGGCGAAAAAGACGGCAGCGTGGTCGCCACCGGCAAATCAGAAAATTTCTTCTTCCAATACGTCGTTGCGTTGCGCCCAGCATCACTGTTGATCCAGTCCTGCTCGGCTTGGACGTAGACGGCGGGGCTTGAAATCTCAGGAAGATCAGGCATTGAGCCTTTTCTCTTTGCGTCATAGAGGCGACAAATATCGCGAAGGATCGTCCCGCCCGACCAGCCGTCAAAGACAATGTGATGTGCCGTTATCGTCAGGTCGACCGCAGCATCGCCGCGCTTGATGATCTTGAAACGCGCCAGCGGACCCGTATTCAGATCAAAGGGTCTATTAGCTTCGATGTCCCAAATCTCAGCAACAGATGCGGCGGGGTCGGGGTCTTGACTGACGTCAAGCTGTACGATCTCAGGCGTTGTCGTCCCTAGCATCGCGCTCATGCCATCTGCGCTAAACGTCGCTGTTAATGCATCATGGCGCGCGCAGGCCTCGGTCGCCGCTTGATGTAACTGCTCAATGTCAATGCCAGACCCGCGCAGCTCGATGGCGTAATTCTCATTAAATCCGGCTGCAAGATCGGGCTCCAACGCTTGCGCGGCCCAGACCTCTTGTTGCGCAATCGTGCTTGGGATTTCTTGGCGGCTAACGGGCTGCGCCATTTGTTTGGCGATGATCATAGGGCCGTCAGGAAGGCTGAGGCGAGGTGGCGCGCTGTGGATATGCGGGCCGTCAAACGGCACTGTATCGCGGCCGGTTAGAAGCCCCGCTCCGCGCATCTCTAAGGCCGCATCTTGGATGGCGTCTACCGCAAAGGAGATATCCTCATCGTCATGGGCGGCCGTTAGGTAGGAAGGAAACCCTTCGAGCAGAAACAAGCCCCGCGCGCGCAGATGCACGCCCAACAAGGCGCCAAATTTCTGATCCTCTCCGATCCGAAGATACATTAGCGATCCACAATTGGGCATCTCGAAGGGCATGTCATTGTCTTCGAACCATCGATCAATTGTTCCGGCAAGCTTGTCGCCTTTGGCGTTAATGGCGCGCCAGAACAGATCGGGTTGGGCTTTGAGATACGTAAGCATGGCGCGCACGGCGGCCATTGCCAGAGGATGACGCACAAACGTTCCAGCGAAGAAGGTGACAGGCGCTTCGGGGAAGCTGTCATCTCCATAGCTCCAGTGACCGCCATCAAACGTGTCCATGTAGCGCGCCTTGCCCGAGACCACGCCGACGGGCATCTCTCCTCCGATGACTTTGCCATAGGTCACGAGATCGGCGTCAACACCGAAATATCCTTGTGCGCCTCTCGGACCGAACCTAAACCCCGTGACGACTTCATCAAAGACCATCAACGTGCCGGAGAGCTCGGTGATGCGACGGATCTCGCGGATGAAGTCTACCGGGCGAAATTCGGGGCGGCGCGACTGCACAGGTTCGACAATCACTGCAGCCAAGCTGTCAGCATTTTTCCGGATCCACTCCAACGATGCAGCTGTGCCGTAGGGGAGAACCACTACATTCTTAATCGAGTCGCGCGGAATGCCCGGCGTCAGGGGCAGGGTGCGCGGACCATCCGGCCCATCGATGCTGCGCACGAGAACTTCGTCGAAATTGCCGTGATAATCACGCTCAAAGACTACGATCTTGTCGCGGTTGGTCGCAGTGCGCGCTAGCCGCATCGCCGCGTAGACTGCCTCTGACCCAGTACATACGAAGCTTGTGCGCTCATTTCCGGTCACCTCGCAAAAGAGCTTTGCGGCCTCCATCGCTTCAAGATGTTGGGGCCCGACCTCATAGCCGCGCGCCAGCCTTTCGGCGACTGCATTGCTGACGACATCATGCGAGTGACCCAAGAAACCGGGGCCGAACCCGTTCAGCAGGTCGACATACTCATTGCCATCGATATCTAGAAAGCGGCTTCCCTTGGACCGATCAGATACGATTTGATAGACGGCCTCTTTCCACAAGCCGTTAAAGCCCGAAGCGGTGCGTGGGTCAGCGTGATAGGGGCGATAGTGTTGTGTCAGTGCCTTTGATTTTGCCGTGCGGGCGTTGAAACGGCGTACCAAATTATCGATGTGATCTTGCTGTATTGGATCGAGCTCAGTGAGCTCGCGCGAGATCTCGGTCACTGGGGCGGACGTGCCTGCGGGTTTTATCTTCGGGTCTGGTCGTTCGATGTCGGCCATCCATCCGACCTTTGTCTTGTCGGCGGGGGGCGCATTTGTGAGTGTGCCATTCGCATCGATATGCTCGCTTAACGCGTCAATTGTGGGATAGCCATTGATCAACTCGCGCAAGGTAATAGAGACACCGAACCGGTCTGATATTTCTCGCGTGGCCTGAGTCAGCATAAGGCTGTCGAAGCCCAAATCAAAGAAGCTAGCAGTTCCGTCCATGTCCGAAGGATCAACGCCAGAAAGCTCAAAAAGCATGGCGCGCACTGCCGTAGGAGCATCGGTTTGTGCGATAGCAAAGGGCTCGATTTCTGGCGTGGCGTCTATGGTGTTGGGCTCTGTTCTGAACGCGATTTCTGTAGGTTCCACCCAGTGGCGCGTGCGCTGGAAAGGATAGGTGGGCAAGTTGAACAATCGCCGCGCCTCTGGGCGTCCTTCATCAAGCTTGCGCCAATCAATACCGTAGCCGTGCGCCCAAAGTTGGCCGAACCCTTCCAACATTGCGACATAGCTGTCTGCGTTTTCGGCCTTCGGATCTGGCAGGGAGGCAATGGCGGGCTGGGCGCGACTGCGCTCTGGGTTCTGGGCAGCAAGCGTTGAAAGCGTCCGGCCAGGCCCGGTTTCTAGAAACATATGCTGTCCATCCGACCAGAGCTTTTGAACTGCATCATAAAACCGAACCGGTTTGCGCATGTGATTGGCCCAATAGGCCGGATCTTTCGCTTCACTACCGGTTAACCAGTCGCCGGTGACTGTGGACAGGATCGGTACTTGCGGGGCGTGAAGCGCCATCGCGTCCAACGCAGCTTTGAAAGGCGCGAGAGCTGGATCCATCATATGGCTGTGGAATGCATGGCTCGTGTGCAAACGCGAGGTGATGTAGCCATCTGCTTCAATCTTGACGATAATCTCTTCTGCTGCCTCATGTGACCCTGCCAAAACAACGGCTTTGGCGCCATTGACGGCGGCAAGGTCCAGACCTGCACCGAGATAGGGCATGATCTCTTGTTCAGACGCGCGCACGGACAACATGACGCCGGTTTCAAGATCCGCCATCAAGCGCCCTCGGAGCGCGATGAGATGCAAGGCGTCGCGCAAGCCCATGACGCCCGATAAGGTGGCGGCTGCAAACTCGCCAATTGAATGGCCGATCATCGCATCCGGTGTCACGCCCCAATGATCCCATTGTTTTGCAAGCGCGTAAGACACCGCGAATATCGCGGGCTGGGCCAAAGACGTGTCGCGCAGACGATTGGTCATGTCTGCCGCGTCGGAGGTCGAGGGGTGGATGATATCAAGCAGATTGAGACCTAGCTCTGGCTCTAACAGCTCTGTGCAAAGCGACAGCGCTTCGCGAAAGACGGGGGCCTCTGCATAGAGATTCTGCGCCATACCCACATGTTGGGCCCCTTGGCCGGGGAGCAGAAAAGCGAGCCGCGCGCGGTTGGCCGATTTTATAGACTTTGCTTGATCTGACGCTGCGACATGGGCCAGCTCGTGCATGTCGCGCGCGACAAGAACGCGGCGCTGCTCAAACTCGCGGCGCCCGCGGCGCAAGGTGGCTACGACGCGGTCTGGATCCGCCTGCGGGTTGGCGGCGGAAAAACTGGCAAGATTGGAGATGCTTTGAGCAACGGCTTCGGGCGAGCTGCCCGAGATTGGAAAAATTCGTGGACCGTTGTGTTTGTCTGGATCAGCGCTGCGGTCCTGCGTCGGCGCTTCTTGTAGAACGACATGCACATTCGTTCCGCCTACGCCCAATGCGCTTACGCCAGCAAAGCGAGGTATTTCGCTAGGCCCCCATTCGATGAGTTTTTCAACCGGATAGAACGCGGAGTTCGCAAAGTCGATCTGGGGGTTGGGTTTGGAGTAATGAAGCAGGGGCGGGATCTTGCCGTGCTTGAGGACCAAAGCGGTTTTGATCAGTCCCGCGACGCCAGCCGCTACATCCAAATGCCCGATATTTGTCTTGATAGTGCCGAGCGCACAATATTGCTTGTCTTTCGTGTTGGTTCCAAAGGCCGATTGAAGTGCTGCGAACTCGATTGGGTCGCCCAATGACGTGGCGGTGCCATGCGCCTCAACATAGCCGATCTGGCTCGGATCGATCCGAGCGGCCTTATGTGCGGAGGAAATCGCATCGGCTTGCGCACGGATCGATGGCGCCGCATAGCCCGCCTTATCCGCGCCGTCATTGTTGATCCCGATGCCACGAATAACGGCAATGATTTCGTCACCATCTGCCAGCGCGTCATCAAGGCGGCGCAGCACGACCAGACCGGCGCCATCGCCAAAGACGGTCCCTGTTGCATCGGCATCGAAGCTGCGACAATGCCCATCTGCTGAGGCCATGCCTTCGGGCAGATAAGGGTAGGGGCGGTTGGTCGGGAAGGTGACTGAGACACCCCCAGCTAGAACCATATCGGCCTGACCTCTTTGGAGAGCAGCGCACGCCTGCGAGACGGCGGTCAGCGCGGTAGAACATGCCGATTGGACCGTCAGAGCGGGGCCCTTGAGGTTCAGCTTATAGGCCAGCCGTGTTGCCAAAAAGTCTTTGTCGTTTCCAAGTGTGGTTGCGAAATCTTTGACGGGGTAGCCCGCGGCCAAATCGCGCGAAGCGCCAGGGCTGGAGAGGAGGTTGTTGAGTAGATAGCTCGATTGAGAAGCGCCACAAAAGATACCGATCTTGCCGGAAAAACGGTCAGGGTCGTGGCCTGCATCCTCAAGCGCTGTTTGAGCCACTTCGAGCATGATGCGGTGTTGCGGGTCAAGTCTGTCTGCTTCGTTTGGTGGAATACCGAAATGCTTCGCGTCAAACATTGCGGGCTCAATCATCGTGCCACGTGACAAAACGTAATTCGTATTCGGGTCGGCCTCTCTCGGATCGATATCCAGTTCATCCTTGGAGAAATGTGAAATCATCTCTCGTCCGTCCATCAACCCTTGCCAAAGCTCTGACACCGACGCGGCACCCGGGAAGCGCCCCGCCATGCCAACAATCGCGATCAGATCGGTTGTGGGCGCTTTATCTTTCGCAATGGGGCGCGCATCGGCCGGCTCAGGTCTATCGCCGTCTAGATGCTGAGCCAACTGGTTGATGGTCGTATACAAAAAGAAATCTGAGATCGGAAAATCCAAATTCAATTCGTCGCGCAAAGCCTCTCGCAGTTGGACCAGTTGCAAGGAGTTGGTTCCCAGATCGAAGAAATTCGCGCTATGATCCAAAGATAGGGCATCGCAGCCAAGGATCTCAGCCAGCTTTTGCGCGATCAGCGCCTTGGCATCCGTCTGGATTGGAAGGCTGTCTGGCGATGTCTGCGGACCCTCAAGTTTGAGCAGTTTCAAGGCCTGTCGGTCAATTTTTCCGGACTTAGTTGTTGGATAGTTTTCGACAAAGATGATCCGCGACGGCATCGCATGGATCGGCAGATCTTTCTTAAGCGCGGCACGCAGCTCAGTTTCGTCGCGTGCGTGTCCCATGCAGAAGGCCACAAGGCGGGTTTCACTATGCGCGAGATCATCACGCGCAATGACAGCCGCTTGTTTGATGCCTGGCTGGGCTTCAAGTGCGGCCTCGACCTCACCCAACTCCAAACGGATGCCTCGCAACTTGATCTGGGTGTCGGCTCTTCCGTGGTAGATCAGCGCCCCATCCTCGCGCCACGCTGCCAAGTCGCCAGAATCATACATCCGCGTGCCTGGAATGAACGGGTTGTCGACAAAGCGCTCTGCCGTCAGTGCGTCTTGGTTGAGATACCCGCGGGCCAATTGCCGACCCGCCAGCCAAAGCCTACCTATTTCTCCCGGTGGCAAAACGTCGCCTTCGTCGTTTAGGACATAAAGCTGAGTGTTCCAGACAGGGAGGCCGATCGGCAAAGGATCGGACATATCCGCCTCGCTGGCGGGCCATATGGTCACACAGACTGTGGCCTCGGTCGGACCGTAAATGTTGTAAAACTCGGTTTGCATCAACCTGTGGACACGGGCGCGCTGCGCGACTTTCAGCTCTTCGCCGCCTGCGATGACGCGCGCAATTTTGAGGCGAGGTTCTTCTTCTAAAACATCGAGAAACATACTCAACATGGTCGGCACGAAGAACACGGTCTCGATATTGTGGCGACGGATGAGTGACAAAATTTCGCGCGGATCGCGTTGGCCCCCCTCGCGTGCGATGATAATCTCCCCGCCCGAGAGAAGTGGGACAAGCACCTCCCAAACCGAAATGTCAAATGTGAGGGGTGATTTATGAAGAAACGTCTCACCTGGGCCAAAGCCAAGGCTGCCGATTGCGAAAGTCAGGCTGTTGATCAAGGCGCCATGCTCAAGCAACACGCCTTTTGGCTTGCCCGTCGAACCGGAGGTAAATAGGACGAGCGCCAAATCAGAGGGGCCCACAAGGGATGGGTCAGGACAGCTTCCTGATAGCGGCCAATCGGCGGGTTTGAGCAACGGTGTCGTACCAATGCGGGTTTCGCCTAGCATGACAATTGGCCCAGATTCACCAATGATTTCTTTGTGTAGCTCAGTGCGATCATCAAGATTCAACGGTACGCAAGCGCCGCCTGCACGGATCGTCGCGACAATCGCTACGACCGCGTCGATGGATCGGGGCAGGGCGATGACCACGAAACTGTCTTTGCGGACGCCGCGTTGGCGCAGCTCTGCGGCCAGCGCCGCGCTGCGTGCATCAAGCTGAGCATATGTGAGGGTCGTGTCACCAAATGTCAGTGCCGAAGCGTCAGGCGTCTTTAAAAAGCTCGCCGCCAAAAGCTGTGCAAGAGTTGCCTCAGGGTTAACCTGGTGGATAGATGCCAATTGAGCGCTCTCTAGGCGCTCTAAAGACTTCATAGCTTCCCCCGGCCATTTACACGCCCAGATTTTTGAACGCCACAATTGAGCCAATGCTCACACATACAGAATACTCTTCACTTGTATTGAATTACCTTAACCCCTTTAGCTCATTAGCAGTTTTACGCGCTTTTCTCAATTATTAATTCCAAATTAACGGTGACAGACTGTTTCCGTTGGGTGGGTAATGTCAGAGGAAACTGGCTTGAGGCGGGTAGGGTGCCATCTTAGCCTTTTCAGATGACCAGATCCTCCCCATTTCGCTCCTTCAAGACCAGCCCTGACGTCATCCGTCTTGCCGTGATGCTCGACGTTCGTTTCCGTTCTCGCTTCGAAACGTCGAGGACTTGCGGCATGAGCGTGGCATCGATGTCGGCCACGAAAAACTTTGGTTTTGGTGGAACAGGTTTGGACCGATCTTTGGACCAGAGATTTGTCGAGAACGAATTGACCGGATGCGTGCATTCTCGATCTGGCAATGACGCGCTATGGTCAGCGGTAGGTCATCGTGACCGATCAAATCCGATCTTGTGGTGCAGCAATGAAGGTCGCGCGGCGCTCGATGCGGCCCTCGACGACATTCGCGGGACCAAAACGGACTGATTAAAAGTTATCAATCGTGATCAATCGGCTACATTAGTTTGCGGCCGTTTTTTTTCGCAATGGGGGGACTGGTTCACCCTAGCGATCACCAAGTCTTTGTTTTTATGATGTTTTGCGGGATTGGTTTGGTGCCCCCACACGGACTCGAACCGCGGACCTACTGATTACAAATCAGTTGCTCTACCAGCTGAGCTATAGGGGCTGATTTGGCGCATAAGCTCCAAAGTCTCGGGGCGTATAGCAGGACAGGGTTTCTCTAGGCAATGGGGATTTTCAAGAAAATTCGTTCGGTTCCAAAGCGGTGTGGCAGCCCCGCGACAGGGTAGTCGACGCTCAGATTGGGCTTGACCTTCCAGCTACTGGAAGCCTTAAGTTTGAGGCGTAAATCAAAAGGACTGCCCATGTCCAATGCCAATGTCACATTGAAAATTGATGGTATGTCCTGCGCCTCCTGCACGGGACGTGTTGAGAAAGTGCTATTGGGCGTGCCGGGCGTGCAATCGGCCAATGTCAATCTGGCCAATGGCACGGCCTATGTGACGGGTGCAGGTGCGGATGTGGCCACACGCGCCAGCCAAGCGGTCACACAGGCTGGATATCCGGCGCACTTGCGACGAACCGGAGAGGGCGCAGAGGAGCCCTCTATGCTTTATCGCGGGGTATTTATCGCAGCGCTTCTTAGTCTCCCGGTGTTCATCTTGGAAATGGGCAGTCATCTGTCGCCTGCCTTCCATCATTGGGTCCACACAACACTCGGAGCACAGGTCTCGCGACTTATCCAATTCGTGCTTACCTCAGCGGTGCTGTTCTGGCCCGGGCGCGGGTTTTTCACGAAAGGTCTGCGTAGCCTGATCGGGCGCGCGCCGGATATGAATGCGCTCGTGGCTTTGGGGGCAGGGGCGGCGTTTCTCTATTCCAGCCTTGTCACTTTCGCCCCGAGCGCCTTGCCTGACGGTGCGCGCCATGTCTATTTCGAATCCGCAGTCCTGATCGTCACGCTAATCTTACTGGGCCGCGCCTTGGAGGCGCGTGCCAAATCGCGCACGGGGGCGGCCATCGCGGCGCTGGCGAAGCTGCAACCCAGCCATGCGCGCATCCTCAAAGACGGGCAGGCGCAGGACATCGCACTTAGCAATATTGTCCAAGGCGACCATATCCAAATCCGCCCCGGAGAGCGGATTGCGGTCGATGGAACTGTTCTGGACGGCGCGTCCTATGTTGATGAGGCGATGCTGACAGGGGAGCCTTTGCCCGTCCATAAGACCCAAGGCAGCGCAGTCACAGGCGGCACGCTCAACGGTTCAGGTGCGCTTGTTGTTCAGGCCGAGGCGGTTGGCGCGGAGAGCGCTTTGGCCCAGATCATCGCGATGGTGGAACGTGCTCAAGGCGCGAAATTGCCGGTGCAGGATTTGGTTAACAAGATCACCGCCATTTTCGTGCCGATCGTCTTGCTCATCGCCGCGCTCACATTCGCGGTTTGGATGATCTTCGGCCCATCACCTGCGCTGTCGCACGCGCTTGTCGCAGGCGTTTGCGTGCTGATTATTGCGTGTCCGTGTGCCATGGGATTGGCGACGCCAAGTGCGATTATGGTCGGCACTGGCCGCGCGGCAGAGCTGGGCGTCTTGTTTCGTCAAGGCAGCGCATTGCAGACGCTGACAGAGGCGCGCGTCGTGGTGTTCGACAAGACCGGCACGATCACACGCGGCCAGCCGGAGCTGACCGATCTGGTGCGCGCGCCAGACAGGACTGAGGAGGCTGCGCTCAAGCTGATCGCAGCGCTAGAGGCCAAGTCAGAGCACCCGATTGCCAAAGCCATTCTGAGTGCTGCAGAGAAGAAATCTATCAAGCTCCCACCCGCCTCTGACGTCCAAGCCCGTGCAGGGTTCGGCATTATCGGTCAGGTTGAGGGCCAAAAGATCGCGCTCGGCACGCAAGCCCTGATGGAAAGTGAAGGCGTCGACACGGACGCGCTGAGCCAACATGTCCAAGAGTGGGCCAGCCAAGGCAAAACCGCGCTTTATGCGGCCTCAAACGGCGTGTTGATCGCCGTTCTGGCTGTGGGCGACAGCGTCAAAGACGACGCGGCAGATGCCATTGCACGGCTGAAAGCTAAAGGTCTGAGCGTCGCAATGCTCTCGGGCGACAGCGAGGTTGCCGCGCGCGCGATTGCCGGCACAGTGGGCATTGACGAGGTCATCGGCGGCGTGCTCCCCGCAGGCAAGGTCGAGGCTTTGCAACAGCTGCGCGCGCGACATGGCGCGGTGGCTTTTGTGGGCGACGGCATCAATGACGCGCCCGCATTGGCCGAAGCGGAGATTGGCATCGCAATCGGCACCGGAACAGATGTCGCAATAGAGGCCGCCGATGTGGTGCTGATGTCAGGCCAACTTGCAGGTGTGCCGCGCGCGATCGAGCTGTCACAGCGCACCATGCGCACGATCCACCAAAACTTGTTCTGGGCTTTCGCTTATAATGTCTTGCTGATCCCCGTGGCGGCAGGGCTGCTTTATCCCGCATTGGGCGTGCTGCTGTCGCCGGGATTGGCGGCAGGGGCGATGGCGCTCTCTAGTGTCTTTGTGCTCACCAACGCGCTGCGTCTTCGCTACGCTTTGGGCGCGGAGGGGGACGCATGAATATCTCGCATGTCGCCAAACAGTCCGGGCTGCCCGCCAAAACCATCCGCTATTATGAGGAAATCGGGCTCGTCACACCGCCGCGCGACGCCAATGGCTACCGCGCGTTTCGCGACACAGATGTCCACAAACTGACCTTCCTGTCACGCGCCCGCGCGCTTGGCTTCACCATCGAGGATTGCCGCGCGCTTTTAGCGCTCTGGGAGGATAAAAGCCGCGCCAGTGGCGACGTCAAAAAGATCGCTCAATCGCATCTTGATATGATCGAGACCAAGATCTCCGACCTGCAAGCCATGCGTCATACGCTTTCTGATTTGCTAACCAATTGCGCTGGCGATGCCCGCCCTGATTGCCCGATTATCGAGCAGCTCGCGAAGCAGTAAGCATTGCTCCATTTGGGTCGTTTACAGCCTGACTTTCGCGGCCCGATTGTCAGAGGCATAGATCGCCTGCTCAATCTCGATCACCTCAAGATAGTCCCGCGCGGTATTTTCCAACGGCGTCCCGTCGGTCAGATGCGCAGCGACATGGGCACAAAGCGCGTAGACGCAATCGCCTGCAAAGCCGGACCAATCTTGCGCGCTCAAAACCTCGCGCGGCTCATTGGTGCCGAACTTGCGCAAAGTGACCGCCCCGTCACCGCTCAGACTAAGCGTGCCGAACGTGCCTTCCACCAGCGCTTCGCCAAACGTGAGGCGAGGATTATCCGTCGCATGATCCAGCAGCCGGTTGCCGTCAAATAGGGCGCGTTTTCCGTCCTCATAATCCAGTGCAAAATAGCCTGCATCTTCGCCCTTGATCGCCGGGTTCAGACGGCGCAGATCGGCATAGACAGCCTCTGGCCGGCCCATCAGAAAACGAAACACATCGATGTAATGCACGCCGGTCTCGTGGATCAAAAGGCGTTCCATCTGCTGAAAATAGGGCTGGCGCTCCAGATAGGCGTCTGGCCCTTGGCCGTCGCCCGTGCGCATCCGAAACGTGATCTGAAGCACATCGCCGATCAGCCCTTGATCTAGCGTACGCTTGATTGCGCGAAACCACGGCTGGAACCGAAAATTTTCATGCACAATCAATAAGATGCCTGCGTCTTCGGCCAGCTTGACCATTGCGCGCGCCTCACCAAGCGAGGTGCAAAACGGCTTTTGGCATATGATCGCTTTCACCGGATAGGCCAGCGCGTCCTGAATGGCCTGAGCCTGCCCCTCGGGCGGCAAGATGATGTCGAGGATATCGGGCTTCAAACGCGCCAACATCTCTCCGGGATCGGTGAAGGCCGTCTTATGGGCCGCTTGCGCTTTGGCGATATCGCGGTCGCAAACCCCTACAAGCTCCGCGCCGTCCAAGCGGGTCCACGCCTCATAGTGGAAGGCAGAGAAATACCCCGCGCCGAGACCTGCGACTTTCAAGCTCATATCAGACGCTTCGCGATGGCTTGCGCGGCTTGCTCAGTCGTGGCCTCCCCGCCCAGATCGGGGGTGACTGTCTGACGATCCGCAATTGCCGCCTCGACCGCCTCGCGCAGTTTTGTCGCGTCATGGCGCATTTGATCAATGCTGTGCTCTTGGCCCAACCAGTCGAGCATCATCGCACCTGACAGCAGCATCGCAAACGGATTGGCGAGACCTTGGCCCGCGATGTCAGGGGCCGAGCCGTGGCACGGCTGAAACAACGCGTGCTCGTCGCCAATATCGGCCGAAGGCGCAAGGCCCAGCCCGCCCATCAGTCCCGCGCCAAGATCGCTGAGGATATCGCCGAACATATTCTCGGTCACCATCACGTCAAACACCCAAGGTTTCTCGACCATCCAAAGGGCCGTGGCATCAACATAGGCGTAATCGGCGACCAAGTCAGGGCGGCGTGCGGCTTCCTCATCGAAAATCCCTCTGAAATAGGCGAAGGCGCTGAAGACATTGGCTTTATCGACGCAAGTCACTTTGCCCGGGCCACGGCCTGAGGCTTTGCGCTCTGCCGCTATATCAAAAGCGAAGCGGAACAGCTTTTCGCTAGTGGCGCGCGTAATGCGCAATGTTTCTCGCGCTTCACCGTCGCGCAGATCGCTTTTGCCCTGAGAGAAAAACAGCCCTTCGGTGCTTTCGCGGATCAAGACGAAATCGACCTCTTGCCCGCCGCTCAAAGCCAAAGGTGTCGGCTGGCCGGGCGCGATACGCACAGGGCGCACGCCCGCGTAAAGATTGAGCTCCTTGCGCAGCTCGATCTGAGGCGAGATTTCGGTGCCATCGGGGTAGCGCACGGTGGGCAGGCCCATGGCCGATAGCAAAATCGCATCCGCCGCGCGCGCCGCTGTGAGAGAGGCCTCAGGCAGGCTTTCGCCGCTGACTTCGTAATGTGCCGCGCCCGCTGGCACCGATTGAAAGGTTAAGCCATAGCCCGAGGAGTGTGCCAGCCCGTCCAACACCGCAACTGTCGGCGCCATGATCTCGGGTCCGATACCATCGCCTTCAAAGACGCAAATGTTGAAATTGGTGGCCATCTGTTTTCTCCGACTTGTCTTTTTCACCTTGCGGCCTCTTTAACGTATACATTAGCGTATGCAATAGTGAGTGGCAGGAGACGTCTAGATATGTTCGCAGTCGCAGTGACTTTCGTAATTAAGCCCAAGCAGATGGACGACTTCATGCCTTTGATGCTGGCCAATGCGCGGAAATCTCAACGATCGGAGCCGGGATGTTGTCAGTTTGATGTGTGCACCGATGACAGCCACCCCAACACTGTTTTCCTCTACGAGGTCTATAAATCTGGCGAAGCTTTCCAAGCCCATCTGGACAGTCGTCACTTCAAAGAGTTTGATGCTCAGGTGAGTGACATGATCGCGGCCAAAGATGTCCAAAGCTGGAATAAGGTTATCCAATGAGCACTTGGCAGGTCTATGCCCTGAAATACGCCGACCGAAACGCCCGCACGCGGGCCGATAGCTTCATCTTTGACGACAATCACGACGCGCCGCATGCGATGGATTACTACATCTGGGTCCTGCGACAGGGCGCGGAAGTCATTTTGGTCGATACCGGCTATGACGCGCCCGAGGCGGCTTTGCGTGATCGCCCGATCCGGCTCGACCCGCGCGAGGCGCTGCAGCCTTTGGGGCTGGAGCCGGACGATATCACTCAGTTGATCGTAACCCATCTGCATTACGATCACGCAGGCGGGTTGCATCTATTTCCCAACGCAACGATTCACCTGCAAGAGGCGGAGATGGCCTATGCCACGGGTCCGTGTATGTGTCACGACACGCTGCGTATGCCCTTTACGGCAGATCACATCTGCGAAGCGGTCAAGCGCGTCTATTCGGGGCGCTGCATCTTTCATGCAGGCGATGGCGAGGTCGCGGATGGCGTCACTGTCCATTGTATCGGCGGCCATTCGCGCGGGCTTCAGGCTGTTCGGGTACGCACCGATGCAGGCTGGCTATGTCTCGCGTCAGACGCGGCGCATTACTATGAAAATGTGTTTGAAAAGAAGCCCTTCCCAATCGTTGTTGATCTTGAAGATATGCTCGAAGGGTTCACCAAATTGGAGGCTTTGGCCTCAAGCCGCAAACTGATCATCCCCGGTCATGATCCGGCCATTCGCACCCTGTTTGCGCAAGATGGCGCGGATCACATCTTCCGGCTCGATCAAGGGCCAAAAGACTGGCCGTATTAGCGGATCCGCCACAACACGTCCGATTTCAATTATTTACCATTTGATAAAAAATGAACTTGTGTCAGTCTGAACAAAACCGACGCAAGAGGCACAGCCATGTCAAACAACCAGATGACACCGGGAATTGTTGCGGGGCGCTTGCCCAAGGCCGAGGTGGCAGAAAACTTCGATGACCTGCACGCAGCGCTTGATGCGCACGAGGCGACCGTGGCCTCGGACAGGTGCTACTTTTGCTATGACGCGCCGTGCATCACAGCATGCCCCACGGCCATCGACATCCCGCTTTTCATTCGCCAGATCCAAACCGGCACGCCAGAGGCTGCCGCGAAAACCATTTTAGGCCAAAACATCCTCGGCGGCATGTGCGCGCGGGTGTGCCCGACCGAGACGCTGTGCGAAGAGGCTTGCGTGCGCGAAGCGGCGGAGGGCAAACCGGTCGAGATCGGCCGCCTTCAACGCTATGCGACCGACACGATCATGCAGTCGGCCACGCATCCGTTCACACGGGCGGAGGCTACGGGCAAACGTGTGGCGGTCGTAGGAGCGGGGCCTGCGGGGCTTGCTTGTGCGCATAGATTGGCCATGCATGGCCATGACGTCACACTTTATGATGGGCGCAAGAAGGCGGGGGGGCTGAACGAGTTTGGCATCGCCGCCTATAAATCCACCGATGAGTTCGCAGCGCGTGAAATCAACTGGCTGATGCAGATCGGAGGGATCGAGATGGTGCTGGGCAAACGGCTTGGTGCTGATCTGGATCTGACGAAATTGAGTAACGATTTTGATGCCGTTTTTCTCGGCATTGGTTTAGGCGGCGTGAACTCCCTGCGCGCCGATGGCGAGGAAAGAGACGGCGTGTCCGATGCCGTCTCTTTCATTGCCGATCTGAGACAAGCCAAGGACCTCTCTAAACTCCCTGTCGGGCGCAATGTTGTGGTGATCGGCGGCGGGATGACAGCCGTTGATGCGGCGGTGCAATCAAAACTTCTTGGCGCGGAAAACGTCACGATTGCGTATCGCCGGGGCCGCGCGCAGATGAGCGCGTCAAAATATGAACAAGACCTCGCGGCCTCAAAAGGTGTACGGATTGTCACCCACGCCCAGCCCAAAGCTGTGCACGGAAATGGCGCCGCAACGGAAGTGGAGTTTGAATACACCACCGACGAGAGCGGCACATTGGCGGGGACAGGCGAGACGTTTCGCATTGCCGCCGATCAGGTGTTCAAAGCCATCGGCCAGACGCTAGACGACGCCGCAGGGCTGACGCTTGAGGGCGGCAAGATCAAGGTCGACGCTGTGGGCCGCACGTCTCAGATTGGCGTCTGGGCGGGTGGAGATTGCGCGACAGGCGGCGATGATCTGACGGTCACAGCCGTCGCCGAAGGGCGCGACGCGGCGGAAGATATTCACGCCAAACTGAGCTCCGGATAAAAGGACGCGCGCTATGACGATCAAACACATCAATTTCCAATCCGTCCCCGTCACGGATCAGGACCGCGCCTTGGCGTTCTACACCGAAAAGCTTGGGCTAGCAGTTCAAACCGACGCGCCTTACGGCGACGACTGGCGTTGGATATTTATCCAGATCCCCGGCGCCGACACGATGATCCAGTTCGCCAAAGCGAGCGACGTGTCGTTTTCCAACATTCCGGCCTTGGCGCTGGTCTGCGACGATACCGATGCTGAAACCCAGCGCCTACAAGGGCTCGGCGTCGAGATCATCGACGGGCCCTCAGATGCCCCTTGGCACAGTGACGTGCGCTACACGCTTTTCAAAGACAGCGAGGGCAACACGATCCTGCTGCAATCCTCTCCCCATGAAGGAGCCGTCTAAATGGCTGACCTGACAACAAATTTCCTCGGCATCAAATCCCCGAACCCGTTCTGGCTGGCCTCTGCGCCGCCTACGGACAAAGAATACAACGTCCGCCGCG
>CAZCEW010000014.1:37375-38463 GCA_964497775.1 uncultured Rhodobacterales bacterium
CCGTTCTGGCTGGCCTCTGCGCCGCCTACGGACAAAGAATACAACGTCCGCCGCGCCTTTGAGGCCGGATGGGGCGGGGTGGTCTGGAAAACTTTGGGCTCCGAAGGGCCTCCGGTGGTCAATGTGAATGGGCCGCGCTACGGCGCGATTTACGGCGCAGACAGGCGGCTGTTGGGGCTCAACAATATCGAGCTGATCACCGACCGCCCGCTGCAAACCAATTTACAAGAGATCAAGGCCGTCAAACGCGACTACCCGGACCGCGCGATGATCGTCTCGCTGATGGTCCCTTGTGAAGAACAAGCGTGGAAAGACATTCTGCCCGTGGTCGAGGACACAGGCGCCGACGGGATTGAGCTGAATTTCGGCTGCCCGCATGGCATGTCAGAGCGCGGCATGGGCGCGGCGGTGGGCCAAGTGCCCGACTATATCGAAATGGTCGCGCGCTGGTGCAAACAAAACACCCGCATGCCGGTGATCGTGAAACTGACGCCCAACATCACCGATATCCGCTATCCGGCGCGTGCGGCCAAAGCGGGTGGCGCGGATGCGGTGTCGCTGATCAACACGATCAGCTCGATCATCTCGGTTGATCTCGACACGATGAGCCCTGAGCCCTCGATCGATGGCAAAGGCAGCCATGGCGGCTATTGCGGCCCTGCGGTCAAACCCATCGCGCTCAATATGGTGGCCGAGATCGCCCGCGATGCGGAGACTCGCGGCTTGCCCATTTCTGGTATTGGCGGCGTAAATACATGGCGCGATGCGGCGGAATATATCTCGCTGGGCTGTGGTACGGTTCAGGTCTGCACGGCGGCGATGACCTACGGGTTCAAAATCGTGGAAGAGATGATCTCAGGCCTGTCCGACTGGATGGACGAGAAGGGCCACACATCCATCGCCGATTTCCAAGGCCAAGCCGTCCCCAACGTGACCGACTGGCAGTTCCTCAACCTCAACTACGTCGCCAAAGCCAAGATCGACCAAGAGGCCTGTATCAAATGTGGCCGCTGCTATGCGGCTTGCGAGGACACATCGCATCAAGCCATCGCCATGTCCGACGACCGCACCTTCTCGGTCATCGACGC
>CAZCEW010000015.1:0-37905 GCA_964497775.1 uncultured Rhodobacterales bacterium
GAGCGGGTCCGGCACCGGCTTTCACCCAACCGGTTTCGCATCGCAGTGCTGATGATGTTGTCGGCCATGGGGATCAGCCTGTTGAGCCAAGCGATCTAGAGGGCTGCGTTAAGCGCTAGGAGAGGTCTCAAAGACGCGCTTGTTGTTTTTGGCATGTCGGGCAAGCAATTTGCGCTGACAAGCGCCACGGGGGACAAGGCGCGAGGGATTGCGTGTGTCTAACCTTTCGGGCAAGAGCGCCCGGATCTCGTCTTGTGCGTCAGCTGACAAACTCGCCATCGCCTGAGGTCCGGTATGGAGGCTTTCGGTCGCAGCGCCTTCGGCGATGATGATTTCATGCCTGTCGAAAAGCACATGGAAGTACTCCGTAGCCTCTTGCGAGTTGTCGATGAAAACGCCAGGCAAATCTGTCAGTCGAATTGCACTTAGCAAGACTTCTTTCGCACCAAACATCCGCTCAGCGACCTTGGAGCGCGCAAGCATCCTGTGCTGCCGCGACACCAATAGATCGGCCGTCGGCATCCCCGGTCCCAATGCATCCTTCGAAATCCGAACCGGCCTGAGTTTTGGATTGCGCGCCAGTTCCAAACCAGAGAGGCGCGTTGATCCAATCCAGCGGATCGGATGCGCAACACCGTTCACGTTCACCACAAGATCACCAATGCTGAGCTTTTCCACCGCGATATCTCCGTGAGGGGTGCGGATACGGGTGCCGCGGAGGAAACATGTGATGTTGGAATCATTTGGCGTTGACGCGGCGGCGGTCTCGTTTCCACTGCTGTCCCATTGCAAAGTCTGACCTGCGGCTGCTGGACCCGTGGATGTCGTCGTCGCACCATCGGCTTCTCCTCCGGTCAGCGCTCGACCGGGGTTTTGATAGATGGAATAAGCGTCATGCACCGTACTTGTCGCGGTGTTGGTCAGCGCGACATGATTGGCCTGCCCGTTACTGCTGGAATCGCCGCCATTAAACAGGCGTCCTTCAATTTCCGTCGAGACTACGGTGTAGATCGTATAGCCGGGGTTCTCTGGATCAGGCACACCTGTCAGATCGGATAGAGTAACTTCCCCCCCAACTAGCCCGCCCGCTTCAACGCTGGTATCAAGCGTTCCGGCATGATTGTAGAGCGACACAACAAAATCGGCCGGATCTTCACCGGGTCCGAGAGTAATCTCAACAAACTCGTTTCCGGTCGTCCCGGTATCGGTGGACCGATAGTGAATTTCCGAAATGAACGCCAAGATTGCCCCTTCCCAAACATTGCAGGCCGAAACTGTCCGACCCAACTTTGGAAACTAGGCTGTCGTGCAAAAGAACTGACTAATGGGCGGCAGAAATCTGCACACAATCTTTCGAAAATTTGCAGTAAAACTTGACGCCAAAAGGCTGACTATGCGTAGCCGGTTGGAAAGGGCGCGCGATCAACAGCTGCGATTTCCGCGCGCGCTAGTCTCTCCATCAGATCCGATTTTTGGACGAAATGCTCAGGATCATCCCAAAGGTTGGCAAGCTCGTCCGGATCACGTTCCAGATCATAAAGCTCCCCCCATTCAGCTTGATCAAAGACGGACAAGCGCCAGCGATCTGTGCGGATCGTGTGGACGCGCGGTGGTCTGCCCAGCCCAGTGACGATTGCTTGATGGTCATATTGGATGAAAGCGACATCGCGTCCGCCAGACAGGAGCGAGCGACCTTGCATCCCGATGGCTTTCTCGACCTTCGCGCGGTCTAGAATAGTTGCCCCGATATCATGCGTCTGACCGATCTCGCTGGTTTGCCCGGCGCCCGGGGCCTCCGGGTCAGACCAGATGAACGGGACGCGGGTGACTTCCTCATAGGCAGCCGAGCCTTTGAATAGCATCTTATGGTCGCCCAAATGATCGCCATGATCGGTCGTAAAGATCGTAACAGCACTCTCAGCCGACGCATGAGAGCAGACGCGACCCACGGCATCATCGATCATCGAGATCATGCCACAGGTGAGCGCTTGCGCCTCGCGCGCTTCTTGCTCGCTTGTACCAATTGCTCCCATCGCGCGCAGATTGGCGCGGCCCTCGTCACGGTCTTTCAAGATGCCGCTTACATGCGGCGGCGGCGTCCAGTCTGTCGCATCGAATGCCGTGGGTGTTTTCATGTCCTCAGGCGCATACATATCCCAGTATTTGCCCGGCGGATTGAACGGGTGATGCGGGTCCGGAAAAGAGACCATCAAGAAGAACGGCTGGTCCTCATCCGCATTGTCCTCAAGCCAGGCCTGCGCGCGCTCAGCGATATAGCTCGTCGAATAGAGCTCTGCGGGAATGGCCGTTCGAACGGCTTGCGGGCAGATATAGTCATGCGGCAGTTGATTGTCGGGCCCAATCAGGCTGTCGGCATTAGGTTCCCGCTCCAAAAGCCATTCGCGGTAGCTGCCCTGCCCTCGATCCCCATGACGGGTGACCAACTCGACATGGTCAAAGCCATAGAATGGCTTCGGGATGTCCCAGTGATCCTTGTCGGGCGCTTCGGTATCATATGAAGCCTGATCATGGCGAACGGCTTCTGACAATTGCCCACTTGGCTGATGATAGCCTTTTGTAGGCTCGGGGCGTTTCAACCCCGGCGGACGGCCCGAGAAATTTTGCAAATGGCTTTTGCCGATCAAAGCGGTTTTGTACCCGGCATCGCGAAGCAGGTCGACGAAAGTGACATGCCGCTTATCAAGTGGAATCCCGTTGGAGCGTACACCGTGGCTTGATGGCATGCGGCAGGTCATGAAGCTGGCGCGATTGGGCATGCAAACCGGGCTGGCGACATAGAACCGGTCCCACATCGTTCCCTTGGCCGCAATCGCATCGATATGCGGTGTCTTGAGCACCGGATGTCCCATACAGCCCAAATAGTCCGCCCGCTGCTGATCGGTGATGAACAAGATAAAATTCGGACGCTTAGCCATGGCGCGCTTGCCGCATGTGATAGACCAGATATAGCCCCGCCAGAACGACACCTGCGATAAATATCGCCTCGGTTTTGAACATGACCATCACAGCTAGGCCCAAACGCAGCACGATCTCCCAAGGGCGCAGGGCTTGCCTGTCAAACGCAGCCAAAGCCGAGGACAGCAAATACAGCGCAAGGATCAGCCGGGCGAGCAGAAGAGCCAGAGCCGTCAGGTGCACGTCGTTATCATAGCCCGGAAGGAAGCCTGTACCGCCGGCGGAGCGAGGATCGAACACGGCCTCCTTGATCAACAGCATTTCGGGATAGAAGGCAAAAATAAACGGCACGATGAATATCACAATGCCAGATTTGACCGCTGAAAATGCGGTCGCCATCGGCTCCGCCTTGGTGATCGTCGCAGCCGCGAACGCGGCCAAAGCGACAGGCGGAGTGATCGCACTTGCGACTGCGAAATAGAAGATGAACATATGAGCCGTGAAAAGCGACAACCCAAGGCCCGCAAGCACCGGCCCCATCAATAGGGCGGCGTTGATATAGGCGGGCACAGCTGGCATCCCCATGCCCAAGAGAACCGCCAATAACATCGTCAGCAAGAGCGCGAGGAATTGGAAGTATGCCGATCCGCCGTCGCCAAAACTCATACTGTTGAGCCAAGCCAAAACATCGAGCGATAGGAAAACCGGTAGGCCCGTGAAGGACAGACAGAAGTCGATGATCGAGACGGCAAGAAACATCAGATAAAGCGTCGAGATGAGAACTCCAGCACCCGACAGTGCGTCGACGATCTTCATCGGACGAGCGCGCACTTCGGGATCAAGGAACAACAACACCAAAAGCAGCATCACCGCCCACCAACCCGCGGACCCTGCAGCACCGGCCGCGTTTTGAACGGCCGTCAGAAACCAGCTTAGACTTTGCACCTGGCAACCTGCGTCCGTGATGATCCGCTCTGCGCCCAAGACGCCGCCCAGCAGACCACATCCAACCGCGCCTTTGGGCGTCAGCAATAGCACAAGAATGGTCAGGATCGGGCCAAAGATCATCAGCAGATTGAAGTAGTCCTGCCGGCCCAAATTCATGTCTTCCGTTAGCTCTCCTATAGCCTCGATCTTTTGCTTTCGCGATTGAAACACCGCCGAAAGGAACAGACAGAAAAAGAATGCCATCGCCGGAATGATCGCCGCCACGATGACGCTTGAATAAGGAACCGCCGTGAGCGAGGCCAAGACGAAGGCCGCAACCCCCATAACGGGCGGCATGATCGAGCCTCCCGATGAGGCCGCCGCCTCAACGCCTCCGGCAAACACTTTCGAGAAGCCGCGCTTCAACATCATTGGGATGGTCAGCGTGCCGGTTGAAAGCACATTCACAATTGGCCCGCCCGAGATCGTGCCGAACATCGCCGAAGACACAATCGCCGCATGTGCCGGACCACCGCGCAAATGGCGCGTCCAGCGGAAGGCGATTTTGATCAGCGACCGTCCGCCCGCCGAGCTGCCAAAGAGCGAACCGAGCACGAGGTAAGGAAAAATCGTGTTGAGCAAGATGTCCATGAACCGCCCCAACAACCCCGTCGAGTTATTGACCAACACGTCATGCACACGCGGGCGTCCATCCGACAACAGGCGCGGCTCACCCGCGAGCTTGGTGACCAGATATTTGTTGATGTCGTCGGCGCCGTAGAAGTACCAGACCAGCACTGTCAGGATCGTGTAAGTCGCCATAACGATTGCCACGATCACCAGCGGCAGGCCCCAAACCTTGACGTTGTAAGACAGGAAAACGATCACCGCGAGGCCCACGATAGCCACGAGCCAACCGCCAGTATTGCCGACACATTGCGGGTCATCGACAGTTGTCGGCGCCGGCATGCCCAAAAGCTCGGCCATCTCAATCTCGGCCTTGAGGCTTTCGGCGATCAACAATTCTCGCGTGCCAAAAATTCGATCGATCAAACAAACCGCTTCAATCTCGGTCAGGTAGGTCAGAGCAATGACCGAGGCCATAACCACGAGTGCAATATCAAGAAACAGACCGAACCCGCGACGCAGGCTTGATCGATCCCTCCAATCGCGCCACATCGAATGTTTGAGCGCGACGATCAACATCATCAGCACAAAAAACAGCGGGTAGAACCATTCGAACGGGAACTTGCGAAACAAAAACCCGTCGACGCCAGTGATGCGCGCTGCAAAATCATCATAGCCGGGGATGCTGGGTGTCGAATTTAACAGACCGACCACGACCATGAACACGGTCAGGGCATAAACCAGTTTCAGGCCAAAATCAGGTTTTGGCTTTGCCGCAGTCTGGGCATCGGACATCACAGAGTTGCTTTCAAAAGAGCTTCACCGGACAAGCCAAGCCTGTCCGGTGTCTTAGAGCAGCACCTACTTGGCGCAGTCAGGGATCGTATAGCCTGCCTCTTCCCATGCAGCGACAGCGCCGGGGTGGTAGGTCAACGGATTGCCGTTGCACATATCTGTCAGCGCAATATCAACCTCACCCAACCAAGCGTTGTGCATAAAAGGCGCTTTCGCTTTGTAGATGCTATCGAGGCCGTCGATGAACGCGGCCGTCAGCGCTTTGGCGAGCTCAAAGTCCATGTCCTTGTGAACAACTTCGCCGCCCACTGTGCCAGGCCCGCGGAACATCTCGTCTTCCGAGACTACCGACACGCCTTCTGGATAGGCTGTCTCGTCAGGTGACAGCGTGACCGTCACAGTGCCTGGAACGTTGCCCACTTTTTGAAAGGCTTCGCTTTCAAAAATATCCTTCGGTGTCGACCAAAGCGTGATGGCACCAGATGACGCGCCTTGCGTGAGGCGCGCATCGGGGAAACCGATGGGCAGGACCATTGCGTCAGCCGATCCGTCCTGAATGGTCTTGACGGCCTGACCCCAGTTCACCTGAATGCCGGTATAGCCCTCGCCATCTTCAAGCCCTGTGACCAAACGGATAAGGTTGCGCGCGTTGGTCAAGGCTGCGCCGCGCGGTGGGCCATTGAAGATCGTCTTGCCTTCCAAGTTGCCCCATCCGCCAAAATTTTTGCTGTCATAGGCGTAAAGCGCCTGCACGGCCAAACGGTAAGTATAGAGCACGCGCAGATTAGCGGTCAGCTCAGCGCCTTTTTCTTTTCCAAGGTTCGCATAAGGCCCAACTCCGCGCGACATCAAGAACGGCAGCACAAAAGGCGCGGCAGCAACGTCCGTTTTGCCTTCGGCTACGTTTTGCACAGAGTTCGTAAGCGTCTGACCGGTGGTCACTTGCATATCGGCAATCCCCGCCTTGGACGCCGCCTCAGACAGTGACAAAACAGTCGTTCCCGGAACGCCTGTCGGCGACGCAGTTTCGGCGGTCAAAAGGGTTTGAGCTGAAGCGCCGGATGCAAGGCTCGCGGCGAAGACCAAACTGGCCAGAAGTTTCTTTGACATATTTTCCTCCCAGAATGTCGATTTTTCTTGATCATGCCGCCCAATAGGGCAGTTTTGCAAGGAAATTCTCTGGCTTTTGACACAAGAATTGAGGACGTGAATGACCGACCTAAAGCTCTTTGTAGCGCCCGGAACCTGCGCGCGCGTCCCGACGATTGCGCTAGAGGAAATCGGAGTAGAATTTGAGACCGAATTGGTGCGCACTGCGGCGGGCCATCAAAAGTCGCCCGAATACCTCAAAGTTAACCCGAAGGGCAAAGTTCCGGTCTTAGTTGTTGATGGCACGCCACTCACCGAAAACGTTGCGATCCTAAGCTGGCTCAACCGCACCTACCCGCAAGCGGCTCTTCTACCCGCCACATCGGACGCGTTTGAAGCCAGCCAGCAGATTGCCGATTTGGCGTTTTTCTCTGGCACGGTTCATCCCCATGTCACGCGCGTTGCGATGCCGATGAAATACATCGAAGATGCGGATCTGTCTTTTGACATCGTCCGCGCGAAGGGGACGAGCGACATAAACCCCGTCATGTCGATGATCAACGAGCGGCTGTCAGACAGGCCTTGGTGGTATGGCGACACATGGTCAATCGTTGACGCCTACCTGTTCTGGACATGGTGGCGGATTGGCGTCGTGGGTTACGCCCAAGAGGCATTTCCCAACTTGGTCGATCATGCGGAGCGTATTCTTCAACGCCCCTCAGTCGCGCGCGCGATGCAGCGCGAAGAGGTCCATATCGAGATCTTGAAATCCGAAGGCAATTACAGCGCGCCTGCGTAAAGGCTTTGCAGCCTTCAACCTCGCGACAAGATCTGATTAAGTGCGGCTTGCAGCGCACTTGCTGGATCCTTGACCATCGAAGGCGCCCGCCACGCGACATGGTGATCCGGGCGCACCAAGATGCAGCCCGTATCGTCAATCTCATTGGTACGGGCCCAATCTCCGGCGTGATCGACGTAAGGCTGACGCGGGCCGATGACGTGGGAACGGATTTCCAAATCTGAGGCCTCTGCCGCCTCCACCCAAGCCTCGCCGCCAATCCCTGTGAGCAAGGTGAACTTGCCGCGACCACATAGATCCAAGGTGGAGGTCTTGGCCCCCGTTTCATGCTCAAAGACCCACGCATGGGGCAACCGAGCGCCGGGCCAAGTCGTGGCTTGATGATGCAGCTCTGCGTCTTTGTCGAAATCCGGCTCTGGCTGGCCGTCGGCGTGTATCGCAGAAGAGGCGTAGCGCTGGTTCATCTCAACCCCATGCGCGTCAAATTCGTATTTCTTGAACGCAATTGCCTGACGCAAAGCCTCCCGCTGAGAACTTGCGGCATCCCCCGCATCACAGCGCGCGTCCATGCTGGCTTTGATCTTCTCGACATCATCTCCACCAGTCATGCCCAGCGCCTCAAAGATCGGGCCGAACTCCCCGATAGATTGATTGGCGCGCGTCACGATCTGTTTTGCAATCGGCGCGCGCTCCACGCTGTATGTGTCCAAGAGCGCATCGCCTGCATCGCAATTGATAACTGCCGCCAATTTCCAAGACAGGTTGAACGCATCTTGGATCGACGTGTTCGACCCCAACCCATTCGACGGCGGATGCCGGTGCGCCGCATCGCCCATGATGAACACGCGGTCTTTTTGCATATGCGTGGCATAGGCGTCATTGACTGTCCAAGTGCTGGCCGAGAGAAGCTCGATCTCAAGCTCTGGGTCTCCCACCAATTGCCGCGCAACTTTCGTGGCCATCGCGGCATCAACCTCAGGTGCGGGCGCGTTGATGTCGTAGCCCCACACGATAAGCCATTCGTTCCAAGGTCGGATCATTCGCACCAGCCCCATGCCGATGCCACCCACATCCGCGCCGGGCTGCATCACCCAATACAGAACCGATGGCCTATGAGCGACGTATTTCGAAAGGTCCGCACGGAACAAAATGTTCATCGACCCGCCGACACCCATTTTGCCCTCAATCGGCGTGTCGATATGCTCAGCCACACTTGAATTGCCACCGTCAGCACCCACCAGATACTTGGAGCGCACCTGAAATTCACGGCCAGACAAACGGTCCAGCAAGGTCGTCGTCACCCCATCCGCATCTTGGGTATGAGACAAGTATTCCGTCGACATCCGCCCTTGGCTGCCGCGCTTGCAAGCTGTCGTGAACAAGATCGGCTCCATGAAAGTTTGCGGCAGATCGTTCATATGGCTGGGAGACGACAATTGATGCTCGGCACGTGAGACAGGATGCGTACCCCAGCTCTTCATCCTGCCGATCTCTTCGCCCGCGAGGCTTTCGCAAAAGACATTCTCGCCCATCAAATCCTGCTCGGTCGCGTGAAGATACGCCTCCGCTTCGACCTCTTGGCCCAAGTCACGCAAGACCTCCATCGTGCGTTGATTGGTGATATGCGCGCGCGGCGTGTTGGCGAGCCAACTGTAGCGGTTCACGACCATATTCTTGATGCCGTAGCTCGACAAAAGCGCAGCAGTCGTCGAGCCTGCAGGGCCTGTGCCGATGATCAAAACATCGGTGGTGATCTCAGACATTGTGGTCTTCCTTCCATGAGACGCGCGACGCTGAAAACAGCCGCCTCGTTTTGGCGTCAGGGTTTGATATGCGTAGGCATCCGTATCCCGCCCTGTTCCGCTTCTTCGCGGTCCCAATAGGCGATTACGATGCCGTCGGGTTCCTTATCAGCGGTCATGGCTTCGACGATCTCGGCCGAGCGGGTGATGCGAGTGTGGTGTTGCCGCGTCCACTCAAAATGCACGTCCTTCAGACGTTCAAGCTGATCGCGGTAAGCGGGATCATCGCCAAGATCGTGCAGCTCACCCGGATCAGTTTCGAGATCAAACAACATCGGACGCATCTTCTCGACATGGATGTATTTCCACCGTCCATCGAAAATCATCGCCATGCGCGCATCGCTTTGATCAACACCAATCGCCACTCGCGCATCACGCGTCGCGTAGTCGTATTCCGATATGCAATGGCCACGCCAATCGGGCGTCTCGCCATTCAACAATGGGCTCAGAGAACGACCCTCAAGGATATGTGGCTTCGCCTGTCCACCAAAGAACTCTAAGAAGGTCGGCGCCAGATCGATACTTTCAACCAAAGCATCACAAGACGTTCCGCGGGCGCTGTCAGCCTCTTTGCGCGGATCATAAACGATCAGGGGAACGCGGGCGGAGCAGTCGAAGAACAGGTCTTTCTCGCCCAAACTGTGATCGCCCATCATGTCACCGTGGTCCGAGCAAAACACGATCATCGTGTCCTCCATCCGGCCACTGTCTTCTAGATATTGGAACAGCCGACCCATCTGATCGTCGAGCTCTTTGATTAGGCCCATATAGACCGGAGCCACGACATCACGCACATTGCTGCGCGCGAAGCTTTTGCAAATGCGCGTGTCGGCCCAAGCTTTCATCAACGGATGCGTATGCTCGCCCTCGCGCGCAACGACGGGCGGCACATCGGAGGCAGAGTACATGTCATTGTAAGGTGCAGGTGCCAGATAGGGCCAATGCGGCTTGATATAGCTGAGATGACAAAGCCACGGATCGTCGCCTTGGCTTTCGATGAATTCAATACCGCGAGTTGTCAGCCATGCGGTTTCGGAATGCTCTTTGGGGACGCGCGCAGGCAAAGGTGCGGTTTCCAACAGCCAACCGGTCTTGAACTCACCGTCTGGACCTATCGCAGTGTTCGCCCATTCTTCCCACGGGTTCTCGCCGTCCATGCCATGCGAGCGCAGATAGTCGTCATAATCCTCGCCATTGCGATTGGCATCAAAGGTGGAATTCGTCCCGTCATCGCGCACGAAAACGTCGAAGCCGCATTCACTGACCAAAGCGCCGATAGTGCTTTCGGGCTCAATCCCAAGCCGTTTCATACCTTCGACATCAGCGCGCATATGCGTCTTGCCGACTAGGGTCGAGTTCACCCCAATCTCGCGCAGATGGTCGCCCAAGGTCGGCTCCCCCACGCGCAAAGGAAATCCGTTCCACGTGGCACCATGGCTGCGCACATAGCGCCCAGTGTACGAGCTCATCCGGCTGGGGCCGCAAATCGGCGATTGCACATAGGCACGATCAAAGCGCACGCCCTTTGAGGCCAGCCGGTCAAGATGTGGCGTGTCGATATGATTGGCGCCATAGCAGCTGAGATAATCCCAGCGCAGTTGGTCAGCCATGATCCATAGTACATTCATGATCAGAAATTCACCCTATCACCGCCCTTGAGGTCAAGGATTTCACGCGCCTCCTCTGGGCTGGCCACTTGCGCGCCAAGATCTTCGACGATGCGGCGGATTTTGGCGACTTGCTGCGCGTTGCTTTCCGCCATCACACCTCGCTGGATAAACAGGCTGTCTTCCAGCCCAACGCGCACATGGCCGCCCATCTGGCTGGCCGTCGTGGCCATCGGGATTTGCGAGGCCCCCGCGGCAAGAATAGACCAACGGTAGTCGTCACCAAAGAGCTTATCTGCAGTCTTTTTCATGAACACCAGATTGTCGATATCCGCACCGATGCCGCCGAGAATACCCATCACGAATTGTATGAAGATCGGCGCTTTGAACAGACCGATATCGACGCAGAACTTCAGATTATAGAGATGGCCGACATCATAGCATTCATGCTCGAACTTGATGTCATGCGGCGCGAGCGTTTTGGCGGCTTCCTCGATATCTTTGAACGTGTTGCGAAAGATATTGCCGTCAGAATTTGCGACATAGTCTTTCTCCCAATCGAACTTCCAATCGTCATCGCTGTAGCGCTTGGCAAGCGGATGGAAGGAGAAATTCATCGACCCCATATTCATCGAACACATCTCGGCCGAGAAAGTCGCGGCGGGGTTGATCCTCTCTTGGATCGACAAAGTAAGCGAGCCACCGGTAGAGATATTGAGCACCGCATCGGTGGCTTGTTTGATGCGTGGCAGGAAGGCCGAGAAATCGTCTGGGTTCACCGAAGGTGCCCCCGTTTCATTGTCACGCGCATGTAAATGCAAGATCGACGCGCCGGCCTCCGCCGCTTCAATCGCTTGGGCGGCGATGTCGTCATAGGTATAAGGCAACGCGTCGGACATGGTCGGCGTATGGATCGCGCCGGTGACTGCGCAGGTGATGATGGTTTTGCTTTGTTTGGCCATGATTAGTCCTTTTTGCGCACGCGGTAGCTGAGCGGGAAGAGTTCAAGATCATATCTCTCGCGGATCAAGCCCCAGACACCTTTCGGCGCCTTAAGCATCATGACAATCGCCACAAGCCCCAGCACCATCAAATAGATCGTTCCGAAATCCGCAAGCACTTCGCGCAGGGCGAAAAACAAAAGCGTGCCGATGATCGGGCCCTCAAGCGTGCCGATGCCGCCAATCACGACGATGAAGATCACGAAGGCCGTCCAGTCATTGACCGAAAACGCGGCGTCAGGCGAGATGCGCAGTTTTTGCAAGAAGATCAGCCCGCCGATGATGGCGGTGAAGGCAGAGGTGACGACATAGACCTCCAGCTTGGTGCGCCAGATATCAATGCCCAGACCACTGGCCGCCGTTTCGCTGTCTCTGATAGCCGTCAACGCAAGCCCACGCCGCGAGCGCAGGAAGAAATACACCGCCAACATGACAACAATCGCAGCCCCGAGCGCCAACCAATAACTCAAGGCTTCGCGCGCCGCTTTCTTCGCGCCGAGCTCTTTGACAATTGCTACAGGTAAAGACGATCCGGACCCGCCGCCCAGCGCTTGGATTTGCGCGAAACTGAGCCGGAATACTTCGGCCATGACCCATGTGCCAATTGCGAAATAGGCACCCTTTAGTCGAAAAATCAGCGCGGCAATCGGCACGGAAATAAGCGCAGCCAACACGCCCCCTAGAAGGATCGCGACAACAGGGTTGAGCCCTCCGAACACCGTGAAGGCGAACAGCATGTAGCCGCCAAAGCCGACATAGGCTTGCTGTCCGACAGAGACGAGCCCGGCATAGCCCGCCATCAGGTTCCATAGACAAGCCAGCGACAGATAGAGATAGATTTCCCCCATCAGCCTGATGTCAGCGCGCCCTGCCCACCACGGTGCTGCGGCCAGAACCACAAGGCCGATCAGACCAACCCCCATCGCAATGCGAGACGCGCGGGTGGAGCGGGTGACGATCACACCGCTCAATGTTCTACCCTCGGGAACAGGCCATTAGGACGCACGGCCAAAACGATCAAAAACGCGATATGTCCTGCAAGGATTTGATAGCCCGGATCGATCTTGGCACCGAGCGTTTGTGCAACCCCAAGGATCACGCCGCCCACCAACGTGCCCCAAAGGTTGCCAAGTCCACCGATGATCACCGCTTCAAACCCGAAGATCAGCCGACCGCCACCAATGGCTGGATCGAAACTGGTCCGCATGCCCAAAAGAATGCCGCCAATCGCCACAACCGCAAGAGCCAGCGCCATCGCGAGCCCGTAGACATGCGCCTTGTTGAACCCCATCAACTGCGCGATGTCTTGATTGTCGCTAACCGCGCGAAACCCGCGCCCAAGCGAAGTGCGATAGAAAATAAATTGCAGCCCCGCGATCACGCCGACGGCAATCAGAAACGTCACAAGCGGCAAGACCCCAACCGAGATACCACCCAGATCAAGGCTCGCCGTATCAATCGCGCCACCAGTCAGCTTGCGCGGATCGGCCGTGTAAGTTTCCAGCAGTGCGTTTTGGATGATGACGGAAAGACCAAAAGTCACCAAAAGCGGCGGCAAGATATCATCGCCCAATGTGTGGTTCAAAACCCCGCGTTGCAGTACATAGCCGGCGGTGGCCATTACAGGCATCACGATCAGAAGCGCTAGAAACGGATGAACGCCCAGCATGATCGTTGTGCTGAGGCCAAGATAGGCCGCGAGAATGATCAGATCACCATGCGCGATATTGACCAATCGCATGACCCCGAAGATCAGCGACAGGCCCGCGGCAAATAATGCATAAAGCCCACCCAGCAGCACGCCTTGGACGACTGCGCCTGTCCACTCAATCATGCGCCCACTCCGAAATAGGCGTCGGTGATCTGCTCATGGGTTACATCTGCGGTGCGGCCTTGCAATGACACGCGCCCCTCTTGCAAACAATAGACCCGAGAAGAGACCGACAGCGCCTTGGAGATATCTTGCTCCACAATCATCGCCGTCATCCCCTCCCCCACAATGCCGGGTAGCGCGTCGTAGATTTGACGGATGATCACAGGCGCCAACCCAAGGCTGATCTCGTCAAAGAGGATAAGATCCGGGTTCGCCATCAGCGCGCGACCGATGGCTACCATTTGCTGTTGCCCGCCCGAGAGCGAGGTCGAGGCTTGGCTTCGTCGCTCTTGTAGGATCGGAAACAGCTCATAGACTTTTTGCAAAGACCAAGGCCCGGCGCGCCCAACCTTGCCACCGATCAACAGGTTCTCTTCAACCGACAAGGACGCGAAAAGTTGCCGCCCCTCAGGCACCAAAGCGATGCCAAGCGATGCGACCTGATCTGCGCGCAATGCTCCGATGGGCTGACCGCGATAGCGCACGGATGCGGCCTCATTGCGCAAAAGGCCAGAAATGGAGCGCATCAACGTCGTCTTGCCCGCGCCATTGGCGCCGATGATCGCGATCACTTCACCTTCCGCGACCTCAAGGTCGAGCCCATAGAGCGCTTGGAAATCCCCGTATCGGGCATCAAGGCCGGTGAGTGATAAAATCGGATCAGACATCAGGGTCGACCCCGAGATAAATCTCTTTGACTTGCGCGCTGTCCATGATGGCCTTGGGCTCCCCTTCGGCGATCTTTTTGCCGAAGTCGATCACGATCAAACGCTCGACGACCGCCAGAAGCGCGTGGACGACATGCTCGATCCAGATGATCGTCGTGCCGCGCGCATGGATCGATTTGATCGTGGCAATAAGCGACTGGCATTCAGCTTCGGTCAGCCCGCCTGCGATCTCATCTAGCAGCAGAAGTTTGGGCTGCGCCGAAAGCGCGCGGGTCAGCTCCAACCTTTTGCGGTCGAGCAAACCCAAGCCCCCAGCGCGTGAATTGGCTTTGTCCAAAAGACCCGTTTCTTCAAGAACCGACAGCGCCAGTTCTTCTGCTTCATGACCCCAAAGCCCCGCGCCTTGCGTGGCCCCGACCAAAGCGTTTTCAAACACTGTCATCCCGCTAAAGGGTTGCGGGATTTGGAACGACCGCGCGATGCCCATCTTGCACCGCGCAGCCGCAGATTTTGTCGTCACGTCCCGATCCCCGAACCTGATCGACCCGCCATCCGCTTTCAACGAGCCGGTTATCAGATTGAACAAAGATGTCTTGCCCGCCCCATTGGGCCCAAGGATCCCGACAGCCTCGCCCGGCGAGATGTCAAAAGATGTCTCATCGGCAACGACGACCGCACCGAAGGACTTCCTGAGCCCTGAGACCGACAAAAGCGCGGACATGATCTAGCCGAGCAGCTGCAGCTCACCGCCCACCGGAATATCCGGCGCCTGACTGTTATTGGTGATGACCAGTTCCACCCCGTCACCCGCCTTCTGCCATTGACCTGAGACCAAAGGAGTTTTCGAGACATTGGGGACAGGACCGCTGGACCAATCGACACCGCCCACAATGGTGGACATGTTCGTGCCTTTGATCGCCGCGGCGATTGCATCCGCATCATCAAGATCTTCCGCGCGACCAATTACATCAGCGACCACTTCAAACAGCGCATGCTTAAAGCCAATCGGTTGCGTCCATGGACGACCCGTCGCGGCAGAGTAGCCTGCAGCCAGATCACCTGCAGAAGTACCTGTCAAAGACGAGTTAAACGGATGGTTCGGAGACCACCAGATCTCAGACGTCAGACCCACACCGCGATCGCCCAAAGCCTCGATGGCGGATGGGAAGAGCAGCGCCTTGCCGATTGTCGCGACCTTGGGGTTGAACCCTTGCTGCGCGGCTTGTGCCCAAAATGTCCCGAAGTCGGGCGGGATCATAACGCCAGTGATGATTTCACAACCTGCTTCCTTGAAGGCGGAAATGTAGTTCGAAAAATCATCAGAGAGCGGTTGGTAGCGGCCCGGGTCGGTCAGCTCAAATCCTTGCGCGGCGAGCGGTCCGGGCAGGCCCAGTTTCGCATCACCCCATGCATTGCCGTCGGCATCATTGGGGAACAACCCGCCCACTTTCTTGGCCACGCCAGCGTCCGCCCAAAGCGAGGTGAAGTTGCCGATGACGTCTTCAAGACCCCAGAAGAAATGGTAGGTGTATTGGAACCCTTCAGCCGGATTGCCGCCACGGCCAAAGAAGTAAGGCTGCCACGGTGCGTCGGTGGTGATGCAGGGGATCTCGTTGATCTCTGCCTGATCGGCAACTGGGTTCGTTGTGTCCGGTGTCGCAGCGGCGGTGATGATATCGACCTCGTCCGACAAGATCAGCTCGGCTGCCACTTCCGCGGCGCGGTTCGGGTTGGATTGGCTGTCCTTTTTGATGATCTCGATATTATAGGATTTGCCATTGTTGTTGAGCCCGCCTGCAAACTGCTTGCGCAAGCCTTCAAGAATGTAGTCGTCGGCTTCAGCGAACCCGGCCAAAGGCCCGGTTGATGGCGTCACGAAACCCACTTTCAGGGTTGGCGATTGCGCATAGGCGCGCGTGGATTTCAAAATTGCAGGCGCCGCGATACCGGCTGCCAAGCCTCCCATAAAGAGACGTCTGTTTGGCTTAGTCGTCATGGTCTTCCTCCCAAATGTGCCAATCAGCGGGGCAATATCGCCTCTAGTTTCCGCAAGTGATCAGCTACGCGTTCCTTCGTAGCACGAAGGTCATCTTTCTCCCATTCCTGAAATCCAGCCCCCGCCGCCATCCCTGTGCGTCCCTCATCAAGAAGGCTCTGCAGATAAGGCGATGGATCGGGGCTCGTTTCCAGATCGAAAAGGACTTGTTTGTGAATATCCTGCGTCAGCTCGATGCCAACGAGATCGGCATTCTCAAGCGGGCCCAGTACCGCGAGCCTTCGTCCGAAACTGGCTTTGACGACATCATCGACAGCCTTTGCAGAACATATGCCGTTTTCCACCAAGGAGACCGCCTCGCGCCAAAGCGCATGTTGCAACCTGTTGCCGATAAAGCCCGGCACGTCTTTCTCGACCATAACAGGGGTCTTGCCAGCGCCTTCCAGCAGATCGAACATCGACTGCGCCAAAGCGGGGTCGGTCCACTTGGTCTTCACCACTTCGACCAGCGGGATCATATGCGGCGGGTTCCACCAATGAGTGCCCAGCGCGCGGTGACGCGACTTTAGGCCGGTCATGATTTTGGAGATTTGAATAACTGACGTGTTCGACGCCAAGACCGCATTCTCTGGGGCCGCCGCTTCGATTTGAGCAAAGATTGATTGCTTCAGCTCTAACTTTTCAGGAGCCGCCTCAAAGACGAATTCTGCATTTGCAACAGCCTCGCCTAGGTCCGGCGTTAATTTGACCAAACCCAGCGCCGACGTAATGTCGTCTTGCGAAGCCCCGAGCAGCGTCAGGCTTTCCGAAATCCGCGCATACGCCGTCTCCAGCATTTCGCTCATAGGGTCTGCAATCATAACGGAATGGCCCGCGCGCGCGAAAATCAGCGCGATGCCGTGGCCCATCAGCCCTGCGCCTATGACCGCGATCCGGCTCATCCGGCGGTGTAGCCTCCATCAGCGTAGAGGATGTGGCCGGTGTAGAAATCAGACGCGCGTGACGCCAAGAACAACAACGGCCCGGCAAGGTCTTCTGGCTCACCCAAACGCCCTTTTGGCACCCGCGCCAAGAAGCCGGAGCGTACCGTTTTTGCATGATCGTCATCGCCAAACATCCAAGCCGTAAGAGGCGAGCGGAACACCGTTGGCGCAATCGCGTTGACGGTAATCCCCGTCGGCCCAAGCTCGCAGCCCAGCGCCTTGGTGATGCCATCGACTGCTGACTTGGACGCGCAATAGGCCGTATAGCCCGCCGGATGCCCCAAAAGCCCGCGTGCGGAGGACATCAAAACGATCTTGCCGCCGTCGCCTTGCGCTTTCATCTGCTTGGTCGCAGCGCGCGCCATGTTCCAGCTTTGCGTGACATTGGCGTCCATAACATCGGTGAATGTGGAAGGCTCCATCTCGTCGATCTTGGCGACTTTGTTCATGCCAGACGCAACCACCAAGATATCGATCCGTCCAAACGCCTCGACAGTTTTGGCGATCATATCTTCGCAGGCCGCCTCGCTATCGGGGCGCGCATTGATCTGCGCGGTCTCGCCTTTGCAATTCGCAGCAACCTCGGCCATCGCATCGGAATTCCCCGCCGCAAGAACGACTTTGCATCCCGCGCCAGATAGGCATTCAGCCGCGACTGCGCCAAAGGCCCCAGAGGCACCTGTGATTAGCGCGACTTTGCCAGTGACGTCGAAAAAAGAGAGAGGGTCTGAAAGGCTCATTTCGGACGCCCCCCGTCGGGATAAGGAATAATCACCAGCATCTTGCAGACATGGTTCGATTTATTCTCGATCCGCCGCACCAGACCTGCGGGCACAGTGCAGCTATCCATCGCCCGCAGGACTTCTGTCTTGCCATCCCATTCCAGCGTCATCTCGCCCTCAAGGACGACATAGATTTTCTCGAACGGCGTGCTGTCGGGCCCTGCACCGCCACCGGGCAGGAATTGACTAAAGCCCACCCACTGGTTTTCAGGCCCACCATCTTCGAACCCTTGCAGGCGTAAACCTGTCACGTCCCAATGGTTGGGCGCCTCATAGGTTTCGGCCTCTTCAAAACGCTTGATCAACATCGGCGATGCACCTCCCTGCACGGCTTAGATGAAAGGCGAGGACATGCCCCGCCTTATCCTAGAAGTCCTGGCCTGCCTCAATGCGGTAGGCTTGCTTCTTATCCATCATCGCAACAAGGCGAATGATGCAGCCGTCACCGCGATCCCAGTTCCACGGGAAGAAGGCGAAGGTCACGCGCTTGCCAGTGACACTATCGAGATCACCGCCGACATTCTCGATACCGAGGATGCCGTTTTTAAAGAGCGTGTTATGCACAGGTTCCCAATCCGGGAAGTCGTCTTTCCAATCGACGCCGCCGGACCATTCGAAATACTCTTGCTCCAAATGCGGATGGATCGGACCATTGCGCTGAGGGCCAATCGCCGTCGCCAGAGGATGGTCATTGGCTTGTGTGTCATGGCCTACGACCTTCACGCCTTTCTCAACCATCCAGTCCGCCGCAGATTGCACGAGACCGGGACAGTAGGAGAAATAGTCGCCGTCTTCATATTGCTTGTGCCAGCCCGTGTTGATGATCAGCACATCGCCTTTGCGGATCTCATGACCGCAGGCTTTTTCCAGATCATCGCCGGTGATCTTCTCCCACTTCCTCTTGGGCAACGACACAACAATGCCGGTGCCAAAGAAATGCGGCAAAGGCACTTCGTCGATGAACGGCGTGCCTTGCACCACATGCGCGGGCGCGTCGATATGAGTGGTAACGTGCATGGTGTGGGTCATGGTCTGGCTCAACACGCCGGACTTAGCCATGTAGTGTTTACGCTCGATATGAACGTCGTCGAAATAGGGCCAGTTCGGGCATTGATACCCAAAGCGATGGCTCAGGTTCACAAACTCCAAACCCATATCATTGTCGTCATTGGCTTGAAAATCGATGCCGCGGATCTTGATACTCATAGTATCCTCCCAGAGACTCATAAGTCGGTTTCCCAATATCGTGCCGATGTATCGCATACCGGTCAACTGTTGAATTGCACCGCATCGCGGGTTATGCCTTGGATATGGATTCGAGCCTGAAGACGACCCAAAGCAACCCTGTGAAGACGCAAATGAAGCGCCGAGAAAGCGGTATTCAGGTTCTTTCAAGAGCCGCAGACATCTTGCGCGCTTTGAGCCAAGTGACCGACGGGCTTAGCCTCGGACAGATCGCGCGCAAGGTCGACCTGCCCCGCTCTACGGTACAGCGCATTGTCTCCGCCTTGTCGGCTGAAGGCTTCGTCTCTTCCGGCGAGGGCGATGGCGGTATCCGGTTGGGGCCGGAATTACAGGCTCTTGCCACGGCCTCGGTACGCGATCCAAAGGTGGAATTGCGCGCCTTAATGCGACGCATCGCCGATGAAACGGGAGAGACCGTGGACCTTGCGATTTTGGACGGCGACAAGATGCTCTTCATTGACCAGATCGTAGGCCCGCAACGTTTGCGAACCGTCTCTAGCATTGGTGAGACTTTCCCGTTGACCATGACTGCAAATGGCAAGGCCGCGCTGGCCTGCCTGAAAGAGCCCGACGCCGCGCGGTTGATTATTTCGGAAGTTGAGCACCGGGGTGGCGCAAGTACGACACTGGCAACACTTCTAAGCGAGATACAAACCATCCGAGACGGCGCGCTTGCGACAGATGAAGACAGCCACACAGATGGCGTCTCGGCCGTGGGGTTTGCGCTGCGCGACGCAGCAGGTGATGTCTATGCGATTTCGGTCCCCGTTCCCAGTTCTCGCTATGCCCAGATCAAAGACGAGCTGGGCACAGTCCTCACAAAATATCGCGAAACAAAGTTCTTCGGAGACCTGCACAGCGCACGCGGCCGCTAATTCCTAGACCCTCACGCGTACCGGCAATTTGGCCAAAGAATGGATCGTGCTGTTCACACCCATCACGGGCGGTTCGAGAATTTCAAAGCGCGAGATTCTGTCGGCAAGCGCATTGAACAAAGACATCATCTCAAGACGCGCAAGATGCATGCCGAGACAGGCATGGACCCCATGCCCAAACCCCAAATGCCCGCGCGTGTTGCGTTCGATGTCAAAACGATCCGGGTCATCAAATTTTGTCGGGTCACGATTGGCAGCGCCGTATGCCATCATAACGCGCGTGTCTTTCTTCAATTCTACACCCGCCACCTCGACATCTTCTGAAACCCAGCGCGTGAAAGACTTGATCGGGGTGTTCAGCCGCACGATTTCCTCAATCGCATTACCCAAAAGTGACCGGTCCGCGCGCAGCTTATCCCACTCTTCGGGGTTTTGCGCGAACAGCATGATGCCATAGCCGATGGCTGATATCGTTGTATCAAGGCTCGGCGCGATATAGTCGCGCATCAAAGTAACGGCCTTATCCGGCGCAACGCCTGCCTTGATCGCCGTTTGCGTCGCACGGTTCGCCCAGCCATCAGCACTGAGCCCATCGATCAGATCGGGCGTATCTAGGAATGCGCGCAAGCTCGCCAAATCTGCCATCGCCTGATCACGCCGGTCTTTCGGATCGCCCATCAACTCAAATGTCGCGCCCGCCCAAGCAAGCATATTGTCTTTGCCACCTGCCCCCAAGCCGACAAGGTCGCGCACAATCTTGAGAGGCAGATAGGTCGCAAGGTCAGATATCGCATCAAAGGTCTCCATCTTGGTGACCTTGTCGGCGATAAACGCGGATTGCGCCTCGACGTTGCTACGAACCGTTTCCAAAGCGCGCGGCGTCAAAGGCGCAAAGGTAATGGCGCGGGTTGCATCATGGTCCGGTGGATCAGAGTTCAACGTGCTGCCAATCAAGAACGCGTTGACGTCCTCATTGACCGAGACACCTTTGCCAGACCGAAACAGCCTATGATTTCGCAGCGCCGCCGTCAGCGCTTCATACCCGCAAATCGCATGTAGTTTGTTCTCAGGCAGCCAGACAACCGGACCTTGCGCCAGCATTCGGCGGTAGCCTGCAACAGGATCCGCGACATAAGTGTCGGAATAGAAATCAATGTCGCAAATTGGGGCTTTGGTCTTATCGCGGTCAGCCAAAATCAAACTCCAATCATCCTGATCGGCCCAAAGGTTAATGGGTCTCAGAAGAAGCCACAACTCTCGGCCAGCGGCCCCGTTAGGCAAGCGCAAAACTCCCGCTTTGAGAAGGTGAATCAGTATTTCTCTACATCTGTTCGAATCCGAACTAGGGTAAAGCATCTTTGTGAAAGGCCATGTCTCATGTTCAAGATACTTGCAGCCCTTCTTTTGACCGCAACCGCCGCCGCGGCTCAAAACAATGTCCCCTTTGCCAGCTTTGTCGCGGCGAGCGAGCCGACATTGAACGATCCGCATGATCTGGCCTTTGGGCCCGATGGGAACCTCTATATTGCCGACAAGTTTGCCAATCGGGTCGCTATCATGGACCCCGACACGCTTGAGGTGATCGGCAGTATCGGGGACGGCGCGCTCTTTGGTGTGCATGACGTCTCTTTTGGGCCTGACGGGTTGCTTTACGTTGCGGCGACAAGTTTGGGCTCTGTGGTTTCCTACGATCTCTCAGGCGATGCGCCAAAAAGTGTCAGAACGCTCAGCCCATTCCCGCGCACCGAAGGCGCGTTGGCGCATTCAAACGGCCGCCTTTACGTGATGGCATCTGGCACGGGGCAATTGTTCAGTGTGAATGGCGATGAGATCGTCGCAAGCGCTGGCGGCATGCTTGGCGCACATGATGTGGCCGAAGGTCCGGATGGGACCATTTGGGTTGCTGACAATAACCTTCGACGCCTTGTGCAGTTCAACCAAGATCTAGAGCAATTGAGGGTCTTATCTGGGCCGAAATTCGGCTTCGTCGGACCGCGCTATCTGGATATTGATGAAGACGGAGTTCTATTCGTTGCAGATCAAGATGCCCACCGTATCGTGAAAATCGACCCGCTCGCTGGCGAGGTATTGGGCGTGATTGGATCTGGCAGCCCCGGCTTAGGTCCGAACCTATTTGACGACCCGGAAGGCGTCGCGATCAGAGGAAGCGAGTATTTCTTCTCCGACAGCGACAACAACCGCATTGTTAAATATGTCGTCGTGCTGAACTAGGCTTGAAGAAACTGACCCGAGCGCTCATCGCGCCCTCGCGCGTAGCCCCACAAGTGCTTTGATCACGGCGGCAAAAACAAGGACGCAAAGAGCGATCTTAGAGACGATCTCCATCGTGCCTTCGATCAGCATGGCGTGCATAATGCTTGTCGTGACGACGATCAATGCAAGGCAGATATGAAGACGGCGCCAAGTCATTGGTCGCACTGGCAGCTTGCGGCGTAGAACCGCTATGCCCGCTGCCGCGAAAACCGCCCACATCGCAACCACGCCCCAAGCGGAAAATCGCGTCGGTGAAGCGAAGAGCAACGCATCGATCACATCCGGCGGACTGGTGATCCAGAGGCCCACAACATGGATCATCACCACCGCGACCAAGCTGCCTGCGATCCAGCGATGCACGCGGCGCGCGGCAGGTCCAGAGACACCGGGCAAATCGCCTGAGATCACCAAAGGTTGGAACAGAAGAAGCACCATCGCGATAACACCTGCAAACCCGGCCGCGATATAGATAGGGTCCCGCCAGGCAATAAGCGGGCTAGCTGCAGCTGCGATTAGAGGAACAGCGGCAATTGTGAAAAGCGCGGTCCAGATGAGGAATCTACGCACCAACTTCACCTAAACCACACCCATCGCGATCAGAGAGGTTGCAGGACGAAATGCGCCTCGAGACTGGTGTCTTTGGAGTTGCGCATGATCGGGCGCAGAAAGACCGTCTCGAACTCTCCGCTATCATAGGCCAGATGCCCATGAGCCTGACCGAAGGCGGGTACGATTTGCGGCATCTCAAGCCGGAACACGCCATTGGCATCGGTCAATGTTGCACCGTGGCTATGGGGATCACGCTCATGCCCTTCAGTGGTATGCGCCCAGATCTGGATGCGTTGCCCCTTCAAAGGCGCCCCATCGCCCGCGCGCCGCACAGTTCCCGTCATCCAGAACCCGCCGCCGCCGATCCGTTGGACCACAGGCGCATCCGGCAAATAGTTATTCGCACCACCGCGCATCGTCGGTGTGGGTGCGAGACCATTGGCAAGCGCGGGCAGTAGGGCAGAGCTGCCGAGTGCGACGCCCGCAGCCGAAGACACAAGAAGCCCTCTGCGCGTAAATATCTTTGACGTCATCTGAACTTCTCCTGAGCTTGGCGAGGCTTGCCTGTTGCTTGTTATGATTGGACTGAATTTCCTGAGAAGCAACTTAGCGTCAAAGCGGCATGGGACAAACCTCACCCACGCCATCGTGATAGAATGCAAACCACCTAGGTCTTCATTCTATGCCATTCCTTGCTCCAGATGCGGCGATGGAAGAAAGGGAATTTCACGAGTTCTTCGGCGAGAAAGAGCGCGAAGACCCACATCACTGACAAATCCAGCACCAGAACGAACAGAGCAGTCATCGGAACCATGAAAAGCCAATTGGCGCCGATATGAATGTTCATTGACGATTTGGTGTCGCCAGAGGCGCGCAAGACGTTGCCGCAGATCGCATTCGACACCCGAGGGAATGGGACAAGTAACAGCACCGGCAAGAAGCTTACCAGCGCTATGCGGGTCTCGACCGCCAGCTCTGCGTAGATCCAGTCGGTCGCGAATATGATCACGGCATAGGCCGTTGCTGTGACACCGGCTGCAATGAATGCCCAGCGCCACGCGCGGCTTAGAAACTCGTCCAAGACGGCGGGCCTTAGCGCCTTGCCAAGCAATTGGGCCACGATGATGCCTGTTGCTTGGGTCCAAGTGTAGCTGAGCTGCCCTGCGATCCGCACCCAAGGCATGATCAGCGTCATCGCCGCGAACTCGAACACGTTCATATTTGAATATATCCCTGCACAAACTTGGTTTGCCAAAGTCATGCTGACAAAAGTCGCGGCAATCGGCCAAGAGAATGCAAATTGGTGCCGAGCGGCTTTCGGCAAGCTGCCCATAAGCCAGCCAGCCACATCTTGGAATACGCCATGCGATTTGTAGAACTGCGCCGCGAGGTAAATCATCCGCAAAAGCGCGCCGAGAAAGGACCCCCAAGCAGCGCCTGCGAGCCCGAGTTCGGGGAAGCCGTACAAGCCGAAGATCAAAACGATACTGCTGCCAACATTGACCGGTGCTGAGATCAAGAAGCTGTAGAATGCCAGCTTCGTGCGCCCACACCCGTTGAAATGGCTGGTGAAGACAGAGCTAACGGCCTCGGCCAACATGACAAGGACGAAAACATAAAGGTAGGAGGTCGCGTTATCCGCGATCTCGGGTGAATGCGCCATCAGGTCCAGCAGAGATCGCCCGAACACCAAGATCAAAAAGATGGCGATGCCAATCAATGTCAGATTGATGATCATCCCGCTGAAAAAGGCGGTCTTCAACTCGACAGGGTCTTGAGTGCCAAAGGCCTGTGCGGATTTGATCTGCATGGCGTTGGCGAAGGCCATGTTGATCCCCATCGCCGTTCCGGCAATCACGCTGGCAATGCCAATTGACGCAACCGCTTCCTCGCCCAGAGAGGACACCAGATAAAGATCGATGATCATGATCGAAAACATCATGACCGCGCGCATCGCCATCGGCCACGACATCGCAAAAATCTCGCCGGTTGATGGCGTTTGTTGACCTGTCTCGCCGATGACTGATGGAGTGTGGGCCATGTTCAAGCGCTCAAACGGTTTGGATCATCCCCTCAATAGGTCCGAAGCGACCCATCTACCAGACCTGCGTCCCGAGAGACGTTACGGAAATTTTCTAGCAGTCGAGATCATAGCATTCAAACAGCGGCTTCTTGTTGGTCACATGCATATTTATCAGCCGCTTTTGCCTTCGGCCTTTCGGGAATGAGCGGGCCGGGTTGTTTATCTCAACACCCGATCTCAACTCAGGAAACAAATTCGCAAGCTCCCTTCGTGCCTCAAGCGCCAAGGACTTGAGCGTTTCAGGGCCAGCGAAGAAACCTTCTGACGGTGGGCCTTCGAAGAAACGCAGAATTGTATCGGCCGCGCCCGTCTCGTCATAGATCGCATCCCCGTTAATAATTCCGTCAAAAAAGCCAACTGGATTGTCGACGACACCAGCACTGCCGACAGCCTACGACGCACCGATCACAACTGGCTGCGGATCGCCGGACAAAATCAGCGCTTGGGTTCGGGTGTCGACGAGGACACCGTCAACGAACAACTGACTGCCTGTGGGGTTCCATGTCTAGGAAATCGTTGTCAGAGACAGGCATCACGGAGCAACAATGGCGGGTCTTGCGCGTACTTGCCGAGATCGTTGAGGGCTTCAAGGCGACGTTTGGAGCACAGGACTATGAAGCGCTGTTAGATTTGCTCGCAAAGCTGGACCCCCGGCGCGCAGATCTAACGCGATCCGAACCCGGTGACTGGCTGGGGATTTCGAGCAGCACAAAAATCACTTCCCTCATTTTGCAGCCTCTAGCGCTGCGCTTAAGACGGCGCGATCGCCAATCTGATTGGCCAGCGTCAGGATCAGGCGGGCGTTAAATGCGTCGCTTTCTTCTTTGCTCAATCCTTCATGCGCATTGATCAGCTCTTGATAGAAGCCGTCAGGGTCTTCGATATTCGGCTCAAGCGTCAGGCTCATGCGGCATCCCTTCCGATGGCTGTGGCCAGTGCCCGCGTCACGGCATCCGCGTCAAATTCTGGCCAACGGGCAACGACGTGTTGGTCAGGCCGGATCAGATAAACCGCCTGAGGCGCATCACCCAAATACCGTTCTACAACCTCTGACGACGGAGCACTAAGATGCACGACTTGAGTCTCGACATCTCCGATGGAAACATGCGCAGGCGTCTCCCCACCAAAGGCCAGCACAGTGAAATCGCCCTGCAAATGATCCAGCAGAAATCCGTTTCCGACAGGCGCATCCAGACACGCCGTGCCGGGCCGCGTTCGGACAGGCCCGCCAAGCGCGTCCTCGCCAAAAAGGGCAAACCCATCATAGATGCAGGGCACGGACAACCGGCCCGAATTGACCAGCGGGCGCGCAAAAGGCGCGCGTGCGGCCATGTCCAACACAGCGTTGCGGAAGATTTGGCTGATCTCGGACTTCGGGGTCATAAAATCTGTCGCGCGGGACGAATTGAGGATGTTCTCATCCGCGCCGAATTCGCGTTCGGTGGCGTAGGTATCTAACAGCGCTTCATCTGCGATCCCCTTGCACACGAGATCCAGCTTCCACCCTAGATTATCAGCGTCCTGCACGCCCGAATTGGCACCACGCGCGCCAAAGGGAGAAACCTGATGCGCGCTATCACCTGCGAAAAGGACAGGACCATGGCGAAACGTCTCCATGCGGCGGCATTGGAAAGTATAGATTGAACTCCATTCAAGTTCGTAGTCTGGCGTCTCTCCCGCCTGAGAAGACAACATCTCATCCACGCGGGCGCGAATGCGTTCGGGCTGCATTTCTTTTTCGCGATCAATGTCCCAGCCAAGCTGAAAATCAATCCGCCAGACGTCGTCCGGTTGCTTGTGCAGCAAAGCCGACTGGCCCGAGCCTTCAAATGGTGGCTCAAACCAGAACCAACGCTCCGTTGGGAAGTCAGCCTTCATCTTGACGTCAGCAATTAGAAAATTGTCTTCAAAGACTCGCCCATCAAAGCTATGCCCCATCATGTCGCGCGTGGGCGATCGTGCGCCGTCACAAGCAATCAACCACTCAGCTTCAAGCGCGTAGGACCCATCAGGTGTCTCGACCTCAACAGTCACGTAGTCCACATGCGGCGTGACGGACACAACTTGATTGCGACCCCTGACTTCAATCGGCGCGCCTTCGGCTTGGGCCGCGCTGATCCCCTCAAAAAGGAACCTTTCGAAATAGGGTTGCTGAAGGTTGATAAATGCCGGGTTGCGATGTCCCTTTTCCGGCAAGAGGTTAAACTCGAAAAGTTTCCCGTCGCCATGAAACACCTTACCAACATTCCAGACCACGCCTTTGTCGACCATTGCTTGCCCTGCCCCAAGACGAGTTGCGATATCTAAGGTGCGTTTGGCAAAGCAGATCGCCTTCGATCCCAACCCGGCCCCTTCATGGTCATCCAAGACCAACACAGGCGTGCCACGTTTCCCCAGATCAAGAGCAAGCGCGAGACCCACCGGCCCCCCGCCAATGATCACGACAGGGTGACGGACCACATCGCCAGATTGCGCCGCGACCTTTTCGTAAGGATAGAGTTTGAACTCTGTTTCATAGCGTTCGGCAACCATTTCGAAATCCTCCCTCCGCTGCGCGCTTAACCCTGTAGCGCCGCCCACATTTCAAGATCGCGCTTATCCGTCCAAATGCGCGGATGCGCGATGCCGCGGGCTTCGTCATAGGCGCGGCTGACGTTGAACGGCAGACAATGCTCGTAGATGGCGTAGTCCTTGAACTTCGGATCACATTCTGCCCGCACGGCATCCCACGCTTCTTTCAATGATCCACCGCGCGCAGCAACGCGAGCAGCCGGAGCATAGGTGCTATCGACAAAGTCGCGGGTGGACTCAATCGCACGCGCAACGGCATCCTTGCCAACCAAAGCGTCCCCTCGACCCGGCGCAATCGCATCCACATCATACCCCAGCACTCGGTCCAGGGTCGCGCCCCAGTCACCAAAATAGCCGTCCCCACAATAGCAAGCGGAGTGATCTTCGACGATGTCACCTGTGAACATCACGTTTTCATCGGGAACATGGATCACCGCGTCGCCTGCGGTATGCGCCCGCCCGATATGTTTGATATCGACACGGCGCTTGCCCAGATAAACTGTCATGCTGTCGCTAAACGTCGTGGTGGGGTAGGTCAGACCCGGAATGCTCTCATGGCCTTCAAACAGGCGCGGAAAGCGTTGAAACTCGCTGTCCCAGTCTTCTTGCCCGCGTTCTTCGACCATGCCGCGCGCAACATCTGACATGATGATTTGATCCGCACCGTAAGCCGATGCGCCCAGCACGCGCACCGCGTGGTAATGGGTCAGCACAACATGGCTGATGGGCTTGTCGGTCACTGTACGGACCTTTTCGATCACCTTCTCGGCCAATCGCGGCGTGGCTTGCGCCTCGATGATCATAACGCTCTCGTCACCGATAATGATGCCGGAATTGGGATCACCCTCAGCAGTGAATGCCCAAAGGTCACGACCCACCTCGTCAAATGTGATCTTTTTTTCCGTCAGGTCGCCTTGGGAAGCAAATGCTTTTGCCATTTTCGTCTGTCCTTATTTGGGGAATTTGGAGGCGGGTTTAATCGTGCCGGTGCAGGCGCCAAAGCCAATTTGGTAGCCATCGCCTTTGGCAGCACCTTCCAACGTCAGCGTATCGCCATCCTCGATGAAACTGCGCGTGTCACCTGTGTCCAGAGTGATCGGCTCCTTGCCACCCCAGCTGAGCTCCAACAGGCTACCGCGCTGTGACTTTTCAGGCCCCGAGATTGTGCCAGACCCTAACAGATCACCGGCATTCATTGCGCAGCCAGAGCTGGCGTGGTGGGTCAATTGCTGTGCCGCCGAGTAATACATCTGGTTGTAGTTGGTCCGCGCAATCGTCGTGGCAGCTTTACCTTTCGGAGCCATCGTGACCTCAAGGTCGATGTCATAGAGCATCGGGCCGGGTTCTTGCAGGTACGGCAGCAGGTCTTTCTCCCGAGCGGGCGTGCGCGTGCGGAATGGCTCCAGCGCGGCCTTTGTGACGATCCAAGGAGAGATTGATGTCGCAAATGCCTTCGCCTGAAATGGCCCCAAGGGCTGATATTCCCACGCTTGAATGTCACGCGCGGACCAGTCGTTCAAAATGACATACCCAAAAATCAGGTCATCCGCTCGCTGCACACTAATCGGCTCACCCATCTTGGATGACCCGCCAACGATAGCGCCCATCTCAAGCTCAATGTCCAGCCGCTTGCACGGACCAAAAGAAGGCATCTCGGCGTCGGGCGCCTTGGTCTGGCCATTGGGGCGGGTGATGTCTGTGCCAGACACGACAACCGTCGAGGCACGACCGTTATAGCCAATGGGAATGTGCAGCCAGTTCGGCGGAAGCGCATTTTCAGGGCCACGGAACATCGTGCCGACATTTGTCGCGTGATGCTTGCCCGCGTAAAAATCGGTGAACTCATTGACCATCAGGGGCAAGTGCATTTCCGCATCAAATTGCGAAACGAGCAACGGTGCAACATCAACCTCATGCGGTGAGCCTTCTTGCAACAGCTCCACCAACCGCGCGCGCAGCTTGGCCCAGACGTCAGCGCCCAGCTCCATAACGTCATTCCAAAACGGAAGATCGAAAGCCCCCTCAGGATCGAGCGAGATAAGTCCTTCGGCCTCACAGGCGGCTACATCGAGGATCATATCCCCGATGGCCACTCCGCACCGAGCGTCAGTGTCCTTGGTCGAAAACACGCCGTAAGGCAGGTTGTTTAACGGAAAAGGCGTCTCGGCCGTATTGGCCGAAGCGACCCAGCTTTTCATCAAAGACATTTCGGCGTGTTCCTTCGGAGCAAGATAGAAGTTGCAGGCGTCATTTCTTGCCCGGTGTTCCGTCGAATTTCTTTTCAATATCGACCCAGCAATCGATATAGTCGTCCTGCAACGGCGCCTCATTTGCCGCGAAATCAGTGAGGTGCTGCGGGAAGCGTGTCTCGAACATGAAGCTCATTGTGTTGGCCAAATATTCAGGACCAAGATCGGCTTTGCTGGCACCCTCAAAAGCGTTCTTGTCCGGGCCATGCGGGAGCATCATGTTGTGCAGACTCATCCCACCCGGAACAAATCCCTGCGGCTTGGCATCATAGATGCCGTGAATATTTCCCATCAGCTCGGACATGACGTTCTTGTGGTACCAAGGCGGGCGGAACGTATCTTCAGCCACCATCCAACGGTCGCGAAACAGCACAAAGTCGATATTGGCCGTGCCTGCGACGCCTGAAGGTGCTGTCAGAACTGTAAAGATCGACGGATCGGGGTGATCAAAGAGGACAGCTCCTACCGGGCAATAGGTCCGCAGATCGTATTTGCAGGGCGCGTAGTTTCCGTGCCACGCCACCACATCCAACGGAGAGTGCCCAATCTTGGTTTCATGAAACTGACCCGCCCATTTGATAGTGACGGTCGAGCGTGCATCGCGGTCCTCATAAGCCGCAACGGGCGTTTTGAAGTCGCGGGGGTTCGCCATGCAATTGGCCCCGATAGGCCCCCTACCCGGCAGTTCGAACTTTTGCCCGTAATTCTCGCAGACAAAACCGCGACACGGCCCCTCCAGCACTTCGACGCGGTAAACAAGGCCACGCGGGATCACAGCAATCTCTTGGGGTTCGAGATCAATGACACCCAGTTCGGTCGCGAAGCGCAACCGCCCTTCTTGCGGGACGACCAGCAACTCGCTGTCAGCAGAATAGAAATACGCGTCCTTCATGCTTTGCGTGACAAGATAGATGTGGCTGGCCATTCCCACTTGCGTATTTACGTCCCCCGCAGTTGTCATCGTGCGCATGCCGGTCAGCCATGTCAGTTTCTCATTGCTATGGGGCACGGGATCCCAGCGATACTGGCCAAGAGACGTCACATCCAGATCGACAAGCGGGGCCGATTTCCAATAAGGCAAATCGATCTTTTTGAAGCGGGACGTATGCTTAACCGATGGCCGGATCCGGTAGCACCAAGTTCGCTCATTTTGATGGCTAGGCGCGGTGAACGCAGTCCCTGATAGCTGCTCGCCATAAAGGCCGTAATTCACCTTTTGAGGCGAATTCATACCTTGCGGCAAAGCACCGGGTAAGGCTTCCGTTTCAAAGTCATTTCCGAACCCGGGCATATATCCTGAACAGGTTCCAACCGGCGTGACCGCATACGTGAGACCTTCGGCAGAGATTTTTTCGTTCATCGGTTAGTATCCTTTGCAACTAAACATGATCTAATGGTTGCTTTTGTAACTAACAACCTCTAAATTCACTCTATGTCAGAAATTCACGACTTCGATCTCAGAGACTTTATGCCGTATCTGCTTAATCAGGCTGCGGATACGACGAGCCGTGGTTTTGAAAGCGCCTACAAGGCCAAATACGGTATGCTTCGTACAGAATGGCGCGTCGTGTTCCATCTTGGCCGCTATGGCAAAATGACCGCGAAAGAGATCTGTGACCGCGCACGGATCCACAAAACCAAAGTGAGCCGAGCGGTGCAGGCGCTAGAGCAAAAGCGCTTCCTTGCACGTAAAGAGATGCCGGATGATCGACGCCATGAGACGCTCAAGTTGACTTCGAAAGGACAAAAAGTGTTCCAAGACTTGCTGGAAGAAGCGCGCAGCTTTGACGCCAGTCTAATGGACGAATTCACCGCTGAGGAAGCTGCGCAAATGCGCGCCTTTCTCGTGCGCATCGCAAAGCTATAAAGCTCACGCTCCTAGACCAGCTTGCTCTAGAATGCGCGGTTCAGCTTTGAGTTGCTCTGGAGCACCTTGAAACTTCAGTTGTCCCGCAGACTACACATAGCAACGGTCCGCAACATCATGTGCAAGCAGGGTAAACTGCTCAATCAACAAAGTTCCAATTCCACGAGTCAGACAACGTTGATCCCTCAGAAGGGCGCGACCCATCCCTCACACGCGGTTCGATTTGAGCGAACCGGATGAAACCGGATGATTAGGCGATATCTGCCGAGTGCCAGACGTTCTTGATCACCATGTAATTGTCCAAGCCTTCTGTCCCTCCTTCGCGCCCATAGCCGCTTGACTTAACGCCGCCAAAAGGGGTCTCCGGCATGGACGCCTCCAAAGTGTTGATCGACAGGTTTCCAACTTCTACCTCGTCGATCATCTGATCAATGTAATCGGCACGGTTGGTGAACGCATAACCGGCAAGACCATAAGGCACTGCGTTTGCATTGGCGATTGCATCATCGAGCGATGTGACGGGGTTGATCACTGCGATGGGGCCAAACGGCTCTTCTTGCATGATATGGGCGGTATCAGGCACATGGGTCAGGACCGTCGGCTGAAAGAAATACCCTTTGTCGCCGTGACGCGCGCCACCGGCGGCAACAACTGCCCCTTTTGCCCGCGCATCTTCAACCTGAGCCGTCAGCATCGGGACCCTGCGATCATTGGCGCACGGCCCCATTTCTACGGATTTGTCTAAGCCATTCCCGACGACCGTTTCGTTGGCGCGTTTCACGAAAGCGGCAGTAAATTCATCGAAGATCTCTTCGTGAACAAAGAACCGTGTCGGGGACGTGCAAACCTGACCCGCATTGCGCATCTTTCGCGTGGCACCGCTGATGGCGGCGGCCTGAACATCTGTGTCTTCACAGACAATGACTGGTGCATGACCGCCCAGTTCCATCAAAACGGATGTCATGTGCTTGGAGGCAAGTGTCGTGAGGTGCTGTCCGACAGCTGTTGACCCTGTGAAAGCCACAAGGCGCACAGGGTCTTGCGGGATCAGGTAGCCGGAAATCTCAGAGGGTTCTCCAAAGACAAGGTTCAAAACACCCGCCGGCAGGCCTGCATCTTGAAACGCACGGGCAATGTGGATGGCCCCGGCGGGCGTTTCCTCGGCGGCCTTCAAGATCACAGAACATCCAGACGCCAAAGCGCCACCGATCTTACGGGCAGGTTGGCTCATCGGGAAGTTCCAGGGCGAAAAAGCGGCGACAACTCCGATCGGATGGTGATGCACCGAAAACTTGTTGCCCTTGGCAGCCGGGATGACACGCCCATATGTGCGCATCGCTTCGCCAGCGTCCCATTCGAAAAACTCTGCCCCGCGGATCACTTCCAACCGAGCTTGCTTTATCGGTTTGCCGTGCTCAAGCGTGATTGAATGCGCGATGTCTTCCTGACGCTCACGCATGAGCTTTGCTGCACGCAATATTGTGTCTGCCCTCTCGCGCGGTGACACGTTTCGCCAGACCTTAAAGCCTTCTTCAGCGGCCGACAAAGCATCCGTCAGATCATCTTGCGACGCAAAAGACAAACGCCCGATTTCTTCTTCAGTGGCTGGGTTCAAGACGGGAATATGGCGCGCGGTGTCTCTCCATTCTCCACCGATGAACAGTTTAAGCTCTGGATACATTTTGACCGCGCCTCCAATTGTCGATGTCTTTTTCTCATTCAAATTGGAAAGCCACATCAAGTGAATAGCATGAATACAGATATCAATTTGCCGGATATCAAGCCGCAATCCCTCAAGCACTCGATCATATGCAGCCTCATGGGCGTGAACATTTGCCTGCAGGGAAATAAGTGTTTGCTAGATATCCGATGATGTCATCGATTCTGACACAACGCGCAGCGCCTCTAGAAATGTAATCGCGGCGGGCGACATTTGCCCCTGTTCACGGTGCGTGACCCCAATGAACCCCTCTCCAAACGGCACGTCCCACCTAAGTTGCGCCAGGGTCCCTGACGCAATGTCTTGCGCCGCGACCTGAACAGGCATCAAGCCGATAAAGTCGCGCATCTGTAGAAGGCTCCGGTTTGTCAGAAATGACACCGACTCTACCGAATGTGCAGGGAAATGGCCGTCTTGTCTGAGAAAATATTGATCCAACTGACGGCGCAGGCTGGTTTCAATCGGCGGCAAGACCCAGCCGAACGGTTTGAGATCTTTGAACCGAAGGCTTCTGTCTTTCTGATTGAGCGGATGATCAGGCCGAACGACTGCAAGAATTTTCTCTTCCAATAGCTTTTCTTGATGAAGTTCCTTGCGATGGCGATGTGTCGGCAAGCGGCCGACCACAAGATCAATTTCCCCCGACCTTACTTTCGGCATCAACATCTCATTGGTGCCTTCGACAATCTTGATGACGACGTTTGGCCGCTGGGTCAGAATAATCTCAACGGCCCGAGGCAATAGCATGGAAGAGGCTGCCAGCAATGTCCCGACGACCACACGGCCAGAATTGCCTTCGTTCAGATCATCAAGTTCCTGCGCCGCGTTGGAGACCTGCGCAAAAATAATCTTGCCATGCCGTATCAGCGCTTCTCCGTAAGATGTGGGAATGACCCCGCGGTTGGTTCGCTCAAACAGACGAACCTCGAAATCCAATTCCAGATCTTGAATCATTTTGGTCGCGGCGGGCTGCGAGACGTTCAACTCCCGCGCCGCGTTTTGGATGTTCAGGTGTTGGCCCACAGCCACCAACAGCCGCAACTGCTTGAGCTTGAGACGTGTCATTACACGTTCCACAATGCGGGTTTGATCCTTTGACACCAATGTCTCCTAAAATCGAATGGCCCGAGCCAGATCTTCAACCTTGCTGACAACGCTCATCGCAGCAAGGGCTGAACTTTTGGGGTTCTCGGGCAAGGCGTTTCCCGAAATCGTAAAATGCAATGTGCCAAAGGCGCCTGTAGCGTGCACCTCGTGGATATTGGTGGTGACGGTCGGATCAGCAATCAGCGCAACCTGCGTGTCATCAAGCCCAAGACTTGAAAGCGCAACAGCCGCCGCAACATTGGCGTTTTTGGGATAAGCAAGCGCCGCTTCGCGCGCTGTGCCAGTGAAATGCGTCTGAGCCTGCGTCATTGGTTGATCCAAATCCAAAACGTCTTCGGCAGGTGAGCCGCGCCAACCCAACGGCGGCTTGCGGCCGATATAGCGGACCTCTGAAAGCGCGCCCGCGCGCGCTGCCCGCAATGCGTCCAAGCCGCCAATTGCCCCGGATGCCAGATGCAATGCACTTTGCCCGCGCGTTGCGGCCTCTTGCAACGCGGTTGCCAATGCTTGATCGGCCAATGCACCGATAGAAACCGTGACAACGCTAAACCCTGATTGCAGCGCCTCTGCGCCGTATTGGTGCAAGGCCTGATGGCCCGCACATTCGACGATCAGGTCAAGATCGCTTGGCATTTGTGCGATGGCCGAGACAACAACCACATCCGAGCCATAGATCGCACGCACGTCGTCAACTCGATTTGGTCGCACCAAGATGGCTGCAACATCATGCCCTAGACTTTTGAGGCTTTGCGCGGCGTACCGCGCGATTGCGCCATTGCCGATTAGTCCAAGTTTCATGCGATCTCCTAACTTTAGTTCACACATATACCGGCACAACCGAGTTAGGTATCCATTTATGCTATATCGCAATTCGATCTTTGCGTTTGGAAAACAGGCTGTTTTCGGTCACTTCCATAAACAGGTCACGGCCCATGCCAGAGCCGCTATTGAGACGCAAAACGGGGACAGGTTCAATGAAGTACACGAGAGACGAAGCCAAAGATTACGCCCGCGAAAACATGCGCGGCATCTGGGCCGCTGCCCTCAACCCTTTCAACACCGATGGCAGCTTTAACGAGGCAGGTCTGCGCCAGAACATCCGCCATTGGGTTGATGATCTTGATATTGCGGGTCTGTTCATCGCTGGCAAACAAGGTGAGTTCTTTTCCATGAGCCTCGAAGAGCGCAAGCGCAATATGGTCGTCGCGGTCGAAGAATGTGGTGAGACCGCCCAAACGATCATGTCTGTCTCGGATCAGAACGTGACTACCGTCTTGGAGCTGGCTCTTCACGCGCAAAAGTGTGGCGCGGACTACATTGTCGTCCACGCCCCAGTCCTGAGCTTCTGTCACGACCGCGATGAAATTTTGTACAATTACTACAAATATCTGTGCGATCGTCTCGACATCGGTATCGCAATGTGGAGCCATCCGGACAGCGGCTACCTGATGGAGCCTGAAACCTGCGCGCGCATCGCGGAGCTGCCAAACATCGTCGCCATAAAATACTCCGTCCCGCGCGAGATGTATGTACGCTTGTCAAAAATGGTGGGAGATATGATCCATGTGTCAACATCGCTCGAAGACGACTGGCTCGACAATATCGAGGAGTTGGACTGGAAGCTCTACCTGTGTTCGTCCCCGCCCTATCAGTTGCAAACCGCCAACGACAAACGCATGCACGAATACACGCAGCTGGCTTTTGCTGGTGATTTTGCCGCAGCGCGCGAGGTCCGTGATAGTTTGAATCCCGTGCGCGAGGCCATCAAGGCAACCAAGCCCGGCGGCAAGCCCACAGCGCACGGCAAATACTGGCAAGAGCTGTTGGGCCAAGTCGGCGGCACTGTGCGCCATCCGATGTTAGAACTCACCACTGCGGAAAAAGACGCGACGCGCGCAGCTTTTGAAGCCTGCGGTCTGAAACTGTGATGCGGTGATATTCGGCCTCCAAAACCCAAATAGCGGATTTCCCTGAATGTGATTTCCGGCAAGTCTAAATTTCGCTAGCCTCACTGTACATGCAGCGCGGGGCTGCGCTTTTCTCACCGGCAGCTAGGAGCTCACCATGGCCCGACATCCGACACTTGCACCGTCTCATTTCAAAAATTGGTTTGAGGGCAATGCAGAGAAGCTGAAACCCAGGTCGCGGCAAGTCGCCAAAAGGCTGGGTTCAGCTTTATGCGGCCAAAGATCCCCAGACCAACCCCTTTTCAGAGAACCATCATGACCGACTTTTCCAAGACAAAGGCGATGTTCGATATCCCGGAAGGTATGATTTACCTCAACGGGAATTCACTGGGCCCGATGCCGCGCACGGCCCCGGATGCCATGAGCAAGTTCTTGTTGGACGAATGGCGCACAGAGCTGATCAAGGGCTGGAACACCAAGAACTGGTTCATGCAAACCAACACACTCGGCGACCGGGTCGGTACCATTATCGGCGCGGCCCCCGGCACAACCGTGGTCAGCGACACGTTGTCGATCAAAGTGTTTCAGGCTGTTTCTTCGGCTCTGACCATGGTGCCTGATCGCAAGGTTATTCTATCCGACAGTGGCAACTTCCCGACCGACCTTTATATGGTCGAAGGCCTGATCAAATTGCGTGATGCCGGCTATGAACTTCGCACGCCAAGCCCCGAAGACGTGATGGACCACATCACTGACGAGGTCGGCGTTGTCATGCTGACAGAGGTAGACTACCGCACAGGCCGCAAGCACGACATGAAAGCCGTGATTGAAAAGGCCCATGCTCATGGCGCGCTTGTCGTTTGGGATCTGGCCCATTCGGCGGGTGCGATCCCTGTCGATGTGGGTGGCTTTGACACCGATTTCGCGGTCGGGTGCACGTATAAATACATCAACGCAGGTCCCGGTGCCCCGGCCTTCATCTATGTGGCCCCAAGACTGATCGATGTGGTCGAGCCGACACTGTCAGGCTGGTACGGCCACGAGGCCCCGTTCGCCTTTGATGTCAACTATCGTCCCATGCCCGGCAAGATTGACCGGATGCGCATTGGCACACCTTCAATTGCGTCCTTCGCACTGCTAGAGGCCGCGATGGACATTTGGGATCTGGTTGACATGAAAGATGTGCGCGCCAAGTCTATCGAGCTGTCAGAGCTTTTCATCCGCGAGGTCGAGGCACGCTGCCCCGGCGTTGAATACGCCGGATTGCGCGACCCACAACAGCGCGGCTCACAAGTGTCGTTCCGCTTTGAACATGGCTATCCTTGCATGCAGGCCTTGATCGCCCACAACGTAATCGGCGACTTCCGCGCGCCCAACATTATGCGCTTCGGTGTGACCCCGCTATACATCGGTGAAGAAGAGATCCTGAAAGCCGTCGAAGTCTTTGAAGACATCGTGCGCAATGAGACTTGGAAAGAAGACCGTTTTCAGGTGCGCTCTCAAGTGACTTAAAGCTGGCTGCGGCAATTGAACCTCCCCCTTTGAAGTGGTCCGCCTCTATTGGTAGGAAAGGCTCCATGAATAGCCCCTAGT
>CAZCEW010000016.1:0-36294 GCA_964497775.1 uncultured Rhodobacterales bacterium
GCGGGGCGGCCTTATCTGCCGGGCCTGCGCCATCGCGGCACGGTGCTGCGCGTCGATGTCAGCACCTGCGCCGATGCGCTTTGGGCGATAGAAGAAGGCCTGCGCTGCACCGCTTTGGGCGCTGTGGTGGGCGAGATTTGGGGCGATCCACCGGCGCTGAGCTTTACGGCCACCAAGCGTTTGGCAATGCGCGCGGAGCTCAACGCGACGCCGTGTTGGCTGATCCGGCGGGGCGCTGCGGCGAACCTAAGTGCGGCGCGCAATCGGTGGCGGGTCGCGGCGGCGCCCTCTGTGGCCCATCCCCACGATCCCAAAGCGCCGGGCGATCCGCGCTGGCGGGTAGAACTGTTCCGCTCGCGCAATCTCAAACCCGGAACTTGGGTGGCAACACATGACCGGGCGCAGGATCGTGTCGATCTCGCTGCCCCAGTTCGCGATGGAGCGCTGGCTGAGGGTGAAGGAGCGTCATGGCACCGCGCCGCCCGATGATTTGCCTTTGGTTCTGGCGCGTGAGGGGCATCATGGTCCTGTGATCCACGCAGCCAATCGCGCGGCGCGTTTGATGGGTATTGAGCCCGGCGCGCGCGTCGTCGATATGCGCGCGATTTGCCCTGATTTACAGGTGGAATATGCCGATCTGTCAGGCGACCGCACGGCGCTGGATCGCCTTGTTTTATGGGCGCGCAGGTGGTGCCCGTGGAGCGTTCGCGATGGTGAGGACGGCTTGATCTTGGACACGACCGGCTCGGACCATTTGATGGGCGGCGAGGCGGAGATGCTGGTCGAGATGGAGGCCGGGTTATCCGCTTTAGGCCTGTCTGCCGGGTTGGCCGTGGCACCGACATGGGGCGCGGCTTGGGCTTTGGCGCGGTTTGGGCCTGTGCGCGCGATATGTGGTCCAGAAGAAGTAGAGCAAAAGCTGGCCCCATTGCCCGTCGCGGCGCTGCGGCTTGAGGCGGATACGTTGGTGCTGTTGCGCCGTTTGGGGTTGAAAACCATCGGTGCAATTCGGGATGTGCCGCGCTTGTCTTTAACGCGGCGATTTGCGCGTAAATCCTTGGAAACAAATCCTTTATTGCGGCTGGATCAGGCTTTAGGGCGGCTAGCGGAGCCTGTATCTAGTCAGGAACGGGTTCCGCATTTTCGCGCCATTCAACGCCTGCCAGAGCCGATTTTCGACCCCACACATTACCTGCCGCAGCTCTGTCGTGATTTATGCGCGCAATTGGGGCGCAAGGGCTATGGGTGCAGGCGGCTGCATCTGAGCGTGTATCGCACTGATGGAGAGGTTTCGACGATCATGATGGCCTCGTCGATGCTGGGCCGCGATGCGGTGCATTTCATGGGGTTGTTCGAGGATAAGTTGGAAAAGCTGAACCCCGGGTTTGGCTTTGATCTCATAGTGTTAGAGGCCGGCGCCGTGGAGCAGATGGAGGCTGTTCAAAACCGTCTAGAGGGCGGCGCGGAGGATGGGTTGGAGCTGTCGAAACTGGTCGACCGCTTAAGCGCGCGGTTCGGGCCACGCGCTGTGACGCGACCTGTTTTGCGTCAAAGCCATGTGCCGGAACGTGCGGAAACGTCGATGGTGGCGCTGTTGGATGTGGCCGAGCAGGTGCTGACGCGCGGGCTGGAGCGGCCCATCAGATTGTTCGATCACCCGCAGGAAGTGCGGGTTTTCTATGCGGTGCCGGAGGGGCCTCCGGCTCAATTTATATATAGACGTCAGACACATAGGGTGATCCGCTATGCGGGCCCTGAGCGTATCGCGCCCGAGTGGTGGCATGACCGCCCCAGCACTAGATTGCGCGATTATTTCAAGATTGAAGATCAAAACGGCCAGCGATTTTGGCTCTACCGTGAAGGTCTGCATGAGGACGGGCGGGGTGGGGATCCGCGGTGGTTTGTGCATGGGATGTTTGCCTGATGCCGGAGAATGATCACGAGCATCCGAAGCGCTCTTTGGGGGAGGATGGCTTCACGCCTAACCCGAAAGCGCGCTTTGTCGAATTGGGCGTAAGTACTTGTTTTTCCTTCCTTCGGGGCGCCTCGGATGCGGTTGATCTGGTGTCTCGGGCGTGGGAATTGGGCTATGATGCGCTGGGGGTTGCGGACCTTAATACGATGGCCGGCGTGGTGCGGTTGCATGCGCAAGCGATCAAAGCGCAGATGCGCCCGGTGATTGGGTGTCGCCTGAAATTGATGACGGGCGAAGAATTTCTGGCCTATCCGCGTGACCGTGCCGCGTACGGTCGGCTTTGTGTCTTGTTATCAAAGGGAAAAATGTACGATCCCGATGGGGTTTGGCAGGCCAAGGGGGCGTGCGATATCACGCTGAAAGACCTCGCTGCGCATGCGGAAAATGTGCAACTGATCGCCGTGCCGCCTGAGGATATTTCGCAGTTTTCTAAGGGCTTGAAACGGCTGACAAAAACGCTGCCGACGCTGAAATATGTGGCCGTTTCCTATCTCTATCGCGGTGATGATCGGGCGCGGATAAACCTGCTTAAAAATTGTGCAAATGCACAAAATTTAGGCATTCTTGCGACGAATTTCGTTAATTATCACTTACCAGAGCGCCGACCCCTGCAAGATGTGATGACGTGCATTTTGCACAAAACGACGGTCGCCAAAGCGGGGTTTTTGCTGGAGGCAAATGCGGAGCGTCACCTGAAATCGCCTGCGCAGATGGAGGCGCTTTTTGCCGAGTGGCCGGACGCAATTTCGGCGACACGCGACGTCGCTGATGCGTGCAAGTTTGATCTGCGCGAGCTGGCCTATGAATATCCGAAAGAGGCCGTGCCCGAGGGGCGTAGCCCGCAAGAATATCTTGAGGAGCTGACATGGGCCGGGGCCAAATGGCGCTATCCGGACGGCCTGCCCGACAAAACGCGAGTAACGCTGCGCCGCGAATTGGCGATGATCAAGAAGCTCGATATCGCGCAATATTTTTTGACGATCTACGACATCATCCAATTTGCCCGCCACAAGGTTAGCCCTCCAATTTTATGTCAGGGGCGCGGCTCGGCGGCGAATTCGGCGGTGTGTTTCATGTTGGGGATCACGGCTGTGGATCCTGCGAAACATGACTTGCTGTTTGAGCGTTTCATCAGTGAAGAACGTAAAGAGCCGCCCGATATTGATGTCGATTTTGAACATGAGCGCCGTGAAGAGGTGATCCAGCATATTTATGACAAATACGGGCGAGATCGCGCGGGGCTGTGTGCGACCGTGATCCATTACCGCCCGCGCATGGCGATCCGTGAGGTCGGCAAGGTGATGGGGCTGAGCGAGGATATTACCTCTGCCTTGGCCAAGACGATCTGGGGCAGTTGGGGGCGCGAGATCGGGGCGGAACAGGCGCGCGAGGCGGGGCTCGATCTGCGCGATCCGCTGATTGGGCGGGCGATTAAGCTGGCCGATATGATGATCGGCATGCCGCGTCATCTGGGCCAGCATGTGGGCGGGTTTATCCTGACCGAGACGCCTTTGACCCAGACCGTGCCGATTGGCAATGGCGCGATGCCCGATCGCAGTTTTATCGAATGGGACAAGGACGATATCGACGAGCTGCGTATTCTGAAAATCGACGTTCTGGCTTTGGGGATGCTGACCTGTATTCGCAAAGCCTTTGATTTAATTGATGCGCATTATGGCAAGCGGTTTACGCTGGCCACGACCCCGAAAGAGGACAGCGACGTCTATGACATGCTGTGCAAGGGCGACAGTATCGGCACGTTTCAGGTGGAAAGTCGCGCGCAGATCAACATGTTGCCGCGTCTGCGCCCACGTGAATTTTACGATCTGGTCATTCAAGTCGCCATTGTGCGGCCGGGGCCCATTCAGGGCGATATGGTGCATCCCTATTTGCGCCGGCGCAGCGGGGCGGAGGCGGTGGAATATCCTTCTCCCGGGCCGGAGCATGATCCTGATGAATTGCGCAATATCTTGGGGCGCACGCTGGGCGTGCCGATTTTCCAAGAACAGGCGATGAAAATTGCGATTGATGCAGCGAAGTTCAGCCCCGCCGAGGCCAATGAGTTGCGCAAGGCGATGGCGACCTTCCGGTCTCGCGGCTCGATCGAGAAATTGCAGGAGAAAATGGTCGGCCGGATGGTTGCGCGCGGTTATGATGCGGAGTTTTCGCAGCGCTGTTTTGATCAGATCAAAGGCTTCGGCGAATACGGCTTTCCCGAAAGCCATGCGGCTAGCTTTGCGCTGCTGGTTTATATCTCCAGCTGGATCAAGCACCACTACCCGGATGTGTTTGCGGCGGCCTTGCTGAATTCGCAGCCAATGGGGTTTTATGCGCCCGCGCAATTGGTCCGCGATGCGCGCGATCATGGCGTTGTGGTGCTGGCGCCTGACGTGAATTTTAGCAATTGGGACAATATGTTAGAGCCTCACGGCGAGGGTTTCGCGCTGCGGTTGGGCTTGCGACAAATCTCGGGCATGCGCGCGGATGCGGCAATGCGGATGATGGAGGCGCGCGAGGCTCCGTTTGAGGATCTGGAAGACCTGAAAACCCGCGCGCGCCTTGATGCGGGCACGATGCAACGCTTGGCGGCAGCCGATGCGTTCAGGTCTTTGGGCAAAGATCGCCGCGCAGCATTATGGGACGCGCGGGCGTTGAAAGACGCGCCGGATTTGCCGCTTTTTGTGGTGCAAGAAACCCGCGACGAGGGGGCGGATTTGGATGTGACCTTGCCCGCTATGCCGCGCTGCGAACATGTGGTGGCGGATTATCAAACGATGCGGCTGTCGCTCAAAGCCCATCCGCTTTCATTTCTGCGCAACTCGATGCGCGCGCAGGGCTATACGGCGGCCCATGATGTTGGGGCCACGCGCAATGGGCAATGGATCAAGATGGCGGGTGTTGTGTTGATCCGGCAGCGGCCGGGCAGTGCGAAGGGCGTGTGTTTCATCACGATTGAGGATGAAACCGGTGTCGCCAATCTGGTCGTCTGGCCCAAGGTGATGGAGGCCTATCGCAAGGTGATTATGGCCTCGCGGTTGATTGATGTGGAAGGCTATGTGCAGCGCGATAAGGACGTCATCCACATTATTGCGCGCGATCTGAAAGACCGATCCGACGCGCTGGATCGTCTGTCTGGCGATGTGATGACGCCTGAAATGGCGCGGGCCGATGAGGTGAAAAAGCCAGTGCCGAGCCATACGATAAGGCATCCGCGAGATGTGCGTATCATCCCGAAATCGCGCGATTTTCATTGATCTGGTATGGGCGCGGCCCTCGTGCCAAAAGGGGGCATGGGTGAGGTGATCAAGACCGATGTGCTGATTGTGGGCGGGGGGCCTGCGGGATTGTCCGTGGCCTCGCGTCTGGGATCGGATGTCTCTGCGGTGTTGGTCCATCAGGACCACGAGATTGGCGTGCCGGTGCGCACGTCGGGGGGCTCTTGGGCGTCTGATATGGAAAGCTTGGCCATTCCGCCGGAGCTCTATCATTTGGTGTCTCAGGCGGATTTATATTCTGACAACGCGCAAACGCGGCTGGATTTGTCGGCCAATCCGGTGGCGATTTTGGATGTGACGGCGCTGTATCAATGGCTCGCAGAGCAGTCAAAAGCGAAGATCATGGTGGGTACGAAGTTTCTAGGCGCGACGAAACTGGGCGTCGAATACATCTCGAAACTGCGCCAAGGCAAACGCGATATCACAGTGGAATCAACATATATCGTGGATGCCTCGGGGTGGCAGTCGGCGGTGCTGGACAGCCTTGAGTTGGGCAGCGCCGCCCCCCGCCAAGGTGTTGGAATTGAATATGAATACCCGATCAAAGGCGAGGCGAACCGCGCGGCCCTGTTCTTTGGATCAAGCGTGCCAACGGGTTATGGTTGGGCCTTCCCAACGGGTGCCGGCACCTTGCGGTTGGGTGTGGGTGTCATTCAGCCGGATAGCGACGCGGGCCTGAAGAAATTGATGGAAGCGTTTCTCGCATCGGGACAACTAGACCGGATGGGATTTCCACAGCCCGAGGGTCATCACGTCAATTCGGGGATATTGCCGTCCGTGCCGTTCGAGCGGCAATTGGTCTATGGCCGTGTGATCCGCGTGGGCGATGCCGCCAATATGGCGACGCCGGTTCTGGGCGAGGGCATCCGGCACGCGATCGAGCACGGGCGCAGTTTGGGCTGGGCAATCAAGGCTGATTTCAGCGCGCGGGACGGCAAAGCGTTGGCGCGCTGGCAAAAGCAGATCGGGCGCAAATTGGCGCTGAAATACCGCGTTGGCTTTTGGGCCAATAAGCGTGCGGCGGGATATGGGCCTGAAGATTGGGACCGCTCGATCATGCGAATGGGCAAACTGCCACCCGCCGAGATGCAGGCTTTTCTGCGCAATGATTTTACGACTTCGATGATGGTCAAACGCGCGGCGGCGATGGCTTGGGGGAAGCTGCGGCGTTAACCTAAGTGCTTCTCGCCGCGCCAATGGGCTAGAGTGATTTGTTTTTGGCGGTCACGGAAGCGGGCTTTATCGGCGTCTGAGGTCTCTGACAAGCAATGGTGACACGACACGCCCGCCTCATATTCCTCGAGTTTCAGATCCTCGGGTTCCAACGGGCGACGGCAGGCAAAACAGAGCTTATGACGGCCTTCCTTCAGCCCATGGCCAACCGAGACGCGACCATCGAAAACGAAGCATTCTCCGTCCCAGATGCTTTGATCTTCCGGCACGCGTTCGAGGTATTTCAGGATGCCACCCTTGAGGTGGAAAACATCCTCAATCCCTTGTCCTAAAAGGAAATTTGTGGATTTTTCGCAGCGAATGCCTCCGGTGCAAAACATCGCGATTTTCTTGCCCGCGAAGCGGTTCTTATTGGCCTCCCACCAAGCGGGGAATTCGCCAAAGCTTTTGGTCTCGGGATCGATTGCGCCCTGGAACGTGCCGATGGCGACCTCATAGTCGTTGCGGGTGTCGATCACGGCGACATCGTCGCGCGCGATCAGTTCGTTCCAGTCCTCGGGTTGCACGTAATGGCCGGTGCCCGCGGTCGGGTCGACGTTGGGCTGGCCCATCGTAACGATCTCTCGCTTAAGCCGAACTTTCATGCGGTTAAACGGCGCCTCGGTGGCGTGGCTTTCTTTATGTTCGAGCGCCGCGCAGCCGGGCAGGGCGCGGAGATGGTCTAGCACTGCGCCGATGCCCTTTCTGGAGCCCGCAATTGTGCCGTTTATCCCCTCGCGCGCGACCAGAATGGTGCCTTTGATCTGATGCGCATCGCACAGCTCAACCAGCGCCGGGCGCAAGGCGTCGGGGTCATCAAAACGCGTGAAGTGATAGAGCGCTGCAACAGTGAACATGGGCGGTGGGATACGGCGCAATCGCGCAGCAATCAAGGGGCGCGGTTGACCTAAGCGGCTGTGGAGCCTAGCAATTTATGTGGAAAATTAAGGATAAATGCCATGCGTGCAGCCGATGAGGCCCTGATCGTGATTGATGTGCAGAATGATTTCTGCCCCGGCGGCGCTTTGGCTGTTGCAGGTGGCGATGAAATTGTCCGCGGTATCAATGCTTTGATGGATGAGTTCTCGAATGTGATTTTGACGCAGGATTGGCATCCGGCGGGGCATTCTTCTTTTGCGACGTCCCATGATGGAGCCGACGCTTATTCGATGATTGAGATGCCATACGGGCCGCAGGTTTTGTGGCCGGATCATTGCCTTCAAGGCACTGAGGGGTCCGCATTTCATTCCGGGCTGCGTGTCGATGCTGCGCAGATGATCATCCGCAAAGGGTTCCGAGCCGCGATAGACAGCTATTCAGCGTTTTTCGAGAATGATCACGAGACGCCGACCGGGCTTGAAGGCTATCTTCGCACGCGCAGCATTTCGAAACTGGTCATGGTCGGATTGGCGACGGATTTCTGTGTGAACTTTTCGGCCGTGGATGGCGCGGGGCTTGGCTTTGACGTGGTGGTCGAACAATCCTTGTGCCGCGCGATTGATCTAGACGGCTCGCTCGCTGCGGCGCAAAGTGGAATGAACAAGGCCGGAGTGACGCTAAATGGTTGATATTGCTACCAGAGTTTACAACCATAAGTGGAAGATCGACCCGATTGTAAGATCCCTGATCGACACGGATTTCTACAAGTTGCTGATGTGCCAATCGGTGTTCCGCAACAAACGCGACACGCAGGTGACGTTTTCGCTGATCAATCGCAGCAAGGATATTCGCCTCGCCGAATTGGTCGATGAAGGCGAATTGCGAGAGCAATTGGACCATGTTCGATCTCTTTCGCTGTCGCGCGGCGAAAGTACGTTTCTGCGCGGCAATACGTTTTACGGCAAGCGGCAAATGTTCCGACCAGACTTCATGGAATGGTTCGAGAATTTCCGCATGCCCGCTTATCATCTGGAGAAACGTGACGGCCAGTACGAGCTGACTTTCGAAGGCAACTGGCCGGAAGTAATGTTGTGGGAAATTCCCGCGCTGAGCATTCTGATGGAGCTGCGATCTCGGGCTGTCTTGAAGGATATGGGCCGGTTTGAATTGCAAGTTCTCTATGCGCGCGCGATGACGCGGTTGTGGGAAAAGATCGAGCAATTACAAGGTGTTGATGATTTGCGATTGGCTGATTTTGGCACGCGTCGCAGGCATAGCTATATGTGGCAGGACTGGGCTGTGCAGGCGATGCAAGAAGGCTTGGGGCAGAAATTCATTGGGACATCAAACTGCCTGATCGCGATGCGCCGTGAGGTGGAGGCAATCGGGACAAATGCGCATGAATTGCCGATGGTCTATTCTGCACTGGCCGATGATGATGCTGCACTGCAGAAAGCGCCCTACGACGTGCTACGCGATTGGCAGGAAGAGCATGACGGTAATTTGCGGATTATTTTGCCAGACACATACGGCTCTGACGGGTTTTTGAACAAAGCGCCGGATTGGCTGACCTCTTGGACGGGCATTCGGATTGATAGTGGTGATCCGGCGACAGGGGCCGAGATGGCGATCAAGTGGTGGCAATCTCGCGGGGAAGATCCGCGCGAAAAGCTGGTGATTTTCTCTGATGGTTTGGACGTCGATAAGATCGTGGAATTGCAGGCTCAGTTTGCCGGTCGCGTTCGGGTTTCTTTCGGGTGGGGCACGCTTTTAACAAATGATTTCAGAGGTTTGGTTCCTGACAACGGATTGGCTCCGTTCTCGCTGGTCTGCAAAGCAGTGAGCGCGAATGGGCGCCCGACAGTGAAGCTTTCGGACAACCCGCGCAAAGCGATGGGCCCCGCTGATCAGATCGAACGGTATAAACGCGTCTTTGGCGTGGGTGCGCAGGCCGAACAAGAGGTTGTTGTCTAGGTGAGGTAGGTTGCGGCGCAGCGCAGCATCCTTTCTGCATAGTACCTTTGCTTAGGATCGCCCGGCTCTGCGCGCGATATGATCCAACCGGCGGAAGCCATGCTGCGCAGCATGATCCAAAGCGGCATCTGATCGGTCAGGGTTTTTGCCGCGGCAACGGGTGCAGCATGATCATGGCAATATCCAGCGCATAGAGCAGCGGTGAGATCGGCAAGTTTTGGGTGCTCGGCATGTTGGACTAAAGCCGTTCCTAGATCGTAGCCTGCGTAGCCTAAGCCGCTGTCATCAAAGTCAATTATCCATAATCGGGCGTCATCTGACAGGATGTTTTCTTGTAGCAGATCGGCATGGATCAGGTGCAGCATTGGATCGAGTGCATTGAGGTCTAGTGCAGCATTTTTGCGCGCTTCTTGCAGCATACCTTGTTCGGGCTTTGTGAGCGCTGGGTTGTCCCAAAACCTGCCCCAATGGGGATCAGGGCCCAGCAAGGCGTTTGCGTCCCAAGAGGGACGGTCGATGCCTTGGAGGTCCATCGCGCGGGTCTGGCTGTGCATGCGCGCGATGAGGCGGCCGAGAGCGTGGTATTGTTCGATCGTGCCATTATAGGGTGTTTCACTTCGCCCAATGGGTTTTGCGTCGATCCAAGAAACGGCAGAAACGAGAGGCCCATCTGGTATTTGCACCAAGAGCTCGCCTGCCTCAGTGCGGATTGGGCGCGGGCAAGGGAAACCGGATTGGGCGAGCTTTTCGGTCCAGATCAGCTCAGATGTGATCGCCTCAGCTGTTTGGTAACCTGTGCGGTGCAGGCGCAATGCTGCACGCTGGCCGGAGGTGAAAAGTGCCTCGAAGACGGCGTTCTCGCGATGCGAAATCAGCTGGACAGGGGCGGTAATCCCGCCCCAATGCTGCGCAGCATTTTCCGCGAGTTCGGCTAATTCAGTCATGCGGCATCTCTGACAAAACATGTTCGAGAGTGTCGATGGCGAGATCGGCATGGGTCTGATCAAACGGCATAGGAGGGCGCATCTTGAGGGTGTTCATGTGGCGACCAATGCGGTTCATAAGAACGCCGTTGTCGCGCATGGCCTCAACAACGCGTCCGGTGAATTCACTGGCAGGGCCTCCGTTTTGTTCAACAAATTCAATGCCAAAGAAAAGCCCTAAGCCTCGCGCTTCGGCTTTTAGGGGATGGTCGATCCGGGCGAGACGCTGCAACGCGTAGGCGCCAGTTTTCTGTGCGTTGTCTTGCATATTCTCCGCTTCAATCACGTCCAGTGTGGCCATTGCTGCAGCGCAGCTTACTGGGTTGCCGCCGAAGGTGTTGAAATAGCCAAAGGCCTCGCGGAAGGCTTTCATGATATCAGGGCGTGTGATGGTGGCGGCGACGGGGTGGCCGTTGGCCATAGGTTTGCCGATGGTGACGACATCGGGGGCGAACCCCATACGCTCATGACCCCAGAAATGCGATCCGATGCGACCGAAACCGGGTTGGACCTCGTCACACAGGATCAACCCGCCGGCGGCTTTGACCGCTTTGACGGTTTCATCCAGCCAGCCGGGGGCCAGATCGGGGAAACCTTCATTGGCGAAGGTCGGGCAGAGCATCAGGCCCGCGAAGCCATGACCCGCGGCTTCGAGCTCTTTGATCGCAGTCGAGACGTTTTGCGCGAAGGTTTGCGCTTGGGCTTCCAAATCGCCACCCACGGGACGCACGGAATCGGGGGCAGACACGAGCCGGATATTGCCAGGATAGCCGCCAATCGGAGGACGGCGTGTAGAGAGTTGCGAGACGGTCGCGGTGTTGCCGTGATAGGTGTTATCAGTCGCGATAAAGCCTGTTTTGCCAGTGACGGCCTGGGCCATGCGAAGGGCTATGTCATTGGCCTCGGATCCGGTACAGACCATGACTAACTGGCTGAGATCGTGAGAGAATTTTGCGCATAAGCGCTCGCCGTACTCAAGGATCGTGTCGTGCAGATAGCGAGTGTGTGTGTTAAGCGTCGCGGCTTGGCGTGCAATGGCCTCGACCACATGCGGGTGGCAATGGCCGACATGGGGCACGTTGTTATAGCAGTCGAGATATTTGCGCCCGTCCGCGTCCCACAGCCAGACATCTTCGCCGCGCACCAGATGGACGGGCGTGTCGTAGAAAGTGGGCACGTTTGGCCCCAGAAGTCGGGCGCGACGGGCGAGCATGTCAGTCGTCATTTTGGACCTTTCCGCGCAGGGCTTTGACTTGACCTTTGGCCTTCTTGGCTTTGATCCGGCGACGTTGGGAGCCCAAAGTGGGCCGTGTTGCAATGCGCCTTTTGGGGGCCTTGAGGGCTTTTTCGATCAATTCACGCAGGCGGATTTGCGCAATCTCGCGGTTGCGGGCTTGCGATCGGGTGTCTTGGACGAACAGCACCAGCGCGCCGTCGCTCGTCCATTTGCGGCCCGCGAGGCGTTTGAGGCGGTTTTTGACGGCCTGGCTCAGATGCGGGGAGCGGGCGGCCTCGAACCTAAGCTCGACGGCAGTAGAGACTTTATTGACGTTCTGGCCACCCGGACCTTGGGCGCGGGTGAAGCTTTCGGACAGCTCCCAATCTTCGATGGTGATTTGGTCATTGATGCGGATCATGGCGTGATGATGGGTCTATTGGGTTTGGGATGCAATTTCAGGCTTAAAAGCATCGGGGATTGTGTCTTTGCCGTTGAGCATCAGATCAGCCATGACCTCGCCTATTTTGGGGGCCATGCCGAAGCCGATTTTGAAGCCGCCATTGGCAATATAGTGGCCGTCGTGATGCGGATGGAGGCCCAAAAGCGGTGCGCGGCTGGTGGCTTTGGGGCGGATGCCGGCCCATCGTTCAAGGATTTTGGCGCCCTTTAGCATCGGAAAAGCGGTGCAGGCGCGGGCGTGAATGTCATTGAGCTGGGCGTCGGTGGTATCGCTGTGTTGAAACGTGTTTTCGCTGGTTGATCCGATGGCCGTGGTGCCGTCGCTATGGGGGATGATGTGCAGGCTGTCGGCGAAAAGCTGCGGCTTGTCGCGGGCGTCGAAATCTATCAGCAAGGCTTGGCCCTTAACGCCTGTGCCGAGGCCATTTTTCAGGCCTTCATGGCCCTTGGCGTGGAGGATTTTTCCTTTACGTGTTCCCTTTCCGATGATGATCTTGCCGCCTTTCATTTCAATCGCTTTGGCCAGTGCTGCGCAGGCGCGGCGCGGGTGAATGCGGGCGCTGAGCGTGTCGAAGATGACGTGACCTGTGGGCGAGATCGGGGACCAGTCTTTGTGGTTCTTTGTATCCATCACCTGCCATGTGGCGCGGGTTTGCCACAGATCGCGGGCGCTGGTCTCGCGGGCGCGTGCAAGCTCTAGCCCACGCGCGTTGAGGATCGGTTGTAGACGACCCAAACGCGCGTAGCCTGTGGGCAGGTCGGTCAGCGCTTCGATCTCGGCCCAGTAATTCTCTGCCATGATCAGGCTTTCGAATTGGAATTGCTTCTTGGCGTTCCAATTGTCGGGCGTGTGCGGGGCCAAAGCGCCGACGATGCCGCCACTGGCACCTGCGCCGATGCCTCGGGTGTCGATGATCTGAACAGATGCGCCGCGTTTCAGGGCCGACCACGCGGTGCAGAGCCCGAAAATTCCGGCCCCCAAAATGGTGATGTCGGGCGTGGACAAGTGGGGCTCCTCTCGCGCATGGTCGCGGCTGAGATATCTCTAGGGTAGAACGCGATGGACGACCAGATGGCAGCGATTGAATGGCGCGAGAACGGCGTGCCAATGTCGCGGCGTTTTGAGGACCCGTATTTCTCGCTCGATGACGGTTTGGCAGAAACGCGCCATGTGTTCTTGGACGGCAACGGCCTGCCTGCGCGGTTTTGGGATGGGTTTCATGTGGCAGAGCTGGGCTTTGGCACGGGGCTGAACTTGCTTTGCGCGTGGCAGAGTTTTCGGGCGGCGGGCGTCTCGGGCCAGTTGCGGTTTACCAGTTTTGAGGCCTTTCCGATGAGTGCTGACGAGGCCGCGCAGGCTCTGGCGGCTTTTCCAGAACTGGAGGTGTTGGCGAAGCCTTTATTGGCGGCTTGGAGCGCCGAGAGTTTCGTGGTTGAGACGGAAGATTTGCGCGCGCAGATCGTGATCGGCGATGCGCGCGAGAAAGTCGCAGTGATGAAAAACCTTGCGGATGCGTGGTTTCTCGACGGGTTTTCGCCTGCCAAGAACCCCGAGCTTTGGGGCGAGGACTTGATGCGCGATGTCGGGCGGCAGACCGTCACGGGCGGGACGTTTGCAACTTACACGGCGGCGGGTCATGTGCGCCGCGCATTAGAGGCAGCGGGCTTTGAGGTCTCGCGTGTTCCCGGCTTTGGTCGAAAACGTCATATGAGTGTGGGCGTCAAGCAATGAGCGATGTGCGGCGCGGCCAGTGGTTGATGGTGCTGACCATGTTTGTGTTTGCAATGCAGGACGGCATCTCGCGCCATTTGGCGGGCGAGTATAATGTGATCATGGTGGTGATGATCCGCTACTGGTTTTTCGCGGCTTTTGTCATCTCGATCTCTGCACGACGTGCGGGTGGGTTGGCTGCGGCGGCGGTCACGAAACAACCCGTTTTACAGAGTTTTCGAGGGCTTTTGTTGGCTGCCGAAGTTTGCGTGATGGTTTTGGCCTTCACGCTGCTGGGTCTGATCGAAAGCTTGGCGATTTTCATCAGCTATCCGTTGATCGTTGCCGCCTTGTCCGGCCCCGTTCTGGGAGAGCATGTCGGCCCGCGCAGATGGGCTGCGATTGCCATTGGGTTCGTTGGTGTGATGATCATTCTGCAGCCCGGATATAAGGTGTTTAGCCCTTACGCCTTTGTTGCAGTGATTTCGGCCACGATGTTTGCGCTCTATTCGCTTTTGACGCGCTATGCGGCGCGCAAAGATGCCGCCGCCGTTAGCTTCTTTTGGACCGGAACAGTCGGCGCATTAGGCATGACCTGCGTGGGCATCTGGTTTTGGGAGCCGATGAGCGGGCCGGATTGGGCATGGATGGCTGTGCTATGTGTCACGGGGGCGGTGGGCCATTACTTCTTGATCCGCGTTTATGAATTGGCGGAAGCTGGTGCGGTGCAGCCCTTTGCTTATCTGCAATTGGTTTTTGCCTCGTTCATCGGCATTTGGGTTTTTGGAGAAAGTTTGCAGGCCAATGTCGTGCTGGGTGCGGCGATTGTGATCGCGGCGGGGCTGTTTACGCTGTGGCGCAGCTCAAAGGACGCTAGCGCTTGAGCTCTTGGCTCAGAGCGATCTCGACAGGTTTTCCGGCCAAACGAGAGCGGTAAGGCGCGAAGCTTTCGGTGACGCGCATGACGTAGTTGCGGGTTTCGCGGAAGGGGATGTGCTCGATCCAGTCGACCACATCGGTTTGATCATGACGGGGATCGCCGTAATTGCGGCTCCAGGCGACGGCGCGGCTGGGGCCTGCATTGTAAGCGGCTGACATCAGCACCGGGTTGCTCGCGAAACTTTTGTCGAGACGCGCCAGATAGGCCGATCCCAGACGCGCGTTATATTCAGGATCATCAAGCAGGCGGGATTTGGAATAGGTCTCGCCGATTTGGCCTGCAACCTCGCGCGCTGTGGCCGGCATGAGTTGCATGAGGCCGCGTGCACCTGCGGGGCTGATCACGACGGGGTCGAACTCGCTTTCGCGGCGCGCGATGGACAGCGCGAATTCAGGCGCGATGGGTAGGTCCATGCCAGCAGGGGTCGCGATAGGGAAGTAAGTTTTGAAGATCTCATGGCCTTGGCGCGCGGCCTGTTTAGAGATCATCAGCGCGATATGCGGCTCGTTCAAAGATAGCGCGAAATCGCCCAATTGGCCCAACCCTGTGCGGGTCTGGCTTTCACCCAAATGGACCAAGAAGCGCTCGGCCAGATAGGTATGGCCTGCGTTATGCAGCTTTAGGGCTGCTTTGAAGACGGAGGTCTTGGTAAACTCAGCCTCGCGCCAATCGGGGAATTCTTCGGTGCCAGCCATGATGTCAGGAGCGGGAAGGCCCGCTTTTTCGGCCGCCAATTGACCGTAGAAGCTGGATTGGAATTCGGCCCCAAACTCAAACGCAGAGGCGGCGGTGTCGTAATTGCCCGCGGCCTCATAGGCGCGGCCTAGCCAGTAGCCTGCGCGGCCCAGTGAAATAGGTGTGACCACTGCGGTCTCAAAGCGTTGAAAATGGCGCGCGGCCACTTCGGGCTTATTGAGTTTGCGCAGGGCGATATAGCCCGACAGCCATTCCAGATCAGCGAAGTTTGATCCGGCTTTGAGGTGGTGGTTCGAGGCGATCTCATAGGCCAGCTCGGCCCTATCCGCGCGCATCATCTGGCGCGCCAAAGCGCGGCGGCGGTTCGACCATTCTTGCGGCACGCCAAGGGTTTCAGCGGATTTGGAGCGCTCCAGCAGTAATTCGATCGCGCTGTCATCGCGGTCTTTGCGCACACGCCACAAAAAGCGCTCGAACGCGAGGCCGGGATCGTCTGCGTGGCTTTCAGGAACGGCTTCGATCAGCGTGTCGACATTGCCCTCGCGTTTTCGCAGTGCAATGCGCGCCTTGGCCAGACGGGTCCAGCCGTCGCCCACCAGTGGGATCATGCGATCGGCTGCACTATGCGCGCCGCGCCACAAAAGCATATCGAGCCGTTCTTCATGCAGGTCTTTGATCGTCAGGGCGTTACGCTCGACAAAAGCGCGATGCTCACTGGCGCCCATAGTGAAGGTGAGCCACGCGCGTTTCAGCTCGCGCGCGCCTTCCACGGCGCGGTCCGTGTTGATGAGCGCTTCGGCCAGACGCAAGGAGCCGGTGCCGGTTTGCGGGTTTTGCTGGGCGAAGAATTCAAGCACGGTTTGCGGATCAGAGCCGCGGGCGATGGTGTATTCGCAGCGCAGGCGCAAAAGGCGCATGCCGGGCCAGTCGGCGTTGCGGGCGATAAAGTCGCGGCATTCGGCAAAGGTGCCTTGTTGGCCGCGCAGGCGCATCCAATCGACGACATCGCGCGCAACCGGGTCGGTCAGTCCTGCGCGCAAACTTGAGACATTAGGCCATTTGCCAGAGTTCGCAGCAGAGATCGCAGCGCCCAAAGGCGCAGCCGTGCTTTGCGCCGAAAGGCTCAGAGGCATCGCGCAGGCGAGGCACAGGATCAAAAGGCTCGAGAATCGGATCATGGATCACTTTCTGACAGGCGTTCGCTTAAAATAGCGTTTCGCTGGGATGGGGCAACTCACGAGTGAGCTATAATTCGTCTTGCGAAGCCGCGCACACGCAGCTATCCGCCATAGCGGATAAATGCAAACAAGGGAGACGTGTCATGTTTAAGGGATCAATGCCCGCGCTGGTTACGCCGTTCAAAGACGGCTCGGTGGATTTTGACGCGCTCAAACACCTTGTAGAGTGGCATATCGAGCAAGGCTCTCACGGATTGGTGCCAGTAGGTACGACCGGTGAAAGCCCGACGCTGAGCCACGAAGAACATGACGCGACGGTTGATTGCGTCGTTCAGGCCGTGAAAGGCCGCATTCCTGTGATCGCGGGAGCGGGGTCAAACAGTACTGCTGAGACGGTGCGATTGGTTCAGCACGCGAAACAATCAGGCGCAGATGCGGCTTTGGTGGTGACGCCTTACTATAACAAACCGACGCAGCGCGGGTTGATCGCTCACTTTGAGGCGGCTGCAGAATGTGGCTTGCCGATTGTGATTTATAACATTCCGCCGCGCTCGGTCATCGATATGACGCCGGAGACGATGGGAACTTTGGCGAAGAACCCGAATATCATTGGCGTGAAGGACGCGACGGCTGATTTGGCGCGCGTGCCTTTGACGCGCATGGCGTGTGGGCCGGATTTCGTGCAGCTGTCGGGTGAAGATCCCACGGCGCTGGGCTTCAACGCCCATGGTGGCGTCGGCTGCATCTCGGTCACGGCAAATGTAGCCGCGAAACTTTGTGCGGAGTTCCAAGAGACGACGCTGGCCGGCGACTATGCCAAAGCGCGCACGCAGCTTGATGCGTTGATGCCGCTGCATAAGGCGATCTTTATGGAGCCCGGTCTGATCGGGGCGAAATACGGCATGTCGGTTTTGGGGCTGTGCTCTGACGAGGTGCGCTTGCCGCATGCAGCTCTGCAAGAGGCTACGAAAGACGCCATCAAAGACGGCATGCGTCATGCAGGTTTGATCAACTAAGCTGCGATGATACGAGCTTATAAATCGCGCGATCTGGACGGGGTGCTGAGCTGCTGGGAAGCCTCGGCCATCCCGTCCCATCCGTTCTTCACAGACAGCTTCATTGCCAAGCAACGCGACGAGATCCCAAGCCTCTATTTGCCGAATGTGAAAACATGGGTGGATGAGCGAGGATCGCATGTGGCGGGGTTCTTGGCGCTGAACGGCTCGGAAGTCGCGGCGCTGTTTGTGCATCCGGACTATCAAGGCCAAGGCGTAGGCCGCGGCTTGCTTGACCATATCAAATCGCGCCAGCCACGGCTAACCTTGGAGGTCTTCGAGGCCAATCTGCGCGCGCGGGCATTTTATTGCGCATACGGGTTCTATCAAACCGGCACGCGCATCCATGAGGACGTAGGCGAGCCTTTATTGTGCCTCACCCTAGACGCCGCCTAGCCGCAGACCCTATATGGCGGCTATGGCCAAGAAACCTGACAATCCCAATTACAAAGTGATCGCCGAGAACCGGCGGGCGCGGTTTGATTATGCGATCGAGGATGATCTTGAATGCGGGATCGTTCTGGAAGGCTCTGAGGTGAAATCCTTACGTACCGGGCAAGCCCAGATCGCAGAAAGCTACGCGGCTGTAGAGGAGGGCGAGCTGTGGCTCGTCAACAGCTACATCCCGCCCTATGCGCAGGCCAAAACGTTCCAACATGAAGAACGCCGCCGCCGGAAGTTGCTGGTCAAAGAGCGCGAATTGTCGAAGCTTTGGTCGGCAACGCAGCGCGAGGGCATGACGCTGGTGCCGATTGTTATGTATTTCAACCATAAGGGCCGCGCGAAGCTGAAGATTGGCATCGCCAAGGGTAAGAAGCTGCATGACAAGCGCGAGACCTCGGCCAAACGCGACTGGCAGCGCAATAAAGCGCGGTTGATGAAGGATCACGGTTAGAAACCGATTGACGTCGGCGTCAGGGTTCACGCCCTTGCGAAGCCGCGCGCGGGGCGATAGCTGTTTTGCGATCAAAAATACCCTTCAACCTCGCCAAGGAGCAGGTTTATGGCCGACGACCCGAAAACTCTGGTCAGCACAAGCTGGCTTGCGGATCATTTGAACGATCCTGATCTGCGCATTTTGGACGGGTCTTGGTATCTGCCCGATATGAAGCGTGACGGGCGGGCGGAGTATGAGCGGGGCCATATCCCCGGCGCGCGGTTCTTCGACATTGACGAGATTTCTGACACACGCTCGGAACTGCCTCACATGGCGCCTCCGGTGGAGAAATTCATGTCGCGGATGCGCGCGATGGGTGTGGGCGATGGTCATCAGGTTGTGATCTATGACGGGGCGGGGATGTTCTCGGCCGCGCGAGTGTGGTGGCTGTTTCGCCTGATGGGCAAGACAGACGTCGCGGTGCTGGATGGCGGCTATCCCAAATGGATAGCCGAGGGTCGCGAGACGGAAGACCTGCCACCGGTGATGAAAGAGCGCCACATGACCGTGCAGCGCCAAGCCAATTTGGTGCGCGATGTGACACAAGTGGCGGCGGCCTCGAAACTGGGCGATCACTTGATCTTGGACGCGCGCGGGGCTGCGCGGTTCAAAGGCGCGGAGCCTGAGCCGCGCGAAGGGCTGCGCGCGGGCCATATACCGGGTTCGCGCAATTTGCACTATGCGCATCTGCTAAATGCCGATGGCACGATGAAATCCGAGCATGATCTGCGTGAGCTGTTTCATGACGCAGGCGTTGAGACGGGCAAGCCCGTGATCACCACTTGCGGGTCTGGCGTGACGGCGGCGGTCCTGAGCCTCGGGCTAGAGCGGATCGGGCACCGCAATCATTCGCTCTATGATGGGTCATGGACGGAATGGGGTCAGTTTGAACAGTTGGCAGTTGAGACAGGCTAAACCGAGACAGGAAAAGCGGCTATGTTTGAGCACCTGAAGGCACAACCCCAAGACAAGATTTTGGCTTTGATGGCCGCTTACCGCGACGATCCGCGAGAAACAAAGGTCGATCTGGGCGTTGGCGTCTATAAGGATGCAAGCGGCGCCACGCCGGTGATGCGCTCGGTCAAGAAGGCCGAGCGGCTACTCTGGGAGCAAGAGCAAACCAAAAGCTATACGGGGCTTGTGGGTGATGTAGGTTTTCACGAGGTCATGGCCGAATTGATCTTGGGCGACACCGTGTTTTCCGACCAGATCGCCGCCGCCGCTACACCGGGCGGCACCGGGGCTATTCGTCAAGGCTTTGAGCTGATCGAGATGGCCTCGCCCGAGGCGACAGTATGGCTATCGGCGCCGACATGGCCCAATCACCCGTCAATTTTGCGCTATCTGGGCATGGCTATGGCCGAGTATCGCTATTTCGACGCGGAAAGCCGCGGCGTGGATTTCAATGGCATGCTGACTGACTTGTCCAAGGCCAAGCCCGGCGATGTTGTGTTGCTGCATGGCTGTTGTCACAACCCGACCGGCGCGAACCTGAACCCGTCGCAATGGCAAGAGCTGGCAGATTTGCTGCTCGTGCGCGGGCTCATCCCTTTTGTCGACATTGCCTATCAGGGCTTTGGCGACGGGCTGGAGGCGGATGCGTTTGGCGTGCGCCATCTCGCCAAGACTCAGCCAGAGCTGATGATCGCCGCGAGTTGTTCCAAGAATTTCGGTGTCTACCGCGAACGGGTCGGACTTTTGATGACCGTTACGCAAGAGGCGGGCAGGACCGCGCTGAACCAAGCGAATTTGGCGTTTTTGAACCGGCAAAATTACTCTTTCCCGCCCGATCACGGCGCGCGTCTGGTCACCATGGTTTTAAACGACGAGGCTTTACGCGCCGATTGGCAGGCGGAGCTTGAAGCCGTGCGCACGGGCATGTTGGAATTGCGCCAGATGCTTGCGGACACTTTGCGCAAACGCACGGGCTCTGACCGGTTCGGATTTCTGGCCGAGCATCGCGGCATGTTCTCGCTTCTAGGAGCCACGCAGGCGCAGGTCGAGACGATGCGCGAAAACCACGGGATTTATATGGTGGCGGACAGCCGGATGAATATTGCGGGGCTCAATGCGGCCTCGGTGCCAATTTTGGCCGATGCGATTGTCGAGGCGGGCGTGTAAAGCGCTTGCGAAGCGCGCGCGACTGACGTAGGAGCGCGCTGATCTACAAGTCTCCGCTACCTTGTCAAAACGGAACCTATCTTATGACACGTCTTCTTCCCGGCATTCTTGCCATGGCCGCCATCGTTGTGGCCTCCAATATTCTCGTGCAGCACATCATCGCAGGTGGCTGGCTGACATGGGGCGCGTTCACCTACCCCTTCGCCTTTCTCGTCACCGATGTGATGAACCGCGTCTATGGCAGTTCTGCTGCGCGTCGGGTGATATTTGCAGGCTTCATCGTGGGCGTGATTTGCTCTCTGATTGGCACGCAGATCATCGGCGAGTTCGGGCCGCTTGTGACATGGCGTATCGCGCTGGGCTCTGGCGTGGCCTTCTTGGTCGCGCAATTGATTGATGTTGTGATCTTCTCGCGCCTGCGCGATGCCGCATGGTGGAAAGCGCCGCTGACCTCTAGCGTCTTCGGATCAGCCATTGATACGGCAATATTCTTTACCGTCGCTTTCGCTGGGGCCTTAAGCTTTATCGAGCCCGGAAATGACGTCTCGTGGGCAAACGAGCCGCGCGCTATCTTCGGGATCGGGCCGGTCTTGCCCTATTGGATCGGGCTTGGATTGGCCGATTATACGGTCAAACTTCTGATCGCTTTGGTGGCTTTGGTGCCGTTTCGTGTGATCGTTACGAAACTTTCATCCGGCGAATTGCAAAAAACGTCTTGAGTTATGCACAAGATGTGGCAGGCTGGCGTTGAACAGCAACCATTGAAAGGAGGTGTCCATGTCTAGAGTGATATTGGAGCGAGGTGTCAGACAAGGTGCGGAGGTGCGCTTTTAGGGGCAGACCCCTATTTCTCACCGAGGTATCGGGTCGATCCATCTGACCCACCTCCATAAGATCTCGGAAGGCCTGCCATTGCTGTGGCGGGCCTTTCTTTTATCTAGCGTGTGTGTTTCTTGACCTGTTCATGCTGCGGGCAGGTGACAAGGTGGTCATTGACCATGCCTACGGCTTGCATGAAGGCATAAACGATTGTGGGGCCGCAAAACTTAAAACCTTCTTTCTTCAGGTCTTTCGAGATTTGCGTGCTCAGCGGTGTTTGTGCTGGCACATCGGCAAGGGTCTTGAATTGGTTTTGCAGCGGTGCGCCGCCCATGTAATTCCAAAGATACCTATCGAACCCCTCGCGTTGTTCGATCTTCTGCCACGCCCGCGCATTGCCGATTGTCGCTTCGATCTTGCCGCGATGGCGGATGATGCCTGCATCTTGAAGCAAGCGCTCAACCTCCGCCTCACCCCAGCCTGCGATGATGTTGGGATCGAAATCCGCGAAAGCGGCGCGGAAATTGTCGCGCTTTTTGAGAATCGTTATCCAGCTGAGACCCGCTTGAAACCCGTCGAGAATCAACTTCTCCCACAACGCGCGACTGTCATATTCGGGCACGCCCCACTCCGTGTCGTGGTAGTCGACATAGATTTCTTCCAGCCCGCACCAGCCGCATCTTTCAGACATTTTCATTATCTTTCATAGAGTTAGGTGTTTGAAGGTTAGCGTATAGCAATTAGAACTAAACTGGAACATTAACTTGAGATTCAGAGTTTGGTGCTTGTTTGTTCTCATCGCAGTTGGAGAACAGCCCCATGTCGTTTTTTTCTCAAGACCCGATCAATGCAGCTCTAGAGTTGCGCGATCTGAACGTGTTGGACATGGTACGCGATGCGCTGCGTCGCAAGGATGTGTTGCTGGCCTATCAGCCGATCATGCGATCTGACGATCCTACGGTTCCGGCCTTTTATGAGGGGTTGTTGCGGGTGCTCGATGACACGGGCCGGATAATCCCTGCGAAAGACTTCATTGAGGTGATCGAGACCCAGCCCGAGGGGCGCGTGATGGATTGTTTGGCTCTTGAGATCGGGTTGAAGACATTGTCTGAACAGCCATCGTTGCGCCTGTCGATCAATATGTCTGTGCGTTCCATCGGCAATCCATCTTGGGAACAAGTGCTGCGCGACGGCTTGGCGGTTGATGAAACTGTGGCTGAGCGGTTGATCATCGAGATCACCGAGAGCTCGGTCATGGAATCTCCGGATCTGATCCGCCGCTTCATGGACAGGATGCACGGGCTTGGCGTGTCTTTCGCACTGGATGATTTCGGCGCGGGCTATACGGCGTTTCGCCATTTCAAGGATTTGTATTTCGACATCGTCAAAATTGATCGCAGCTTTATCAAGGATATCCAATCGGACGCCGATAATCAGGTTCTGACGCAGGCACTTTTGATGATTGCGGAGCAGTTCGACATGTTCGTTGTCGCCGAAGGGGTGGAGCAGGTCGATGAAGCAAACTACCTGATCGCAGCGGGCGTAGATTGCATGCAGGGCTATCTGTTTGCCGCCCCAATGATCACGCCGCCATGGGACCCGGGCAGAGAATCAATGCAGATGCGGGCCTAGGTTAGATCGGATCCGGCTCGGCCCTCTTTGGCAGAGTTTGAGATGGATCAAAGTTGTAATACCCCAGATTTCCTAAGACTATGAACGAGATAGGGTGCGTGGGCGACTGAGACAGACTGTCTCTTTGTGCGCGGCGTGAGGCGTTGCTAAAAGCAGCCCATCTTACGCCACGTTACGTTGGCGCTCCCTCTCGTACTCTGACGTCTGCGTCTGAAAGGAAATCAAATGACGAATGTCGTAATCGCTTCTGCTGCCCGTACCTCTGTTGGCAGTTTCTTGGGCTCTTTTGCCAACACGCCTGCCCATGATCTGGGTGCGGCCGTTATCGAGGCCGTGGTCGAGCGTGCCGGTGTTGAAAAGGGCGAGGTCTCCGAGACTATTCTGGGTCAGGTTCTGACCGCCGGTCAGGGTCAAAACCCCGCCCGTCAGGCGCATATCAATGCAGGCCTGCCACAAGAAAGTGCCGCTTGGGGCATCAATCAGGTCTGTGGCTCCGGTCTTCGCGCCGTGGCTTTGGGCGCGCAGCATATTCAACTTGGTGACGCGGCGATTGTGATCGCGGGCGGGCAAGAGAATATGTCGATGAGCCCGCATGTTGCCAATCTGCGCCCGGGCCAGAAAATGGGCGATATGAAATATATCGACAGCATGATCCGTGACGGTTTGTGGGATGCATTTAACGGCTACCACATGGGCCAGACGGCAGAAAACGTCGCCGAGAAATGGCAGATCAGCCGCGAGATGCAGGACGAATTTGCGGTCGCGTCGCAAAACAAAGCGGAAGCCGCGCAAAAGGCTGGCAAGTTTGCTGATGAGATCGCAGCTTTCACGGTCAAGACCCGCAAGGGCGACATCGTGGTTGACCAAGACGAATATATCCGCCATGGCGCGACAATGGACGCGATGGCAAAGCTGCGTCCGGCTTTCGCCAAAGAGGGCTCGGTCACTGCGGCTAATGCTTCCGGCCTGAATGATGGCGCCGCAGCCACGTTGTTGATGAGCGCGGCTGACGCTGAAAAGCGCGGCGTGCAACCTTTGGCACGTATCGCGTCCTACGCGACTGCCGGATTGGACCCGTCGATCATGGGTGTGGGCCCGATCTATGCGTCACGCAAAGCCTTGGATAAGGCCGGCTGGAAGGTCGAAGATCTTGATCTGGTTGAAGCCAATGAAGCTTTTGCGGCACAGGCTTGTGCCGTCAACAAAGACATGGGCTGGGATCCGGCGATTGTGAACGTCAATGGCGGCGCGATTGCGATTGGTCATCCGATCGGTGCTTCTGGCTGCCGCGTTCTCAACACGCTGCTGTTCGAAATGCAGCGCCGCGACGCCAAGAAAGGTCTTGCGACCTTGTGCATTGGTGGCGGTATGGGCGTGGCGCTTTGCGTAGAGCGTGACTGACCAAGCCATAACGGTTGCGCATGAAAATTGCGCAACTTATACATAAATAGAAATAAAATTACCTAACTCGATTCTGGAGGAATCTCATGTCCCGTGTTGCTCTTGTCACCGGTGGTTCGCGCGGTATCGGCGCTGCTATCTCGAAAGCTCTTCAAGCGGAAGGCTACACTGTCGCTGCGACCTATGCTGGCAATGACGAAAAAGCGTCTGCTTTTACCAAAGAAACAGGTATCAAAACCTACAAATGGGACGTGGCAGATTATGACGCTTGCGTCGCAGGCATCGCGCAAGTGGAAGCTGACAGTGGCCCCGTCGAGGTGCTGGTCAATAATGCTGGCATCACCCGCGACGCGCCGTTTCATAAAATGACGCCGCAGCAGTGGTCCGAAGTGATGAACACCAATCTGTCCGGCGTGTTCAACATGACCCACCCAGTTTGGCCCGGCATGCGCGAGCGCAAGTTTGGCCGCGTGATCACGATCAGCTCGATCAATGGCCAGAAGGGTCAGTTCGCGCAGGCCAACTACGCGGCTGCTAAAGCGGGCGATATCGGGTTCACCAAAGCACTGGCGCAAGAAGGCGCGCGTGCGGGCATCACCGTGAACGTGATCGCGCCGGGCTATATTAACACCGAAATGATGGCCACGATCCCTGAGAAAGTGATGAACGAGGTGATCTTGCCGCAAATCCCCGTGGGCCGTTTGGGCGAAGCGTCCGAGATTGCGCGCGCAGTTGTCTTCTTGGCCTCTGACGATGCTGGCTTTGTGACAGGCTCGACGATTTCGGCCAATGGCGGTCAGTACCTGACCTAAGGCGCGTGTCTTTTTCACAAAAAAGGGCTGGTGCTTTAGCTGCACCGGCCCTTTTTTGCGACTCACTCAGGGGAGGAGGAGTTAGCGGAGGTGGCGCAGAGAGCCCGCAAGCTTCGGCAACGCACGAAACATCGCTGCAAACGCGTCGGAGCGTTCTTTATGTGCGCGTGTTTGGGCGTCATGCATTTGCCGTGTTGTGTGTGTCTCGATCATTGGTTTGTCCTTTCGAATTTCTGACTTGAAATGAATATGCGCATTGGTTGATCTCTTTACAAACGAGACTTTTCATTCGTTCAGTTAAGTTATATTTAAGTGAAATGAATGATCGCCTTCCTCCGTTGACAGCCCTTCGTGCCTTTGAGGCCGCGTCTCGCCATATGAGCTTTGCGCTAGCGGCCGAAGAATTGAACGTCACGCCCGCAGCGTTGAGCTTTCAGATAAAGTCCTTGGAGGAGCATTTAGGCGCACAAGTTTTTCGGCGTCTCAACCGCGCCGTAGAGCTGACGGAGGAAGGCAAGGCATTGGCACCGGGTGTGGCGGACGGATTTGAGGCGCTTCATGCGGCTTGGCGGTCAGTGCAACGGCGATTGAATTCTGCCACATTGACGGTGACAGCGGGCCCCGGATTTACCGCAAAATGGTTGGCGCCGCGGCTCTATTCCTTCGCGCAAAGCCATCCCGATATCGAGCTGCGTTTCTCGGCAGGGTTAAAAATTGCTGATTTCGCGCGCGATGATGTGGATGTGGCGATCCGATTTGGTCAGGGCGACGATGCAGGGCTATATTCGCAACCCTTTATTCACGAGTGGGTCGCACCCATGATGACGCCGGAATTGGCGGCTCAGGTAAGGACCGTGGATGATTTAAAGTCATTGGTGCTGTTGCGCGATGAAAATTCGCTGTTTCTGGAGCCCAAGATTGATTGGCCCGCTTATTTTGAGCATGCCGGGGTCGCGCCTCCGCAAACTTTTGGCCCCAGTTTTTCACAAGCCGACCACGTGGTTGATGCCGCGTTAAGCGGGGCTGGCGCGATCTTGGGTCGGATTTCGCTGACGGATGGACATTTGCGCGAGCGGCGCTTGGTGATCCCTCTGAAGCAAGGGCTTGATGCGCGCGCAGATTACCGGATCGTTTGCCCGCGCGGTGTTGAGACACGGCCGCAAGTGGCACGTTTTATCGAATGGGTCCAAGACCAGACAGAATGTATTGAGGAATTTGGCCGCGATATCGTGTTCATGAATGGAAATAAGGCACGACGCGGGTAGGACGACCCTCACTCTTGTGACGGTCGCCATCTTGATCAAAAACCGGCCTCGAAAATACGAGAACCTTAGCCGCGGAAATTGCAGCGTGTCAGTTTGCCAGTTTGGTGATCTCTTCTTTCAATCGAAGCTTTTGCTTCTTCAGCTCCACAATGGATAAATCATCCACGCTGAGGCTTCGTTGGGCCTGTTCCACTTGCTCGGAAAGGGTTTCATGTCGACGTTTCAGCTCGGTCAAATGAGAACTGACGGTCATGTAGGTTCCTCCTTCTATGTGGGTTGTGCTTTTAGTCCACCATAAGTTGTGCCGACTGTCACGAGTTTCAATCGCGGCACTGCAGCGAAAAACCTAGAATTCCAGCGCCTCTCCATCGCGCAAAATTGCCTTTGCTTGAGGCGTAAAGCTGTCCTTATCGGCTGAATGTGCGCCGCCTTCGTGTAAAATCAGGGGATTGCAGAGGGTAATTTTCGATCCGCGTCCTTTACGCACGCGCAGCACGACGCGTTTGGCGCTGCGACCTTCTCGCGCAGTCAAAGGTAGAATTTTGATCACTGATGCCTGCGAATTGAGCAATTCGAGAATGTCGCCCAGACGTTCTGACAGGTGAATGAGTGTCAGCCAGCCTTTGGGCTTTGTGCGTTTCATCGCGACTGTTAACCATTCTGCTAAGGGCGTGTGTTCTTGCAAGGCTGTGGCGCGGCCCTCGTCTTGGGCCAGTGTCCCGGGGCCATAATAGGGCGGATTGGCGATGACATGATCGAAGCTTTGCGATTTGATCGGCTCAGGCAGAGCGGCGAGGTCGGCGCAGGTGACATCAAGGGCGATGTTATTGTCAGACGCGTTGCGGCGGGCCAGATCGGCGTAGTTTTCTTGGACCTCGACGCCTGTGAGCGTGGCACCAGTGCGTAGACCAAGGCAGAGCGACGCCGCCCCTGCGCCGCAGCCTAATTCCAGCACGGATTGGCCCTTCTGGGCGGGGCAGGCAGCAGCGAGAAACACCGGATCGGTTGCCGCACGGTAGCCCTGTAGCGGCTGGTGCAGATGCAAGCGCGCGTCCAAGAACGCGTCGCGCGACAGTTGTTCGTCAGAGAACGGCACGGGGGCTAACCTTCGATCTCAATGTCATTGTCGCGCAAGACCGATCTGGCCATAAACAGGTCGCGCTCCAGCACCATCAGACGGCGCGGGAAGATGCCAATGCTGCCTTCAAGCGCGCTCATATGGACGTCCATCTCAAACACGCCTATATCCTCTCCTTGGAGAAGGGCTTTGGCGAATGCGATGATCGTCGGATCGGTGCTGCGTAAGAGTTCCTTCATGACCCTGAGATAACGACAGAGCGCCGCATTTGTCGAGCCAAGAGGCAGAACCATTGATGAGTTTGGACGACCCCTCTGCAAAGCCCCATGAACGGATGCAGGCTGCATTGGCCGGCGATCTGGAGGCTGTTGGTGTGCTGATTGCTGAGCGGATGGCATCTGAGCATGCGCCGCGCATCCCGGAAGTGACGGCGCATTTGGTGGGGGCGGGCGGCAAGCGTGTGCGCCCGATGCTGACTTTGGCGGCGGCGCGGATTTGTGGCTATCAAGGTCCTTATCATGTGCATTTGGCCGCAACGGTGGAGTTCATTCATACCGCCACGTTGCTGCATGATGATGTGGTTGATGAAAGCCAGCAGCGGCGCGGCAAGCCCGCCGCAAACCTGCTTTGGGACAACAAATCCAGCGTTTTGGTGGGCGACTATCTGTTTGCACGCTCTTTTCAATTGATGACGGAAACCGGCCGGATGGATGTGCTGCGCGTGTTGTCAAACGCAGCAGCGACGATTGCCGAAGGCGAAGTGTTGCAACTGACTGCCTCGCAAAATCTGGCGACGACCGAGGATATTTACCTGAAAGTGGTGCGCGGCAAGACGGCGGCGCTGTTTTCTGCGGCCACGCAAGTCGGCGGCATGATTGCCGATGCAGAGCCTGAGGTTGTGCAAGCTTTGTTCACTTATGGCGATGCTTTGGGGGTCAGCTTCCAAATCGTTGATGATGTTTTGGATTTCGGCGGTGTAGCGTCTCAGACGGGCAAGAATATCGGCGATGATTTCCGCGAAAAGAAGCTGACTCTGCCGCTGATCAAGGCGATTGCAGCCAGCGGCGCGTCAGAGCGTGAGTTCTGGAAGCGGACCATCGAGAAGGGCGATCAGCGCGACGGTGATCTGGAGCATGTTTTGGAGCTTTTGGCCAAGCATGGCGCGCTGGATGATGCGCGCGCGGAGGCTATGAAGTGGTCTGGCGTTGCCAAACAAGCGCTGGCGGCGGTGCCTGAGAGCGCGCTGACAGATATGCTGCGCGATCTGGCCGATTACGTGGTTGCGCGGATCAACTAGGCTTTTGGCGCGTCACCCAAGCGGCAGGGTTTGACCCACCAGCCAGGATGTTGCGCGCTGAGTTGATTTGCGGCCTTTCTGGCCAGATCCGCGTCAGGATAGAGCCCAAAGCAAGTCGCGCCAGAGCCGGACATGCGGGTCAAGTGGCAGCTGTCAGTATTGCGCAAGGCTTCCAAAACGGTGCCAATCTCGGGCGCGAGGCTTCGGGCGGCGTCTTCCATGTCATTTCGTTGGGCCGCAAGCCAATCAATCAAAGCGCGCGGCGCTTTAGGTGGCGGGCTGCTATGGCCGGGATTGGTTTTCGGCTCGATACGCTTGAACACATCCGGTGTGGAGACCTGAACGCGCGGGTTGACGAGAACCGCGTCAAGCTGCGGAAGGCCGGGGAGCGGGTCGATCTGCTCGCCAATGCCGCGCATGCGGGCGGTTTGGGAGAAAAAGCAGACAGGCACATCCGCGCCAAGGGAGAGCAGCTTTTGCCCCACTTGTTCTAGCTCTTCCTTGGTGAACTCGCCTTCCTCGGGTGGTCGCATCAGCCAATCGGGAGAGATGTCATTGTGCCGGATCACACCGCGCAATGCGGCGGCGGCATCGGCTGAGCCGCCACCAATGCCCGCCGCACTTGGCAGGTTCTTGGTTAGCAAAACGGCGATGTTGGACGCTTGGCCCAGCATCGCGACAGCCTGCATGATGGAATTGTCCATATCGACGGGCACGCCAGCGGCTTCCGGGCCGTCTACGGTCAGCGAATGGGTGTTGGCGTCGAAAAAATCGAGCGTGTCGCCGATATCCGCGAACATCACCAGACTGTCGAGCAGGTGGTAGCCATCATCGCGCTGGCCTGTGATATGCAGGGTCAGGTTGACCTTGGCAGGTGCGAATTCTTGCACCATTGCGGGTTAATTCTCGCTGGCCGTGGGGGTTCCGCCTGCGGCCTCTTCAAGCAAGACCTCATCAAGACCGATTTCCAACTTGCGACGGATACGATCGGCCTCAGCCTCTTCCGGCTCAAACGAAAGCGCGCGTTTCCATTGGAATTCCGCCTCACGCTCGCGTCCGACCTTCCAATAGACATCGCCCAGATGGTCGTTGACGATTGGATCGACCGGGAGCAATTCTACGGCCTTCTCCATCGGGGCCACGGCTTCGTCGTAGCGACCCAGACGGTAGAAAACCCACGCCAGACTGTCGGTGATATAGCCGCTTTGCGGGCGTAGCTCGACGGCCTTTTCGATCATTGCCAAGGCCTCGTCGAGCTTCACTTTCTGCTCAACGAGCGAGTAGCCAAGATAGTTGAGTACATCAGGCTGGTCGGGGTTGAGCTCCAGCGCGCGGCGAAAATCGCGTTCCATCTCGGGCAGGCGGTCATTGCGCTCATGGGTGATGCCGCGCGCATAGTAGACAGGCCAAGCGGAGCGGTCATCGTCTGCGCGCATCTCGATCGAAGTGGTATAGGCTGCGATGGCGCCGTCATCATCTTTGACGCGGCCCAGCATGTCGCCAAGGGCTGCATGAACCATTGCAATCTCGCCATGTGATTGGCTGAGCGCGCGCAACACGTCGACGGCTTCATCTTTGCGGTCATCGGCGTAAAATGCGTCGGAGCGACCAAGCTCGGCCATGAAATAGGCGGGGTGATCTTTGGGCACTTCGGCGAAGGCGGCGGTGGCCAAATCATATTGGCTGTTCTCGTCCAAAGTCTCGGCAATGGCTAAGATTGCGGGCACATGATCGGGGCGCAGATATTGCGCCATGCGCGCATAGATCAGCACAAATTCCGGCGCGGCGCGGCCATTGAGGATCGCGGCGATGTTAAAGTAGACCTCGGCGGCACCTTCTTGCGGGGTGGTGACGAAGTTGTATTCCGGCGTCGTGCCCGACTGCAGTGTTTCGCGCAAGGCGTTCAAATCAGGGCTGAACCCGTTGGCCATGGCGGCGTCGAGCAGCTCAATCGCGTCGGGTGTGCGCTCCAGCTGGGCGAGGATCTGGGCATGGGCCTCGATGCCGCGGGTGCTGAGAACCAGCGTGCCATGTTTGCGGCCCGACAGGATTTCGTCCGCGCCTTCAAAATCGCCAACGACAGCCAACGCGAGCGCTTGGTGGTAATGTGCGAAGCTGGCGAAGTCGGCTATTTTGGCAACTTTTCCAAAAGCCTCGGTGGCATCGGTCATTTGCCCTTGGCCCAGATGAGCCCAAGCTTTGACCAAGCCGTCAAGTAATGGCGCTATGCCGTTTTCGTCATCGCTGGGCTGTGTGGGTCGGTCATATTGGTCCTGCGCCAACTCGTTCACGTTGAGCAGAACATGGGCTACGGGATGCGTGCCGCCGATCCGCGCGTGGCGCTGGGCGACACCGATAGCGGCGGGGACATCACCCTTGCCCAGAAGGGCGATCATGGCGCTTTCCATCAAGGAAAGGTTTTGCGGTGCCTGTGCCATAGCACGGCGATAATAGGCGGCGGCTTCGTCGTAATCCGACAACATCGAGGCTTGGCGCGCGGCCAGATAGGGACCGGCCAAACCGGCAAAAAGCGGTGTGCCCGAGACGGTGAAGCTAAGGGCCGCAACAAGGCCTGCAATCGTTAGACGTCTCATGGATTCAAACCTGCTCGTTAGTCGTTCATGCGAAACTAGGGCGCGGGGTCTTACTTGTCCATCTGCGCGGCGGTCACATATTCGGGTAGTTGGGGCCGTCGCCGCCCTGAGGCGTGGTCCAGTTGATATTTTGCGACGGGTCTTTGATGTCGCAGGTTTTGCAATGCACGCAGTTTTGGAAGTTGATCACGAAGGCATTGTCGACGACCTCATAGACGCCGGCCGGACAATAGCGCTGCGCGGGTTCGGCGTATTTCGGCAGATTTACGTCAATCGGGATAGAGGCGTCGATCAGTTTGAGATGCGCGGGCTGGCTTTCTTCGTGATTGGTGAACGAAAACGCCACATTGGTCAGGCGATCAAAGGACAAAGTGCCATCAGGTTTTGGGTAGTCGATGGGTTGGAACTTGGACGCCTCTCCGGTTGCGTCGGCGTCGGATTTGCCATGGCTCAGGTTCAAAGGCGACCAGCCGCCGGTGATGTTGTTTATCCACATATCCGCGCCACCTACGGCCAGCGAGGCGGTCAGGCCATAGTTAGACCAGAGCGGTTTGACGTTACGCACGCGCTTGAGATCTTTGCCAATCGGCCCGCTGCGCACTTCGCTGTCATAGTCATCGAGCGTGTCGCCTGCCCGGCCCGCAGCGATGGCGCGATGTGCGGCCTCGGCTGCCGCTTTGCCCGACAGCATTGCGTTGTGGTTACCCTTGATGCGCGGCACATTGACCATGCCAGCAGAGCAGCCCAAAAGCGCGCCGCCCGGGAAGGCTGTTTTCGGCAGCGATTGCCAGCCGCCCTCGGTGATCGCGCGCGCGCCGTAAGCGACGCGTTTGCCTCCCTTGAGAAGCTCGGCCACCATCGGGTGATGTTTGAAGCGCTGGAATTCCATGTATGGGAAGAGATGCGGGTTTTGGTAGTTTAGATGCACCACGAAGCCCACATAGACTTGATTGTTTTCAAGGTGATAGATGAAGGACCCACCGCCTGCGTTCTTGCCCAAAGGCCAGCCCATCGTGTGGGTCACAGTGCCTTCGGAGTGCTTTTCAGGGTCGATTTCCCAGATCTCTTTCATGCCGAGGCCGTATTTCTGTGGGTCGGCATCTGCTGCGAGGTTATAGTGCTCTATTACTTGTTTGCTGAGCGATCCGCGCACGCCTTCGGATAGGAAGACATATTTGCCGTGCAGCTCCATTCCGGGCTCGGAGTTTTCGCCAAGTGTGCCGTCAGCATCGAGGCCGAAGACGCCAGCGACGACGCCTTTGATCTGGCCGTCATCGCCGAAAACCAGATCGGAGCAGGCCATACCGGGGAAGATTTCAACGCCCAATGCTTCGGCCTGTTCGGCCATCCAGCGGCAAACATTGCCCATGGAGACGATATAATTGCCGTGATTGTTCATCAAAGGCGGCATGACGAAATTCGGGATGCGGACTTGGCCCGCTTCACCCAGCATATAGAAATTGTCGCGTTTGACCTCAACATTGATCGGCGCACCCATGTCACGCCACTCAGGCAAAAGCGCGTCCAGACCGCTTGGGTCAAGCACAGCGCCCGACAAGATATGCGCGCCGACTTCGGAGCCTTTCTCCAACACCACGACATTGAGATCGGCGTCGAGTTGTTTCAGGCGGATGGCCGCAGAAAGTCCCGCAGGACCAGCGCCCACAATGACTACATCATATTCCATGCTTTCGCGTTGTATTTCGGCCATTCTGGTTCCCTATCTCGTCAAGCCTTCGAATGAAGGCGGTTGCAGCTTTTTTATCTGGCTATGGGTTTCAAGCAAGCAAGTTCTTTTGAAGCAATTGCGACGTTGCGTCGCCAGCAAGGTGCTCAGGCAGGAACCGCGCTGCTTTGCGGCGCGCTTTGCGTTTTGCGTCCAGACCAAAGGCGCAAACCTGCCCAGACGCCTGTGACGGCAAGAAACGAGAAATATCCATCGACCGCATAATGCCAACCGATATAGACGGAGCAGAACTGGATCATCGCCAGAAATGTGATCGCGGCAGGTACTAGCCAGCGGGATCGTTCGCACAAATAGAGCATCACTAGGGTCGCCACGCCGACATGCACGGACGGGAAGGCAGAGATGCCCGAGCCGATCATCTGACCGAGCTCGGAATAGACCCGCCAGAGCCCGTCTTGCACGGTGCCCACATGACCCGCCGCGATACCGCTAGAGCCCAAGGCGTTGATCAGATCGGTGAAGCGCTCGGTGCCCAAAAGGCGATCATAGTAGACCGGCCCGACAGAGCTACCGAGCGTGGCAATCACATTGCCCAATCCGATCCAGACGAAGCAATAAAGGATCAAGAACCGCGTCTTGCGGGCTGTATCATTGTCGGAAATGGCCAGAAAGAACGGAAAGAACGCAGCTGGAAAGCCCCAGATGATAAAATAAAGCGTGGCGACCGCATTGGGGGAGATCCAGTTTGCAAATTGATGCGTCCAGACCCAAGGATCCGCGCCGCCATGCAGCGCTTTGTCGAGATTGGTGAACCAAGGATCGGCGTAAAACGGCACGATGGATGGGATCGAGGTTTTGAGAAACGTGAACGCCGCAGAGAAGATCAAGCAGCCCGCAAAGGCCCAAAGCCCTTCTTTCAGAACGGCTTTTCCGCCAAGTTGGCGCGTGATGAAGAACAGCGCCAGCAAGGCTGCGGCGACAAAGGGCAGGTATTTGACGAAAGCGGTCAGGCTGTCGCGGGTGCGCGTGCCTGCGTCATAGAGCTGGATCACCGGATTGTCGCGGAACACGAACAACACGACGACCGCAAGGGTCGCGTAGAGGATCGAGAACAAAAAGAAGTTCCGCATCATTGGTGGCAGCCCTCGCGTTTCGGATGGCCTAGTGGCTACAGTTTGATTTGGGCTAGAATATGACTGGTTTATTAAGGGATTATGGCGGGTTTTCCCTTTGCGCATTATCGACTAGACCCTCTGTCAAAGCGATCTTGAGAGGCGTGATGCGATGACAGTGATGCGAATGATTTATCTGGCGCTAGCGATTTGGGGCACGATCCACCCGATGAGCTGGTTTATCGCCTGGTTCAATGAAAACGGCTATTCGCTGGCGCTGATGGTCGAGGCTTGGCACGCCAACGCGGCCTCTAGCGGCTTGGTTTGGGATCTGACCATCGCGGCTGTGGCTTTGACGGTTTGGGTCATTCATGAATGCGTCAGCCGGAAATTCTGGCTGGGCCTGATCGCCATACCAGCAACATTTTGCATTGGCGTGTCCTGTGGGCTGCCGCTCTATCTGTTCTTGCGCAGCGGGCGGTCGGCCTAATGGACCATTTCCTATATAAAGAAGGCCAATTGCACGCAGAAGACGTCGCGATTTCCGAGATTGCGCGCACAGTTGGCACGCCGTTCTACGTCTATTCCACCGCCACTCTGACACGCCATTTCAAGCTGTTTGACGAGGCTCTGGACGGGCTTGATCATCTGGTGTGTTTTGCGATGAAGTCGAACTCCAATCAGGCGATTTTGAAGCTTCTGGGCGATCTGGGCGCGGGGATGGATGTTGTCTCGGGCGGGGAATATGCCCGCGCGCGGGCTGCGGGTGTTCCGGGTGATCGGATCGTGTTCTCGGGCGTCGGCAAGACGCGGGCCGAGATGCGCTTGGCAATTGAGGGCGGCATCCGGCAGTTCAATGTCGAATCCGAGCCGGAGATGATTGTGCTCTCTGAGGTCGCGCAGTCCTTGGGCGCGGAAGTGCCGATCACCATTCGGGTCAATCCGGATGTGGATGCGAAAACGCATGAGAAAATCTCGACGGGCAAGAAGGGCGACAAGTTCGGTATTCCCATCAGTCGCGCAAGTGAGGTCTATGCGCAGGCCGCAGCTTTGCCGGGTCTGAAAGTGATTGGGATCGATGTGCATATCGGCAGTCAGTTGACGCAGCTTGAACCGTTTGAATTGGCATTCAAGAAAGTGGCCGAGTTGACGGAGCAATTGCGCAGTGAAGGTCACGAGATCAAGCGGCTTGATTTGGGCGGCGGTTTGGGCATTCCTTACACGAGGTCCAATGAGGCACCGCCTTTGCCGTCGCAATTCGGCGAGCTGATCAAACAGACAGTCGGCCATCTGGGCTGCGAGGTCGAAATTGAGCCCGGACGGCTGATTTCGGGCAATGCGGGGCTGTTGGTGAGCGATGTGATTTATGTGAAATCCGGCGAAGACCGCGATTTTTTGATTATTGACGCCGCGATGAATGATTTGATCCGGCCTGCAATGTATGGCGCGCATCACGATATTATCCCCGTGATTGAGCCTGAGGCGGGCGGCGAACCTGTCACATACGACATCGTAGGCCCGATCTGCGAAAGCGGAGATACGTTTGCAAAACAAAGGGTTATGCCCGAACTCGGCGCGGGCGATCTGGTCGCATTCCGCTCGGCGGGGGCATATGGCGCGGTGATGAGTTCGGAATATAACTCGCGGCCGCTCATTCCCGAGGTGTTGGTTCATGGCGATCAATTCGCTGTCATTCGGGCCCGTCCGACCTTTGACGAAATGATAAATCGCGATACCATACCTGAATGGCTGTGACGCAAGCATGCGCGCAGGCCCGCGGGAGCCCTTGATGCGCGATGAAACGCACGCCCCTTCACTGACGAAATTGGCATGGCCTTTGCGCCTGACCAGAGGGGGTTTGTTTGCCGAGCAAATCGTGCGCGCGTTCTGGCCGCTTTGGACAATTCTTCTTCTGATCGCCGCCGTTTTGGGCTTCGAGCTGACGCGCTATTTGTCGTCGGAGGCGTTGATGGCCGCGATGGG
>CAZCEW010000017.1:0-34950 GCA_964497775.1 uncultured Rhodobacterales bacterium
AAGACGACGCGCATGATCATGACGATCACGCAGCCCATAAAGACGACGCGCATGACCATGACGATCACGCAGCCCATAAAGAAGAAGGCCATGACGGCCATGATCACGACGATCACGCGGCCCACAAAGATGAAGGCCACGACGGACATGACCATGACGACCACGCCGAAGCAGAAGCGGCAGAGGAGGGCGGGCATACCGAATTCCACGCCGAATATCTGTTCGATTGCGCCAACCCGGATGCGATCACTCAGATCACCTTCGCGTATTTCGACACTTTCCCCAACGCGCTTGAGATGGAGGTCCAACTGATCTCGGACGCGGGCGCGCGTGGCTTTGAGGTCGAACGTGCGGAGCCCGTGCTTGATCTGCGCGGCATGTTCTAAGCCGCTTTGCCTATGGCTGAGCCCATTTTGCATCTCGACGATGTCCGCTACCGCTGGCCGGGGCGGGCATCGTTTGGGCTGCATATCCCGAAGCTGAACCTCTCCGCTGGTGAGACGGTTCTGCTTTTGGGTGAAAGCGGGTCTGGCAAATCCACGCTCTTGTCACTGATCTGCGGCACGATCACTACAGATGCAGGCAAGGTGGAGGTCGCTGGTACAGACATCGCCACGCTGTCCGCAGGGGCGCGCGACAGGTTTCGCGCAGAACAGATCGGGCTGATCTTTCAGCAATTCAACCTACTGCCCTTTGCCAGTGTCGCTGATAACATCGCGCTGCCTTTGCGATTTGCGCCGATGCGCCGCGCGCGGGTGCAAGATGTGGCGGGCGAGGCACAGCGACTATGTGCTGATCTTGGCCTGCCGGACGGTGTTCTGAACTCTCGCGCTGCCAATCTCAGCGTCGGTCAGCAACAACGTGTCGCCGCCGCGCGCGCTCTGATCGGCACGCCGCCTTTGATCATCGCCGACGAGCCGACATCCTCGCTTGATGCGGCCACTCAAACCACCTTCCTCGATCTGCTGTTCGCTCAAGCCCGCGCGCATAACACGACGCTTCTGATGGTTAGCCATGATGCGCGGCTCGCAGGTCAGTTTGACCGCACGCTAAACATGTCCGACATCGCCCAAACCACGCGCGAGGCTGCCTGATGCTGCGTCTCGCTCTAGGCTCCTTGCGCGCCCGTGCGCTGACGGTGGCCATGACCATCCTCGCCATTGCGCTTTCCGTCGCACTTTTCTTGGGCGTTGAGAAAATCCGCACAGGTGCCAAAGCCAGCTTCGCCGATACAATTTCGGGCACTGATTTGATTGTTGGCGCGCGCTCTGGCTCTGTGCAATTGCTGCTTTACTCGGTCTTTCGCATCGGCAACGCCACCAACAACATGACGTGGGACAGCTACCAAGACATCGCAGCGCGACCGCAAGTTGATTGGATCGTGCCGATCTCGCTGGGCGACAGCCACCGCCAGTTCCGCGTCATGGGCACCACGGCTGAATTCTTCACCCGCTACAAATACCGCTCTGGCCAATCTTTAGAACTTGCCGATGGTTCGATGATGGATGATTTATTCGACACGGTGATTGGCGCGGATGTCGCCGCCACGTTAGGCTATAGTGTCGGCGATCCGATCATCATTGCCCATGGGCTTGCGTCTTTTACCGAACATAAGGACCAACCGTTCCGCATTTCCGGCATCCTTGAGAAAACCGGCACCCCCGTGGACCGCACTGTCATCGTCAGCCTTGAGGGGATCGAGGCCGTGCATGTCGATTGGCAAAGCGGCGCGAAAATTCCCGGCCAAACTACGCCCGCAGAGGTGATCCGGCAGATGGAGTTGAAACCCAAAGCCGTCACCGCAGCCCTTGTCGGCGTGCAGAGCCGTCTGCAAATATTTGGCCTGCAACGCGCGATCAATGAATATGGCCAAGAGCCGCTTCTCGCCATCCTGCCTGGTGTGGCCTTGCAAGAGCTTTGGCAAATCGTAGGTGTCGCCGAAACAGCGCTGCTTGCGGTCTCTGCCATGGTGGTTGTGACCGCGCTTATCGGCATGATGGCCACGATTTTCTCCAGCCTCAGCGAGCGGCGCCGCGAAATGGCGATCTTCCGTGCGATGGGAGCGCGCCCGCGCGTGATTTTGGGGCTGTTGGTGCTCGAAGCGGTGGTCATGGCGGCAATTGGCGCAATCTTGGGTCTGATCTTGCTCTATATCGGCCTTTTCATCGCTCAGCCGCTTATTGACAATGCTTTTGGCCTTTGGTTGCCAATTGAGGCTCCGAGCCTGCGAGAGCTCTATGTTTTGCTGGGCGTGATCGCTGCTGGCGCAATTGTGAGCATGATCCCGGCACTCAGGGCCTACCGCATGTCGCTTGCGGATGGTATGACAGTGCGCGTTTAACCAAAATCCGAGAGCACCCCTATGCGCTTGTCCCGCCGTCACATGATCGCCGCCACCGCCTCATCGCTGGCAGTTCCCAACATCGCAACCGCGCGCGATGTGCCCGAGATCACATGGGATGACCTGATCCCGCCCGGTGTTCCTTATTCCGAGATCATCGGCGAGGGGGATATCGACCGGGTCAATGACACGTGGCGACCTGTCTTTGACGAGCACGCAACCAAGCTGAACCCAACGCTTGATAACGCCTATGTCAAACTGCCGGGTTTTATCATTCCGATTGATCTGTCGACCAAAGGTGTGACCAGCTTCGTTCTGGTCCCTTACGTGGGCGCGTGTATTCACACGCCGCCACCGCCGCCCAATCAACTGGTCTTTGTCACGACCAAGACGCCTTGGCCCAGCGATGATCTGTGGGAGGCCGTTTGGGTCATCGGCCGGATGCGCCACGAGCTGCAATCGACGGAAGTGGCTCAAACTGGCTATGCGCTCGAGGCCGATGAGATGGAAGTCTATGTCTGGCAGTGACGCCAAACGTGTATTGCACCCCTCCCGCCGCGCGCTTCTCGCAGGGATCGCGGCCAGCGCCGCTTTGCCATATGCCGCGCGTGCAGAGGAGTTCATCGATCTCGACTGGTCCGATCTTGTCCCCGAAGGCCAGTCGCCGACCTTGCCGACCATCCCAGAGCTTTTGAACCATGATGGCCCTGATCTTTCCCGAAGCCAGCCGCAATCACATGGCGTGCGCACGGATTGGAACCAGAAGATCGTGCGTTTGCCGGGCTATATCGTTCCGATTGACTATTCCGGGGTGGGCGTCACTGCCTTCATCCTTGTTCCCTTTGTCGGCGCCTGCATTCATGTGCCAGCCCCGCCTGCAAACCAGCTGGTCTTTGTGACCACGCAGACGCCCTATGAAAGCAAAGGTTTGTTTGAGGCGGTCAATGTGACTGGTATGTTCGGCACATCTGCCCTCTCGACCCATCTGGCCGATATCGCTTATGCTCTGTCCGCAGATCATATCGAGCCGTTTGGCAGGTAACGCCCAACGGCTCTCGCAATCACAGGAGCCTCCCTCTTATGTCGCTTGTTCATGTCATCGCTGTTCTCACCACCAAACCCGGCCTGCGCGCCGAGGTGTTGGAGATTTTCAACGCCAACGTCCCCGCTGTTTTGGCCGAAGATGGCTGCATTGCCTATGAGGCCACGATCGACACCCAAGGCGCGGGCGATGCGCAGAGCAAATTTGGCGAGGATACTTTCGTTGTGGTCGAGAAATGGGCAAGCCTAGACGCGCTGAAGGCGCATGCGGCGTCTGATCACATGAAAGCCTATGGCGCACGGACATCAGAGATGATGCAGGACCGCAAAATCCACATCCTGTCGCCGAGCTGAGCGTGCAAAACGCCGCTAAATCAAATGACTAAGACGCGTCCTTGCCAAATATCCGCGCCGCTATCGGTGCGCCCAAGATCACGGTGAAGATCCGCAAGACATGATGGGCGACCACAAAGGCCGTATCAGCCCCCACGATCAAGGCGAGCACCACCAGCTCTGCCTGACCGCCTGGCGCGAAGGCCAGTAATGTCTCTAATCCGGGAGCGAGGTCGAGCAGATAGATGGCTTCCACAAAGATGATTGTCAGGATGATCAGCAACACGCAAAACCCCAGCCCCGCCACCAGATCACGCCGCACTTCTTGCATCGTGATGCCTGCGTATTTGGAACCAATGCTCATCCCAATAAAGAACTGAGCGGCCCAAATCGCCTCTGCCGGAGGTCTGTTCTCGAGCACTCCTAAAAGCGCCAAGATGGCCGCAGCGATCAGTGGCCCCAAGATCGACGCGCCAAACATGCCCACAGCTTTCGCGGCCTGCCAGCCGACGATCGCGCAGGCCACCATGAGTGCGAGTTGTGACCAATCCAAACTCACAAGCGGCGCGCCGGGTGGGTTGGTCAGATCGGCCTGCCACAAGCCTCTCAGCAAGAACGGCAAAGCCACGACGATCACGGCGACGCGGGTGGCGTGGATCAGAGACATTGCGCGGACATTTCCGCCTGCTTCTTCGCCGAAAACGAGCATATCTTGCAAGCCACCGGGCATTGCTGCGTAGTAGGAGGTCGGGAAGTCATAGCCCCAAAACCTATGAAAATAGGGGATGCCGATCAGTCCAATGGCCAAGACCATCACCGGCACAAGGATCAGCGTGGACCACATGGCGCCAAAGCTGATCAAAACCGCAGGCGTCAAAGTGGCCCCCACCGCAACGCCCAAAATCGTGCGCATCGCGTCGTTCAAGGCCTTGATCCCGCGCATTGGCATGCCGAGAAGTGCGGCCAGCAAGCACGCACCAATGGGCCCCAAGAGCCACGGCAACGGGATCGCAAGATAGTGGAACGCGATCACCCCTGCGAGGGCCACGCCAAAAGTAGCAATCACAGCCATCAGCGCGTGCCTCTTGAGGCAAAGCTACATGTCAAAAAACACGGTCTCGCCATCACCTTGCAGCCGAATATCAAACCGGTACCGTGCCTTTCCGTCAGAGACCGCAATAAGCGTGGGCTTGCGATTTGCATGCTCGATCCGGCTCAAGATCGGGTCTTTGGCGTTGGCGTCTTGCTCATCGTCGAAATAGGCCCGCGTGTGCAGCCCGATATTGATCCCGCGCGCTACGATCCACAATGTCACATGCGGCGCCTGCAAGCGGCCATCGACAAAGGGCACAGGCCCCGGCTTGACGGTCTCGAACCGGTAGGTGCCATCCTTCATATCCGTGGCAGAGCGCCCCCAGCCGGTGAAATTTGGATCGGCCTTGCCGCGCGTCTCGTGGGCTGCGTTAAACAGCCCCTTGCTGTCGGCTTGCCAGATTTCCAGCATCGCATCGCACAAGGGTGTGCCGGTGCCGTCAAAGACCTGACCGAAAATCTCGATCTCTTGGCCCTTAACGGGTCCTGTCTTCATAGAGGACCCTAAGTCTTGATCGTAAACCCCTGTGATACCAGAGAAATTCGGAGTGCACCCGATATGAACATAAGGCCCTGCGGTTTGGGACGGGCTTTCATGCAGAAGTTTGTGCGACTGGACCATATCAAAGCCCCTCCCAACGGTTTTCAAAGAAGGTTTGGCGTCTGCCGCGCAGGACCATGTCGAACGTGTAGACCCGCGCATCCATCGGCAAGGTCTCGGTCATGTTGAGCGAGGCGACAAGCGTTTCGATTGCTTCCTTGGTATCAATCGAGCTCACAATCGGGCATTGCCATATCAGCGGATCGCCTTCGAAATACATCTGCGTAATCAGCCGTTGTGCAAAGGCATGACCCATCAGCGAGAAATGGATATGCGCCGGACGCCAATCGGCCATCCCGTTGGGCCAAGGGTAGGGGCCGGGCTGTACAGTGCGAAACTCATAGGCGCCGTTCTCATCAGTGATCATCCGTCCGCAACCGCCGAAATTCGGATCGAGCGGGGCCAGATAGGCCTCGTTTTTGTGGCGGTAGCGCCCGCCCGCATTGGCTTGCCAGACCTCGATCAAACAGTCGGGCACGCCGCGCCCGTACTGGTCGCGCACATGGCCTTTGACGATGATCCGCGGCCCCAGTGCCATCTCGCCGGGCTGGGCGTGGTTCAGGATCAGGTCATTATCGAGCGGGCCTATCATGTCTTGGCCGAACACTGGGCCGGTTTGCTCTCCCATCGATGTAGGCAGCGACATCAGTGGCTTGCTTGGCGCGCGGGTCACGGAGGTCTTATAGGCCGGCGTCAGGGCATCGGGGTGCCATGCACGATCGCGCACCAGATAGCCATTGCCTTCAGGGGGCTTGCTCATTGGCCGTCCATCTCCATCTGTGCGTAAGTCTCTTTTGCCAGCTTCAAGGCCTGATTGGCGCGCGGCACGCCCGCATAAATCGCCACATGCTGAAAGGCTTCCAGCACATCTTGCTTGCTGGCGCCCGTGCGTGCGGTGGCGCGGATATGCATTGGGATCTCGTCGAAATTGCCCAAAGCGGCCAGCAAGGCCAGCGTCAGCATGGACCGTTCGCGCAAAGAGATCGCGTCGCTGTCCCAAACCGTGCCCCATGCCCCTTCGGTGATAAGGGTTTGAAAAGGTGTATCGAAATCGGTCTTGCTGGCTTCGGCGCGGTCGACATGCGCCGCGCCCAAAACCTTGCGCCGGACCCTCATGCCTTTGTCGTACCGTTCACTCATCTGGCTCTCCTTGAGGGCTTGCAGCCCACCATCATTTTGACCGCGCTCGCCTGTCGTAGCAGAGCTTCGGTGTTTCTTGGCACCTTAGAGAGAGATTTGCCGACTGTTAAGACGTTGATGCGCGGGGGGCTGGCTAGCCGCCATCGTCCAATTGCAAAGACGATGACAGCGACAGCTCGATCAGCTCGGCGACCGAGCCGATTTGCATTTTTGACAAGATACTCGCGCGGTGATGGTCGACTGTGCGCGGGCTGATATCAAGCGCGCGGCCAATCTCTTTGCTGGATGTGTGCGACGGGTGAGAAATCATAAAGCGCGCGATTTCCTTTTCTCGTGCGGTGAGGGCCTGATAGCGGAGTTGAGCTGATTGGTTTTGAGCGGCCTTTTGGCGCAAGTTTAGATCGCGCGCGAAGGCGGTCTCGATACAAGCGACCAATGTCGGCTGGCGGAACGGTTTTTCAAGGAAATCAATCGCGCCCGCTTTCATTGCCTGTACCGATTCCGGGATGCCACCATGCCCCGAAATGAAGATGATCGGAATGGAAATCCCAGTCGATACAAGATGCTGCTGTAAATCGAGCCCGTTGAGCCCGGGCATGCCGTAATCGAGCACAAGACAGCCCGGTTGAGCGGGGTCATAGGTCTCAAGAAATTTTTCGGCGGAAGAAAACGTCTCGACCTTGAAGCCACGCTTTTGCAGCGCACGCGACAGGCTTTGCAAGATGCGCGCGTCATCATCGACCAAGAAAACGGTCGGGCTTGATCCTGTTCCCTCGCTCAAAACAAGGACCGCCGGTGAAAAGGGCAGGCTATGTGCATTCTCATCATCCTTCTTTGCTCAAGGTAAAGCAGAACCGCGAATTTGGGGCATGATTGCTGTCATGCCAAAGCTTGCCGCCATTGGCCTCGACGATCGTGCGGCAGATCGCCAAACCCAACCCCATGCCATTCGGTTTGCTGGTCTCGAACTGTTTGAAAAGCGTGATGTCTGGAGAGATGCCGGGGCCCGTATCATCGACCCAGACCTCGATCTCATCTGATTTGGCTTGGGCCGTAACCGTAATGTGTTTGCGCGGGCTGTCTTGGTCAGCCATCGCTTCAATCGCATTGCGGATCAGGTTGATTAGAACTTGCGCGATCTGCACTCGACTGCCGTAGGCCATCGGCAACCTGTCGCTCTTACAAGTCAGGCTGACGCCGTTGTTGTCTAGCTCGTGGTGCAGAAGGTGGGCCGTTTGGCCCAGCAACTCTTCGAAATCAAACGCCGCTTTCTCCGCCTCATCCTTGCGCACAAAGCCGCGCAACGCGCGGATGATGTCGCCGCCACGATGGGCTTGATCGTCAAGCTCGGTCAGGATCTCCAAAAGATCGCCCGTATTGCCGTCCAGCTGTTTCGCTGTGGTTAACGCGGTGTCGACATTCTGGCTGATGGCGGTCAAGGGCTGGCTTAGCTCATGGGCCAGACCCGATGCCATCTGCCCCATCAGATTGACGCGGCTGAAATGCGACAGATCACGGTTGAGCTGTACGATCTTGCTATCAGCCTCGCGTCGTTGTGCGATTTCGTCGATCAAGGTCTCGTTGGCGCGTTGCAGCTCTTTATATGTGCGGGGCAGGGGCTCGGAGGCTGACATCTCCCCTTGCGAGACCAGCGATGTGCGCACGGCGAAGGCACGTACGGGCTTCAAGATCAATTCGGCAAGCGCAAATCCTGCAAGCGCCGTTGCCAGCGAGATTGCGGCGGCAATCCAAGTGTTGCGCCGCCGGTTGTCTTTAATTGTTTGGGTAAAATCATCTTCGGGTGCAAAAAGTGCTATCGTCCATGGCAGGCCGGTATGGGTGATCGGTTTAACGAGCGAGACATAGGTGTCGTTCTCATGTTCGAACTGGGAGCGCGTTTCGGTCTCGAACGCTGTCTCTGAAGAGGCGACAAGATCGGCGAAAGCCGCTTGGGCAAGGCCGTTCTCAAGCTCCGCGACATTGGCAAAACTCAGTGTTCCGTCCTGATTGAGGACACTGATCTGCTCTACATCTGGCAAGGCAATCACATCGCCACTATCGCTGAGAATAAGTGCCGACCCATTTGGGCTTATGGTGAGCTCCGACAAGAATTCTGAGATGGCTGAGATTTCTATATCCGCACCGATCACACCTTCCAGCGCTCCTGATTGTGCGTTCACCGGAGCGGAAACCGTGATGCCGGGCAGCTGTGACGAGAAGAAGATATAAGGGTCCGTCCAGCTGGTTGCCTCTTTGATCTGAGCGTTGATATACCAAGGTCGGTCTCTGGGATCGAATGTATCGCCGGGTTCAGGTGCGCGTGCAATCACGCGATAATCGGCGTCGCGCCAGATCAATTCTGTGGCACGCGCATCGCCGTCGAAAGTGATGATTTTTGTGCGAAACTCGGCCGTCTCAGTGCTGCGCGAAACATAGACGAAATCGCCCGTCTCTCGTCCGTAAAACAAGCCGTCCAATTCGGCCTCGGCACGCAGGGTCTCAAATAAGAGCCTTTCCATCCGCGCAGTGTCTACCAAGCCCGTCAGATCGCTCTCTATCAGCCGCGCCGTTAATTCGGCCGCGTCTTGGGCATCTGCAAGAAAGCGGGCAGAATGCTCACCCGCCCGTGCGCCGGCTTTGTCGAGAAGTTCGCGTGCTTGCTCCAACATTGCCCGCTCGGACGTCACATATGAGGTCGACACAACACTCAAGATTGCCAGAAACTGAAGCCCGGCAAAACTGATTGCGATGATGAAGCCCAGTGAGTATTTCATCGCTGCTTGTGATGTGTTGCGCCGCTAAAGTCCGGCATGATTGACCACCTCTTCGACAGATAAGGTCAGCTTATCGCACAGCTCATCAAGATGCGCGGTGCTCGATATAAAGGCAGGCGCGAGCAGGACATGGTCGCCTTGCTTTCCGTCAATCGTGCCGCCCATCGGGTAGCAGATCAATCCGTTGTCAAACGCGCGAGCCTTCAGTTTGGCGTGAAATTTCAGACTTGGATCAAGGCAGGCTTTCGAGGCGCGGTCAGCTACAAATTCCAAGCCCACAAACAAACCACGCCCGCGAATATCGCCTATATGCGGGTGTTGGCCCAGACGCTGAGTAAGTTGGTCCATCAGGTAAGCGCCTTTGGGCGTGACTGCCTCGACAAAGCCGGATGTCAGTTTGGTGACGACAGCCAGACCCGCTGCGCAAGCGGCGGGGTGGGAGATATAGGTGTGGCCATGTTGAAAGAAACCGGAGCCTTGCGCGATGGCGTCATAGATCGCGCCTGTGCACAGCGTCGCTCCAATCGGTTGATAGCCCGCGCCAAGCCCCTTTGCGATGGTGCAGATATCAGGCGAGATCGCGTCATGCTCGCTGGCAAAAAGCGTGCCGGTGCGCCCCATCCCGCACATGACCTCATCCAAGATCAGCAAGACGCCATATTGATCACAAATCTCGCGGATGCGTTTGAAATACCCTTCAACAGGCGGCACAGCGCCAAGTGTCGCGCCCACTACAGGCTCTGCGACAAAAGCCATGACATTCTCGGGGCCAAGGCGCAGAATTTCGGCTTCCAGCTCATTGGCAACGCGCTGCCCGAAATCGTGCGCGCTCTCCCCCTCAAGCTGGTCGCGGTAGGCGTAGCAAGGTGCAATATGGCTCACATCAATCAGCAAAGGCGCAAACTGCGCGCGGCGCCATTCATTGCCACCGATGGCCAATGCCCCCAGCGTATTGCCGTGATAGCTTTGGCGGCGCGCAATGATCTTGGATCGCTTTGGTTGGCCAATTTCCAAATAATACTGCCGCGCCAGTTTCAACGCCGCCTCAATCGCCTCTGATCCGCCGGACACAAAATAGACCCGCTCAAGCCCCTCGGGCGCGTGCTCGATCAACAGATCGGCCAGCGCTTCGGCGGGTTGGGACGTCAGGAAGCTGTTATGGGCAAACGCCATCTGATCGAGCTGGGATTTGATCGCATCAAGCACATCGCGATCACCATGTCCTAGGCAAGACACCGCAGCGCCGCCTGATCCATCAAGATAGCGCTTGCCATGTTCATCGACCAAATAGACCCCATCGCCCTTCACACCTATAGGTGGCAAGCTTTTGGAATTTCGGGGAAAAACATGGGCCATCTATTGCGGCTCCTGCAAGTTGCTCGAAGAGCATCCCATTTTCGGAGGTATTTTTCTATAGGTAGTCACGCGCATAGACAGATTGGAAGGCGCCTGAGACGTTAAGGGCCTCGCTAGGGTGGCCTGGCGGTGTTTGGGGGAAGAGTAACAAATTCGATGCCGTCCGGGCATCACTTGTAAACGGTATTATCCTCCCCGAAGCGTCATTTGTTAACGGGAGAAGACAATGTCTCAGCAGAAATTCGGGTTCGCGGCAGCCGCCGCAGTCGCTCTGTCATTTGCAGGCTCAGCCGCAACCGCAGAAGAATTCATCACCATCGGCACCGGGGGCGTCACGGGCGTCTATTACCCAACGGGTGGTGCGATTTGTCGTTTGGTCAATAAGGGCCGCAAAGAGCACGGGATCCGCTGCTCGGTCGAGTCCACAGGCGGCTCGGTCTATAACATCAACACAATCCGTGAAGGCGAATTGGAATTTGGCGTGGCCCAATCCGACTGGCAATATCACGCATTTAACGGAACATCGAAGTTTTCAGATGCCGGTGCTTTTGAAGGCCTACGCGCGGTGTTTTCGGTCCACCCCGAACCGTTCACTGTCGTCGCGCGTGCCGACAGCGGTATCAAGAACTTCGATGACCTCAAAGGCAAGCGCGTCAATATCGGCAACCCTGGCTCTGGCCAGCGTGGCACGATGGAAGTTCTGCTAGAGGCAAAAGGCTGGACCACGGGCGATCTGGCCTTGGCGTCCGAGTTGAAAGCGGCCGAGCAATCGGCAGCGCTTTGTGACAACCAAATCGATGCGATGGTCTACACAGTCGGCCACCCATCGGGATCCATCCAAGAAGCAACTACGGCCTGCGACTCTGTCCTTGTGACAGTGGACGGCCCAGCTGTTGAAGGTCTTATCGGCGATAACTCCTACTATCGTTCAGCCACCATTCCAGGTGGGATGTATCGCGGCACGGACGCAGACGTGTCGACCTTCGGCGTTGGTGCCACTTTTGTAACATCGGACAAAGTCTCGGAAGAGGCGGTCTATGCCGTCGTAAGCTCGGTCTTTGAAAATTTCGATGACTTCAAAAAGCTGCACCCGGCATTCGCAAACCTTGATCCAAAGGCAATGGCGTCCGCGGGCCTGTCGGCTCCGCTACACCCCGGTGCTGCGAAATATTACAAAGAAAAGGGCTGGATCGAATAATCCAACCCGCTTCTTAATAACCAAGAAGGGCGACCCCACATCGCCCTTCTTCGGCCCCCGGTCTGGCCAATGCTGCAACAGACAGCACATGCCATTGATCAAGGGGTTCCAAATAATCCGGACAGGGAGACAGACCAATGGCTGAAACGGCACCAGAAAACCGTCCTTTAAGCGAAGAAGAACTCCAAGAACTTGTGGCTTCAAGCGACGCCGGCGCGCGTGCACCTGCGGGCTCTGTCGGCACCTTTCTGGCGATTGTCGCCGTTGTGTGGTCGCTGTTCCAAGTTGTTCTGGCCTCGCCCTTGTCCAACATGCTTTTACCCGGCTCGCTCATTAACAACTCGCGCCAGATCCATTTGGCTTTCGCGATCTTTTTGGCCTTCATGGCCTACCCGATGTTCAAATCGAGCCCCCGCCATTACATCCCCGCCCAAGATTGGGTCATGGGGATAGCCGGCGCGATCATCGCGCTTTACGGCTTCATATTCTACACCAAGATCGTCAATTCCGGCGGGCTCGCCGATGACATGGACAAGTGGTTCGCATTGGCCGGATTGCTGCTGCTCTTTGAGGGCGCACGCCGCGCGCTCGGGCCTGCCATGGCCATTATTGCGACGATCTTTTTGATGTATGTGTTCTTCGGCTCCTCCTCATGGGTGCCGGAAGTTATCCAGTGGAAAGGCGCTTCGCTGAAGAAAGCGATGAGCCATATGTGGATCACGTCCGAGGGCGTGTTCGGCATCGCGTTAGGCGTCTCGACGAAGTTTGTTTTCCTGTTCGTATTGTTTGGTGCACTTCTCGATAAGGCGGGTGCGGGGAACTACTTCATCAAGATGGCCTTTGGTGCGCTAGGGCACCTGCGAGGGGGGCCTGCGAAAGCGGCTGTGGTAGGCTCTGCCGCCACCGGCCTGATTTCTGGGTCCTCCATCGCGAATGTTGTGACCACCGGCACATTCACCATACCGCTGATGAAACGCGTAGGCTTCTCGTCGGAGCAAGCCGGCGCGGTCGAAGTGGCCTCCTCGGTCAATGGTCAAATCATGCCGCCTGTGATGGGTGCTGCTGCATTCCTGATGGTTGAGTATGTCGGCATTTCTTATGTCGAAGTGATCACCCACGCCTTCCTGCCTGCCGCGATCTCCTACATCGCGCTGGTCTATATCGTTCATCTGGAAGCGGTGAAGCGCAACATGCCGACGCTGGGCAACCGCGTCGTGTCGATGGGCAAAACGATCGGCGGAATGGCCCTGTTCTTCATTGGTTTCGCAGCGCTGTGCTACGGCGTGCAATACCCCGTCAAAGCCGTCACGTCGATGATGCCGGGCGCATCCGGTCTGGTGCTTTCAGGTTTGGTGATCTTGGCCTATGTGGTCTTGCTGTGGCTCGCATCCGGTACCGATGATCTGGTGCCTGACGATCCCAACGCCAAAGAGGTCGAACTGCCCGTGGTGGGCGAGATCTACAAGTCAGGTCTTTACTATCTGCTGCCGATTATCGTCTTGGTTTATTTCTTGATGATCGAGCAGAAATCACCGGGGCTCTCTGCCTTTTGGGCGACGATGCTTCTGTTCGTGATCTTGCTGACGCAAAAGCCGCTCAAGGCGATTTTTCGGGGCCAGAGCCATATGGTCAACGCCTTCCGCGACGGCGTTGTTGATCTGATTCAAGGCTTGATCGACGGCGCGCGCAATATGATCGGCATCGGTCTGGCCACGGCGACGGCGGGTGTGATCGTGGGCACGGTGACGCTGACGGGTGTGGGCCAAGTGATGGCCGATCTGGTCGAGTTTCTCTCGGGCGGCAATCTGATCTTGATGTTGATCATGGTCGGACTTCTCAGCCTGATCCTCGGGATGGGCCTGCCAACGACGGCCAATTATATCGTGGTCTCATCGTTGATGGCGGGCGTTGTGGTCGAGCTTGGCGCACAGTCCGGATTGATCGTGCCGCTGATCGCGGTCCACCTCTTTGTCTTCTATTTCGGCATCATGGCCGATGTGACGCCACCTGTGGGGCTCGCGAGTTTTGCCGCCGCGGCCGTATCGGGCGGCGACGCGATCAAAACAGGCTTTATCGGCTTCTTCTATTCGCTGCGCACAGTGGCGCTGCCATTTGTGTTCATCTTCAACACCGACTTGCTGTTGATCGATGTCGGATGGTTCGGCGGGATCATTGTCGCGATCTCGGCCACGATTGCGATCTTGGTTTTCACCTCTGGCACAATGGGCTGGTTTCTGACCAAAAGCCGCATCTACGAAAGCGTACTTTTGATCGCCATTGCGTTTGCGCTGTTTAGGCCGGATTTCTTTATGAACCGCTTGCAGCCTCCGTTCCAAGCTGTTGATCCGGCGCAGATTAGCCAAGCGCTTGAAACGGCATCGCCGGGCGATGAGCTGCGGGTCGTCGTCTCTGGGCCGGACTTTGACACGGGCAATCCGAAAGACACGACGCTTGTTTTGCCTGTTCCTGAGGCTGGCACTGGGGCGGAGCGTCTGGAAGGCTTTGGTCTGACCCTGATCCCTGATGGTGATCTGGTCACCTTGGAAGAGCCAATTTTTGGCACGCCTTTCGCAGACATATTACAAAGCTTCGACTTCTACGGCGACGCGCCAGTGGTGATGAAATCAGTACAAGCTCCGGCAAACCAGCTTCCCAAAGAGCTTATATTTATCCCAGCATTGCTCCTTCTGGCGCTGGTTGCATTCCTGCAGCGCGCGCGGATGGGACGTGGGACGCAAGAGGTGACATCATGATCAAGACTATTCTTTGTGCAATCGACATTGCAGAGCATGAACAAGACCTAAAGGTGCTGAATGTCGCGGCGGAAATGGCCAAGGCGCATAAGGCTCAGTTGGATTTGGTCAGCGTGGTGCCGGATTATGGGCTCAGCTCGGTCGGATCGTTCTTTGACAAAGGCCACCATGAAGCGGCGGTTGTTGAAGCGAAAGAACGGCTCAACGAGGTCGCGGAAGCGGCATTGGGCAAGGCTGCGAACAGCAAGGTCCGCCATATTGTGGCAACCGGCAAGGCCTATGATCAGATATTAAAGACGGCGAAAGCGTCAAAGACCGATCTGATCGTGATCGGCGCGCATGCCCCTGATTTGGAAGATTTCCTACTGGGCCCGAACGCCTCACGCGTGGTGCGGCACTCGACCTGTTCTGTCTATGTTGTCCGCTAGCAGGTAGCCCCGAGGCGCGGGGCTATTCCGCTGCCTCTCTGCGGGGCAACACCCAATCAGGGCGGACGAAGTGGCAGGTGTAGCCGTTGGGGATGCGTTCAAGGTAGTTCTGATGCTCGGGCTCCGCTTCCCAGAAATCACTGGCGGGTTCCAATTCGGTCACCACTTTGCCGGGCCAAAGACCTGAGGCGTCGACATCGGCGATGGTATCAAGTGCCACCTCGCGCTGCGCATCATCTAGGTAATAGATAGCAGAGCGGTAAGACGGCCCGCGATCATTGCCTTGGCGCATCGGTGTGGTCGGATCGTGGATTTGAAAGAAGAACTCCAAAAGCTTGCGGTAGCTCATGACGGAGGGGTCATAGACCACCTCGATCCCTTCCGCATGGGTGCCGTGATTGCGGTAGGTCGCATTGGGCACGTCGCCGCCCGTATAGCCCACACGGGTCGAGATCACGCCGTCCATTTTGCGGATCAGATCTTCCATACCCCAAAAGCAGCCGCCTGCCAGAATTGCGCGTTCAGTCATGTGATATCCTCCACTTGGTTGAGAAATTCGCCGTAGCCTTCGGCCTCCATATCCGCTTTCGCGATGAAGCGCAGGCTGGCGGAGTTGATGCAATAGCGCAAGCCACCGCGATCTCGCGGGCCGTCGGTAAAGACATGGCCAAGATGGCTGTCGCCGTATTTGGAGCGGACTTCGGTGCGCACCATCCCGAGGCTCGCATCGCGAAGCTCGGTCACATGTTCATTGACGATGGGCTTGGTGAAACTGGGCCAACCGCAGCCGGATTCGTATTTGTCACCTGAGGCAAAAAGCGGCTCGCCCGAGACGATATCGACATAAATGCCCGGCTCTTTGTTAGAGGTCAGCGCGCCTGTGCCCGGACGCTCCGTGCCGTCTTGTTGCGTGACGCGGAATTGCTCTGGCGTCAGCTTGGCGATGGCCTCGGCGGATTTGGTATATTTCATCTCTGCGCTCCTATGTCCGTCTTGCATGTTAAGATGGCGCGTTTCGCGCAATTTGCAAGCGGGGCTCACGCAGGCGTCAAGTCTCTGGACATTACTGTCTAGACAGCTTGGCGCGCCGCTTCTAGGCTTTTTTGAAAATTCCGAATCTTGGATGGGGAGCTCGCTCATGAATTCGCATTACCGCGTGGTTGTTATCGGGGGCGGCGTCGTTGGCGCCTCTGTGCTTTATCATCTGGCGAAGATGGGCTGGTCTGATGTCTGCCTGATCGAACGTTCGGTGCTGACGGCGGGCTCTAGCTGGCACGCCGCGGGCGGCATTCATGCGCTCAATGCCGATCCGAATATCGCGCAGCTGCAGGCCTATACGATTGATCTGCTGAGCGAGATCGAGAAGGAAAGCGGCCAGAATATCGGGCTGCACATGACGGGCGGCCTGACCATGGCCGGCACGCCTGATCGCTGGGAATGGCTGCAATCAGCCTACCGCACCTTTCAATCCATCGGCATAGATGATTGCCGTTTGGTGAGCGTTGAAGAGGCCGTAGAGCTGAACCCGATCATGTCGGGCGAGGGCCTCTTGGGCGGTATGTGGGCCGACCGCGAAGGCTATATCGACACGACCGGAACCGTGCATGCCTATGCGGGGGCTGCCAAGAAATACGGCGCGACTGTGGTCGAACATAACCGCGTGCTGGAGCTGAACCAGACCTTGGAGGGCTGGGAGGTCGTGACCGAGAAAGGCACCGTGTCATGTGAGCATGTCGTCAATGCGGGCGGACTTTGGGCGAAACAACTGGGCCGGATGGCAGGGGTTGAGTTGCCCGTGGCTCCGCTGAAGCATCACTATCTGATTTCGGACACGATCCCGGAATTGGAGGCAATAGATTTCGAAGTGCCGATGACGGTGGATTTGGAAGGCTTCACCTATCTGCGCCAAGACCAAAAGGGTGTGCTGCTGGGCATCTATGAAATCAATACCGAGCACTGGGCCTTGGACGGCGCGCCGTGGGATTACGGGATGGAGCTGTTTCAAGAGGACACCGACCGGATCGAGCATGAGCTGACCTTGGGCTTTGATCGCTATCCTTGCCTGCAAGAAGTCGGTGTCAAAACATGGGTCAACGGCGCGTTCACTTTTGCACCTGATGGCAATCCTCTGGTGGGTCCCGTTCCGGGCAAACGCGGCTATTGGTCCGCCTGCGCGGTGATGGCAGGCTTCTTGCAGGGCGGTGGCGTCGGCAAATCCTTGGCCGAATGGATGATCCATGGCGAGCCAGAGGCCGATGTCTACGGCATGGACGTCGCGCGCTACGGGATCTTTGCGGAGAATAAGCAATATATCAAAGAGACCACAGGGCAGTTCTACTCGCGCCGCTTCGTGATGACCTACCCGAACGAGCAATTGCCCGCAGGCCGGCCTTTGCGGATGACCAACGTCTATTCTGACATGTCTGCCGCTGGCGCTGTCTGGGGTCAAAGCTGGGACTTGGAAGTGCCGCTTTACTTTGCGGAGCCGGGCTTTGTAGAGACGCCGTCGCTGAAACGCTCCAACGCGCATGAAATTGTAGGCCGCGAATGCAAGGCCGTGCGCGAAGGCGTCGGGCTTTTAGACATCACCGCATTCTCGCGCTTTGAGGTCTCGGGTCCAAGGGCGGCTGAGTGGCTCGACAAGATGATGGCCAGCGCCTTGCCCAAACCCGGCCGAATTAAACTGGCGCCGATGCTGGGCCATGATGGCCGGATGAAGGGCGATCTGACGGTGTTCAACTGGGGCGATGGGCGGTTCTGGATCACCGGCTCCTACTATCTGCGCAGTTGGCATATGCGCTGGTTCAACGATCACATGGAAGACGGCGTCGTGCTGCATGATCTGGGCGACGAGATGGCGGGCCTGTCGCTAGCGGGGCCGAAATCGCGCGACGTGTTGAAAGCCGCGCTGAGTGACGGCGATGCGGATGCGCTGAAATTCATGGGCTGCGCGCAGATGGATGTGGGGCTTGTGCGCTGCCATGTCGGGCGCTTGTCTGTTGCCGGAGAGCTGGGGTTCGAGCTGCATTGCCGCGCGGGCGACATGAAAGCTCTGCGCGATAAGCTGCTGGCTGTGGGGGCGGATCACGGCATGATTGAATACGGCTTCAACGCGCTTTTGTCGCTGCGCCTCGAGAAATCTTTTGGCATCTGGTCGGCGGAGTTCACCCAAGGCTACACCGCCGCGCAGACCGGTATGGATCGCTGGATCGATTGGCAAAAGCCCGACTTTCACGGACGCGAAGCCGCGATGGCAGAGCGGGATGGCGCGGGTCCGTCTCAGGTCGTTGTGACCTTGGAAGTCGACGCCAAAGACGCCGATGCCAGCGGCTACGAGCCGGTCTGGAAAGACGGCGCGATGGTCGGCTTTGTGACCTCGGGCGGCTATGGCCACACGGTCGGAAAATCACTGGCCATGGCGATGGTAAATGCCGATTGCGCGGGCGAGGGCTCAGAGCTGAGCGTGCATATTGTGGGCGTAGAGCGGTCAGCCAAAGTGATCGCGCCGTCGCCCTATGATCCAAGCGGCAAAGCGATGCGACATGGCTGAGGCAGACACCACAAGACGCAAGCGGCGCACAGGCGGCGCGCGTGGCTCAAGCGGGCCCGCGCGCGACGTCAATTACCGCCAGTTGCGCAATCCGTTCACGCCGCAAAATGTGTTCTCGGAAGATGAGATCACTTCGATCCACGAGACTGCATTGCGGGTGATTGAAGAACTTGGTCTCAAGATCCTGCTGCCCGAAGCGCGCGCGCTCTTTAAGTCGGCTGGCGCGCGTGTCGATGAAAGCGCGCAGATGGTCTATATCGGGCGCGATATTATCGAGGCGATGCTGGCCTTGCCGCCGCGCTCCTTCACGCTTCATGGCGGCGCGCGTGCGCGCGACTTGCAGATGGAACTTGGTACGCTTTCCTTTCAAACCGGCGCAGGGGCGCCCAATGTCACGGACCTGAAACGTGGGCGCAGGCCGGGGCGGCTGACGGATGTGGTGGAACTCACCAAGATGGTGCAGCATTTTGATGCGATCCAGATGCTCAGCCCCGGGGTCGAGCCACAAGATGTAGCACCCAACCTGCGCCATTACGCGTTCACCCGCGCGCAGTTGGAACTGTCGGATAAAATCCCTTTCGTGTTCTCTCGCGGCACAGGTCAGGCGATGGATTGCTTCGAGATGCTGCGCGATTTCCGTGGGCTGTCGGATGCGGAATTTAAAACCCAAGCGCAGTGCTACACGATCATCAACACGAACTCTCCGCGCCAGATTGATATTCCGATGGCGCAAGGATTGATTGATTTCGCACGAAACGGCCAGCCCTCGGTGGTGACGCCGTTTTGCCTGATGGGAGCGATGGCACCTGTGACTGTGGCGGGCGCTTTGACGCTAAGCCACGCGGAAGCCATGGCCGCGATTGCCTTGACGCAACTCGCCAAGCCCGGCGCTCCGGTGCTTTATGGATCGTTCTCGTCCAATGTCGATATGAAGTCAGGCGCGCCCGCCTTCGGGACGCCCGAGCAAGTGAAAGCCAGCCTTGGCACCGGCCAATTGGCGCGGCTTTTGGGCCTGCCGTGGCGCAATGCGGCAGGCTGTGCGGCCAATATCAACGACGCGCAAGCCGCCCATGAGACCGAGATCAGCGCATGGGGGGCGTTGATGGCAGGGGCGACTGTCATGATCCATGCGGCGGGCTGGATTGAGGGCGGCTTGTCAGTGTCCTACGAGAAAATCATCACCGATATGGAAATGGTGCAGGTGATGGCTGAGCTGTGTCTCAAGACCCCCGCAGATGAGGCCGAGATCGCGTTTGAGGCCTTGAAAGAGGTCCAGCCCGGCGGGCATTTCTTCGGCTGCGCGCATACGATGGAGCGGTACTCAACCGCCTTCTATCAGCCGCTCGTGGCCGACTGGTCGAATTTCGGTACATGGACAGAACGCGGAGGGCTTGATGCCTCTGCGCGGTCGGTGCCGATCTGGGAGAAGATCATTGAAGATCACACCCCACCTGCGACAGCCACGCCCGACCGCGTCGCGGCGTTGGCAGATTTCATCGCCAAGCGCAGCGCCGAGGGCGGCGCGTCGCCCACAGATTGAGGCGCGCGGATGAGAGATGATCTGGAGCTTTCAGAGCCGCAAGGCAACACCAAAGCCACGCGCGAAGATTGGCTGGCAGTGGCGATGGATTTGCTGGTCAGCGACGGGGTGTCTGAGGTCAAAGTGCTGACGATTGGGGCGCGTCTGGGTGTCTCTCGCTCAAGTTTCTATTGGTATTTCAAAAGCCGTAAGGACCTGCTCGGCCAGCTCTTGGATGCATGGGAGCGCGGCAATACCGGAATCCTAATCGCGCATAGCGAGATGGAAGCCGCGACGATCACGCAGGCCGTGTGTAACTTCTTTCGCTGTGTGGTCGACCCTGACGGGTTCAACCATGCGCTGGACTTTGCGGTGCGCGATTGGGCGCGGCGCGATGGTGCGGTGCGGCGTGTGTTGGACCGCAGTGACGCCGCACGCCATGCTGCCTTGGCGCGCATGTTCGAGCGTCATGGGTTTGAAGTGGCGGAGGCCGATATCCGCGCGCGGGTGCTCTATTATCAGCAGATCGGCTACTACGCGTTGGAACTCTCCGAGAGCTTAGAAGAGCGTTTGGCACGGGTTGAGGGCTATGTCGAAGTCTTCACCGGGCAGGCGCCGAGCGCATCGGAAATTGCGGAGTTTTCCCAGTTCGCGCGATCTGTCGCCTAACCCAGAAGCGCCACATCCGCTGCATCGACCACGATGGCAAGCGACCAGAGCGCTGAGACTTCTTGCTCCAACCTATCGCGGGCCTCTTGCGTGGGGGCGGAGATATCTTCGACCCGGAAGCCGTAGCGGCGCAGCGGGCAGTCTTCGATTGTGCTCAGGATGATCGGGACGACGCCGCGTTCCAAGGCGGCAGACGCCAGCCGGATCGCGATGGCGCTTTCATCTGTCATGGCCTCGCTGACACGGATGCCGATATAAGAAACCCCATCATCCGTGCGGTCCCAAAGCCCTTCATAAAGCGGCACGGTTTGCGCGTCTGCCCCGACATTTTGATCGGCTTGCGGCGTGTCCTCGAACAATAACTTGTCGATGCTCAGCGGCTTGTTCGGCGTGATACGCGCGAGGATGGCGAGGTAGTGGTCTTGCGTGATCATGGCGCGCTCCCTTCGATAAGGCGGGCGGCGGATGTGTTGCCAAGTTCTGGCAGATCAATCTCGGCCAAGGCAGTGCGGATCATGTCGGCTTTGCCCTCATCCAAGAAGGCCGTGACCTCGCGTTCAAGCTGCATTAATTCGGTGCCCAGAACGGTCGCCGCCAGATCACGCTCGGATGCGGCACGCGCGCGGCGTTCTTGGTCGTCCAGATAGTCTGCGGCTTGCGGCATGAAGATCGTAGGGATCTGGTTGTAAAGTGTCTCGTGAAACGAGTTGTAGCCCACGGCCGAGATCGTCAAATCGGCGGCCTGCGCGATGGCTTGCGCCTTCTGGGTCTGGATGACGCGGGTGTTTTTCCAGCCGTAAAGCCCCGGGGCAATCACGGCGTTGGGCCAGGCGATAATCAGGTGCAAGCAGTTCTCGCGCCGCTCGGCCATATTGCACAAAAGCTGCATCTGCGCTGCGCGATCCGAGGCGACGCCGCCTCCCAGCATGGTGACGATAAGCTGGTCGAACTCGACATCCATCTGCGCGGCAAGGCGCAGGCGGAGGGAGGCGATCTCGTCGTGATCAAGCTTCTCGGTGTTCACGATGGGGCCTACATCATGCAGATGCGCGCCGAAGGAATAGGTGGTGTTGAGCTCGTCAAACGCCTCGCGCGGAACGATGACTTTCGAAAACACGGTTTCGCGTTCCAAAGCATGCGGATTAATTTGCCCCTTCTGCCAAAGCCCACGACGGATCCAGATGCCGTTGAGACCAAGTTCGGCAATCAGGCGGTAGGCGCTATCAAACACGTAGCCGCCATCGAAAACTAGCGTGTCGCCGCGCCCAAGCAGGCGGCGCAGGCGGGTATAGTTGACCATGTCATTGGCATATTGTTCCAGATGCGCATCGGTGCGCTGGATCAGTGGCAAGCAGGCAAAGCCGCGTCCGCGCAGCATGTCGACACAGCTTGGGAAGGCGGCGAAGGTGGGCTTGATCTGCATCTGCTCGCCCACAACGGCGCAGCGTTGGGCGTGGCCCAGGCCGCTGCCATTGGTCGGGAAGAAGACGGTCTTGGGGGTGGCATCTACATCAGGCTTCGTGTCGGCTGTCAGATCAAGCTGGCGTTCGATGGTCTCGATGGAAAAATCCTCCAGCCATTTGTTCTGAGCCATCACCTGACCGATCTCGGAGCGGTTGATCAAAACGGAATGCTGCAAAAACGCGTTGAGACCTTCCATGTCCTCAGGCCCATGCAAGGCGGGCGCGCCTGTGGCCAAGAAGCTCGCGCCAGAGGTGCAATCAATCACAACCTTGCCCGATTGCATCATGCACAGCGCCAGAAGCGCCATCCGCTCGCCCGGGATGTTGGCGCCGAAAAAGACAGCGATGTCGAACATCCGCGCCAAAGTCAGAGGCGACATCTCGGCGTAGCCAAAGACGGACAGATGCGCGAATTTCGACTGGCGGATCCGGTCCTTGCCTTCGCCTGCGATGACGATGTTGAGATCAAAGCCGGGCATCTGATCCATCATGCCAAGGGTCGGCAGAATTTGCGGGTCTTCCAACGCGTCGGCGGGAAGATAGAGCAAGACTTTCGCGAGACTGTCTTTCTCATCCGCCTCCGATTGACCAAGGTCAAGCGCGCAGAGCGGTGCGATAGGAGCCTCAAGCAACGGGCGCTTATGGGTTTGCGCCAGATCGATCACACGCGGCTCGCGGCCCAAAACATAAGCCAGACTGTTTTGCGCGCTGATCGCGTTGTGGTGGGATTTGAACGTGCCCAAAGCAGTGACAGGCAAATCGGCGTCATGCGCGAACTTGCGCAGCAGGATTTGAACGTCACTCGATATCGCTTCTGCTCCGATGATGCAGACTTGATCAAACTCAAGCGCATCACTGGCGCTGAGATAGGGGATGACCTCGTATTTCTGGTGACGGTCAAGATTTTCGGGCGCGAAATCGGCGTCAATTGCGACCCGATGGCCGCGCTGGCTAAGTTGGGTTGCAAACAAGATCATCGCATCGAAATTGCGTGGGTTTTTCTGGCCGGAGCAAAGAAGGATCATGCGGCCTCGCTAAAGTCTTGGGCGATGGTTGTGGCGTAGAAGGCGCGAAAAGCGTCCGGCGAGAATTGCGCGAGCGCTTCTTGCGCCCGGGTCACGTGATCTGTGTAGCTTTGCGGGTCAGCAATGAAGCCCGCCACAAGCCCGTCGACCTCCGCAGGCGTGGCGGACAGCACGGCGCCGCCGAATATCGTCGCTGTCTGCGCGTCGGAGATGACAAGTTTACCAGCCGCAATACCTTCGGCCAGAACCCGTCCAAAACTCTCGCGCCATGTGGGAGCGGTGAAATAGATCATGAAATCAATCATATCAAAGTAGTCGCTGACGTCGATGCTGCGAAAAGCGTGCATCTGCCAACCCTCGCGCGTAAGTCCCTCTGACAAGTAGCTGTCGGCGCCCAAGATGACGTTGCGCTCGGCATGGGGCGGGAAGCAGAGGTCCATTTGCTCAAGTCCCGGAAATTTCTCAAAGCCCGGTCGAGAATGCCGCCCGCGTCGGTCACGTGGGGTTTGAGTGGGCGCTTTGATCTCGAAGTCGCAGATGTTGAACCAATCATCCTCAAGCACATCCCAATCGCGGGTCTGGGGGTGCATACGTGCCCATTTGGTCAAGGTTTCGCGGTTCCAGCTCGAAATCGGTGCCAGAGATTTGCGCAAGGCGAGCGAGCTTTGATCAAACAGATCAAGACATTTGGCGACGTCAAAGCCTTCGACCTCGCCGGGGCGCAAGAAATTCTCGTGGGTCACGAGGATCAGATGGCGTGCAAGGATGCGACACTCCAGCGTGTCTTGAAAGCGCAGGAAGGACGGGTTGTGAACGATGACGGTGTCGGCGGCAATCTCGGGCGCGTCCCAGATGACGTTGAGACCCAGCTCTGCCGTGGCCTCGGCCAGAGGCGGCGAGAGGTCTTGGCCTTTGAACATCTTCGATGAAATCGCATGGATCGTGATCCGGCCCATATCATGGATTGCGCGTAGCTCTGCTGCGACAGCAGATGAGGTGCCGCCCGGAAATCTGGGGTCAAGAATGTAGGCGATGCGGGGGCGGCTATTGGTCATGTCACGCCAAGCTCTGCCGCGCCGGGTCGATCAGTAAATCTGCGGGGCAGCCGCCGCAGATGCCGTGCTGGTCGAGCGCGTGCCGCGCCCGCGGGGCAGGCCGAAGATATTCGTGCTGCGCGCGGTGTAGCAATTCAGCAAGCCGTTATCGACATTGTTAGAGAAGGCGCGCAGCTCGGCGGCCAATGGGTCGTTGCCAATGGTAAAGCGCGGATTGAGGCGCAAGAAACTGCGCAATGCTCCGCAATCCTTGGCGGAAATCAAACGCTCGATATAGCGCAAGTCGTTGATAGAGAAAGCTTGCTGTGCGGAAGCGGACGACCCGACAAGGATCATCGCTGTCACAATGGCCAGAAGCTTAGGTGTTGGCATCTGAACTTACTTCCCCTCAGGCAGGGGCAACGAACAGACCGAACAAGGCCGCAAAAGCAGAGTTCGGAAGCGCCCCCACGACGTTTCAAGCTCAGAGATAGCAGCAGTTGGGGGTCAGGAAAAGGACAAGTTCGCAGTAAAATTCCCACTCGGCGGATTATGACGCACCGGTTTACGTAAGGTAATTTGCCCCGTTTGCAGCCGCTTTAGAGGTGATCGCCGCGGCGCAAGCTATTGATCAGCTTGTCTCGCAAAGCGCGGCGCGCGTCGATACGTTTGGCGCGGGCCTGACGGCGCACTGAGCGTTTCGGTGCAGCTTTGGGCGCGGCTTTCACGCCTGAGGCGCCAGCCATCCAGACCTCGATCGTGCCGGTCTCGGGGGCCGGCGAGAAGCTGGTGAAGTCGCGTAGTTTCGCATCAAGGCTCTTGGCGAGCGCCTCGGCAACTTTGACGTCGCTGGCATGAAAGTAACGGATCTGGCGCTGCGTGATCTTGATCGGCAGACGGTTTACCTTGGCAAGCTCGAAGCCTGATTGGGTAAGCTGCGTTTCAAAACTGGCAAACTCGGGGTCAGGGACGCCGTTAGGCGCGTTGAGATAAACAGTCAGCGGGGCCTCCGAGCCAGGGCCGTAGCCCAGAGTGGCGGCCAAGGTCTGGGGCTTTTCAAACGTCGTGTTCTCTAGCGCCGGCAGGCTTTCAGGACTGATTGCTGCAAGGCCTAGCGGCGCATCTGACGGGGCAGCAAAGGGCGCTATGATCTTGGCCGTAAGCTCGGGCGTGTTGCTCAAAGGTGCAGAGCTGAGGATAGGTGCCGTCTTTGTCATCGCGATCGCTTTGAGCGGCGCGGGTGTCGCGGGCAGGGCGAGCCTTGCCGGGGCAAATGTACGCAAATTGCTAGGCGCAGTCATAGGCGTGACAGTGCGAATAGATTGCATGCTTACTTTGCTCGTTTCAGGGCCCGGAGTTGGCGCGCGGAGTGCGGCGCGGATTTCGGACGGAACCGGCAGCGCTTTGGGCGCGCTGCGCTGCACGACGAGGGTTTGCGCAGGTGCCGTGCTGGGCAGGTCCATCACACTGAGAACAGGGCGTTTGGCAGGGCGCTGCGAGGCAGCAAGCGCAATATTGCTGACCGCCGGATCAGCGAGCGGGGTTGTCAGTGCGTCAGGTGCAGCGGAGGCGACTTCGACAGGCACCGGCCGCGGCAAAGGCGCGGGCGACACTGCGGGACCTGTGGCCAGATCTGTGATGTTGTCGGGATCAATGATGGTGTCAGGCGACTGCGGTGTCAGTGGCTCTGAAATCTTCTCTTCAATCGCGCTTGGCAGGATGGGTGCGCTCAGCGTCGGTCCGGCCTCGACTGGCGCCGCAACGCTCGGAGCGCTTCCGGTCTCAGGGAGTGCGAGTGCCGCTGTTTCAAATGCGAGGGCCTCAGGTGAGGTTTCGCCGCTGCCGCTGTTGTCTGGCGTGATTGCAGGCACCGTGGCAGCTGCAATCGTTTGATCTGTGGCTGCATCTTGAGGTTGCGACGCGCTTGCGATTTGCGGCGTCGCGGGTTTGTTAAACCATCCGGCGCCGGCCATCACTCCGATTCCCACACCAAAAGACAATGCGGCCACAACCGGGACCACAAACGCGGCACGGCGGCTCTTCGAAGGCTCCCGCAGCTCAGAGAGGTCAGCTGCAGCGATTTCTGGCGCCACGACTGCTTCGGGTTTCGTTTCGGGTTTTGAGGTCTTGCCTTTGAGGGCCGCACCGATGACTGCGGTCTCAGCATTGCGCGGCTCAGACCTGCGCGGCTTTGGGCTTTTCGAAGGCGGTGTCTTGGCAGTGGCGTCCAATTTGGCCGCAGGTTTCGCCGTCGTCTCGGGCTTTGCTTTGGCCGCAGGTTTTGGCGTGGCGGCCACGCCCTTCTTTGCGGCCTGCCTTGGTTTCGGCGGCGTGCGCTTTAGGTCGTCAGCACTGCTGGCGATCTTGTCAGATTTGTTATGGCCGGTTTTATATACGACCCCGCCACCCGCGCTCGGCGCGGCTGCAGAAGGCTCGCCGTCTTCGCTGGCGCCGTCGGTCCAGAACGCATCATCTTGATCAGGGACCACATCATCGCTGAAGATGGGTTTGGGGCCCTTCTTGCCGCTGAAAATCTCGTCCGTTGGGTCTTGTGGCGCATCCTTGAGCAGTTCAGCACGCTTGCGCCTCGCCTCTGCGAGACGGGACTCCCAGTCCATCGATGTCAGGGCACCCTGAACATCTGCGGGGAGATCGTCCTTACCAGACGCTCCTGATCGTGACTCTTTGGACATGTGTATCCCACCAAACTTGATCGGCGTTTCAGCCAATACAGCAGCACTCACAACTTAACTCCGCGCAATGTAGCCAATTGGACCGCAACGGAAAAGGGGGAAGTTAACACAAATTGCCTCGCAGAGGTCACAGGCCTTAGAAACCAGTGAGATGCGCGCCATACCTCGTAAACAATCTCTTTCAACATTGCTTGATTGTGTCGATATCTCCGCCAAAGGGGCGACTTGGGGCGCTCGATACATGTCACGATCTGTGGTTGGGTCTTGGATTTGGGCGCGGAGCAGTGGCTTTTGGTGAAGAGGAACAGCCCGCCCGTGGCCTGCGCCGCGAAGTCGAGAAATGCGAGCTCTTCAGGCGGGTTGCATTCGGCCCGCCCGCGCGCGCCACAAGAGTAGCGCCATGATCGCGATATTGAGGAAGTTCCAGCCGATGCCGTTGATGAAAGCCAATTGGTAGCTCCCCGTCATGTCGTAGATCCAGCCCGACATCCAGCCGCCAATCGCCATGCCGAAGATCGTGGTCATGATGACGAAGCCGACTTTCTCGCCTGCTTCGCGCGCAGGCAGGTATTCGCGCACGATCACCGCATAGCTGGGCACGATGCCACCTTGCGCCAGCCCGAACACCGCGCTGACCAGATAAAGCGACACCATCGAGCCCGCAGGAAGATACAAAAACAATGCGATACATTGTAAAGCTGATCCGATGAGCACCGTGATGATGCCGCCCAGACGGTCGGCCAATGCGCCTGAGATGAGGCGCGAAACGACGCCTCCGAACAGCATCAGCGACAGCATTTCGGCACCCACCGCAGGGCCGTAGCCCAGATCGACGCAATAAGACACGATATGGACCTGCGGCATCGACATCGCCACACAGCATCCGATGCCCGCGAGGCCAAGCAAAATCAAAAGCGTCCGGCTAGAGAAGGGCAAGCGGCTGCGTCTTCGGGCGGCTTGCGCCTCGGAATGAGCGGCAGCCGATTGGGGCAGGCTACGTCTGAGGCATAGGGCGAGCGGCAAGATCGTCACCACGCAAGTGGCCGCGATGATCAGGTAAGCCGTGCGCCAGCCTTGATCTTGGAGGATGCCCGCAAGCACCAAGGGCCAGATCGCGCCGGACAGATAATTGCCGCTGGCCACAATAGCGACGGCAATGCCGCGACGACGATCAAACCAATGCGAGATATCGGCGATCAGGGGCGCAAAGCACACGGCTGTCGCGAACCCTATTAGAAATTGCAAGCTGGTCAGGCCAATGACCGAGCCCACCAGCGCGGCTGCCGCGTAGCTGAGCGCCAAGACCAAAGTGGCGGCAATAAGTGACGGCGTGACGCCAAAGCGATCAACGGCGCGCCCGATGGCGAAATTGCCCAAAGCGAAGCCGATCATTGTGACGGCAAAGGGCAGCGACGCATCGGCGCGGTCGATGGCAAACTCTGCTTGCACGGCGGGCATGATCACAATGATCGCCCAGATGCCGACATTGCCCACCACGGCTATGGCCAAGGTGATCACCAGCCGGGTCCACGAATAGCGGCTGTCGAGGATGGACGTGTCGCTCATAGAGGCGAGGCTAGGGGGTGGCTCGGGAGGTGTACAGCGCGAAGGTCGCGCGCTCAGCCTCGCAAGAAGACTTGCACGTCAGCGACATTGGTCCCAGTGCCGCCCGTGATGATCAAATCATCTGCCGCTTGCAGCGCCGCGTAGCTGTCATTGTTGTCGAGGAAATCTTGCGGGTTCAGACCTTTAGTCGCCAGTCTTGAAGTTGTCTGATCATCGACAAGGCCACCTGCCGCATCCGTCGGCCCATCGCGGCCATCGGTGCCGCCACTCAAGAACACCCATTCGCCCGGCAGATCGCGTGCAAGATGCGCAAAGCGCAAGGCAAGATCCTGATTGCGTCCGCCTCGGCCACCGCCTGTCAGCGTCACTGTGGTCTCGCCGCCGAAGATCAAGGCGATGGGTTCCCCTCGCGGGGCTTGAGCCGCGATCTCGACCAACATCGGAGCGACATCGGCGACATTGCCCTCCAGCCGGTCATTGATGATCTGGGCGTGAAACCCTGTGCAAGCCGCCTTCATAGCCTCAAGGCTTTGACGGTTGGAGCAGATCAATGTGTTCTGAGCAGCAGGCAAAGGGGCAGGCGTGCTGTCTTGCGAGAGCACAGTTTGCACCGCGCTGGGCATCTCGTCCCAAACCCCAAGCTCGCTCAGAAGCGCGCGGGCAGAGGCTGTCGTGCCAATTGGCGCCACGGTCGGCCCGCTGGCGATGACACGCAGATCGTCGCCAACGACGTCAGACAGGATGTAGCTTTCGACCTGCGCCGGAGCAGCGTGACGCAAGAACCCTCCGCCTTTGAGCTGGGAGAGCTGTTGGCGAATATGGTTCATCTGCTCAATGTCGCAGCCCGTGCCCAGCAGGATCTCACTGACGCGGGCCTTGTCGGCAAGGCTGACACCGGCGCTGGGCGCAGGCAGAAGTGCAGAGCCGCCGCCAGAAATCAGAGCAATCACGCGGGTCTTAGGTGTTGTCGTGGCGAGCAGATCTATGACGGCTTGCGAGGCGATCAGCCCATCCTCATTGGGCACCGGGTGGCCAGCGGGCAGGACCAGTGCGCGGTCGATGGGCGCGAGGTTCTCTGGGTTGGTAACGCCCAAAGCGCGAAGTGGCACGGACGGGTCAATATGGGCCAATGTTTCAGCCAACATCGGGCAGGCGGCTTTGCCCACGGCAATGACGATCAAATCGCCGCCCTCAGACGCTGTGAGCCTTGTGCCTGCAAACTGGCGGCGCAACGCACGCGCGGGATCAGCGGCATCGATGGCCGCTTGGAACAGATCGAGTGCGATTTGGCGGAGAGTCTGTGGCATGATTTCAAGGCCTCGCTGAACGTATAGGCGCGTTTTAACTGAAATTTTGCGGATTAAAACATATCAGACCAATGCGGGCCTTGAAACGCACTAAGTACGCCCCATTTGTCGCGCTTGCGCAGGGTTTCGCAAAAACCGCTCTTGCTGGCCTTGCAGCCGGATTCTTCCGACACTAACGTCCCCTTCATAAATTACGTCTAAGGACGCATTCACAACTAAAGGCAGGCAGGCCATGCAAGATCCAATCGACACCTATATGAACCTCGTACCGATGGTGGTCGAACAGACCAGCCGTGGTGAACGGGCCTATGACATTTTTTCGCGCCTTCTCAAGGAGCGTATCATCTTTCTCAACGGCCCTATCCATGACGGGATGAGCCAGCTGATCGTGGCGCAGCTTTTGCATCTGGAGGCTGAGAACCCGAACAAAGAAATTTCGATGTATATCAACTCTCCTGGCGGGGTCGTAACCGCCGGTTTGTCGATTTACGATACAATGCAGTATATTCGCCCCAAAGTGTCCACGCTTATTGTGGGTCAGGCGGCTTCTGCCGGCTCGCTTTTGGCGGTCGCGGGCGAGAAGGGCATGCGCTTCTCGCTGCCCAATGCGCGCATCATGGTGCACCAGCCTTCAGGCGGCTATCAGGGGCAGGCGACGGATATCATGATCCATGCCGAAGAGACCGCGAAATTGAAGCAAAAGCTCAATGAAATATACGCCAAACACACTGGTCAAACCGTGAAAGCCATCGAAAAAGCGCTGGAGCGGGACAATTTCATGTCGCCGGAAGAAGCTCTGGAATGGGGCCATATTGACGAGATCGTCGAGAACCGTGCCAAGACGGACGAAGAATGATGAGGTTGGGCGCGCGTGATCTTGGGTCACAGCGCGCTCAATTTTGCGTTTTTTACATTGTGCCCCGAAAATGGCTGGCCTAACCTGTGAATGACCAATGTGAATTGACCCCCTGCGCGGGCGATTGCGATAAAACGACCGCAAAAGAGGTGGTGTGATGGCGAATAGTTCTGGTGACAGCAAAAACACGCTGTATTGCTCGTTTTGCGGTAAATCTCAGCATGAGGTGCGCAAGCTAATTGCGGGCCCGACCGTATTCATCTGCGACGAATGTGTCGAGCTGTGCATGGATATCATTCGCGAGGAGACCAAGACCGCTGGTCTGAAAGCTGCCGATGGCGTGCCAACACCGCAAGAGATTTGCGAAGTTCTGGACGACTATGTGATCGGCCAAGGCCACGCGAAGCGGGTTCTGTCTGTGGCGGTTCATAACCACTATAAGCGGCTCAACCACGCCGGAAAGAATTCCGAGATTGAACTGGCGAAATCCAACATCATGCTGATCGGCCCGACGGGCTGCGGTAAGACGCTTCTGGCGCAAACGCTGGCGCGGATTTTGGATGTGCCATTCACAATGGCCGATGCCACGACTTTGACCGAGGCTGGTTATGTCGGCGAAGATGTCGAGAACATCATCCTCAAACTGCTGCAGGCGTCTGAATATAACGTGGAACGTGCGCAACGCGGCATCGTCTATATTGACGAGGTCGACAAGATCACGCGCAAGTCTGACAACCCGTCGATCACCCGCGACGTGTCGGGCGAAGGTGTGCAGCAGGCTTTGCTGAAGATCATGGAAGGCACGGTCGCGTCCGTTCCGCCTCAAGGTGGTCGCAAGCATCCGCAGCAGGAATTCTTGCAAGTTGATACGACGAATATTCTGTTTATCTGCGGCGGTGCCTTTGCAGGGCTCGATAAGATAATCTCGCAACGTGGCAAGGGCTCGGCGATGGGCTTTGGCGCGGAAGTGCGTGAAGAAAACGACAAAGGCATCGGCGAGTTGTTCAAAGAGCTGGAGCCGGAAGATCTGCTGAAGTTCGGCCTAATCCCCGAATTTGTTGGCCGTTTGCCGGTGATTGCGACGCTGGAAGATCTCGACGAAGATGCGCTGGTGACGATCCTGACCAAGCCGAAAAACGCGCTGGTCAAGCAGTACCAACGCTTGTTCGAACTGGAAGAAGCCAAGCTGTCCTTCACCGATGACGCGCTTGTGGCGATTGCAAAACGTGCCATTCAACGCAAAACAGGCGCGCGGGGCCTACGCTCGATCTTGGAAGACATCTTGCTAGATACGATGTTCGATCTGCCAGCGCTTGAAAATGTCGATGAGGTCGTGGTCAACGCCGAAGCGGTCAGCCGCGAGGCAAAACCATTGATGATCTATGCGGAAGCCAAGCCGGAAGCGGAAGCGTCGGCGAGTTAGACGCACGCTTGATACTGGACCTTCCCGCCCCTTTGAGGCATATCTGAGCCAAATAATCGGAGGCCGATATGGGCATTCTAAGAACTCTTCTTCGAGCCGTGACTTGGTGGAACGGCCAGACCCTGAACACGCAGTTCTGGACCTGGCGAAAAGGCAAGCGTGTCGGCGAAGATGAGGCGGGCAATGTGTTTTACCAAACCCGTGACGGCAAGCGCCGCTGGGTTATCTTCAACGGTGAGGCCGAGGCCTCGCGCGTGAGCCCCGATTGGCATGGTTGGCTGCACCACACATGGGATGAGCCTCCGACCGAGGCGCCAGTGCCGCGCAAATCTTGGCAAAAGCCGCATCAACCAAACCTGACCGGCACGGCCGAGGCTTACGTGCCTGCGGGATCCTTACGGCGCACAAATCCGGTGGCGCGCACCGATTACGAGGCGTGGTCGCCCAAATAGCCTGCATCTAAGGGGGCAGTTATGTCGGAGAACACCACAGAAGTTCTGGTCGGTACTGGCGTATTGGCGGTGGCCGTGGGCTTTTTGATCTTTGCCACAAGTGCCACCAGCCTTACGGGCTCAAGCGGTGCGGGATATGATCTGACGGCCAGCTTTCGCTCTGTCGAGGGCGTGAAAATCGGCACTGATGTGCGCATGGCGGGTGTGAAAGTGGGCACGGTCACAGCGCTCAGCCTAAACCCCGAAACATTCCGTGCGGATGCGACATTCTCGGTGGCTGACAAGATCGTAGTGCCTGATGACAGCGCGATTTCTATCGCATCCGAGGGTTTGTTGGGCGGCAATTTCGTCGAAATCATCCCCGGTGGCTCGCCTTTCAACCTTGATCCAGGCGGAGAGATCGAAGATACGCAAAGCTCAGTTAGTTTGATCACATTGCTGATGAAATTTGTGGCCGGGAACGAGGAATGAAGCCCGCGCTTTTGGCTGCAGCGTTGCTTGCCGTGCCAATGCCTGCGGCGGCTCAAACCATCCAAGGCGATAGCGGCGTTATTCGCCTGACGCCAACGGGGCCAATTCGCAAGAACATCACCAGTGAAACCCGGCAAGAGGCGTCTTCAGCCGAGATCGCGGTGTTGCGCGGGCTTGATAAGCTGCAAGGTGTCAGCCGTGATCTGACCCTGACGGTGGGCGAGCCACAGGAATTTGGCTACCTGACGATCGAATTGCTGGATTGCCGCTACCCCAAGGGCAACCCAAGTGGCGATGCGTATGTGCATCTGGCGATCTCGGAGACCGCTAAGGATGCGTCGGTATTTGAAGGCTGGATGATCGCGTCGAGCCCTGCGCTTATGGCGCTTGATCATCCACGTTTCGACGTCTGGGCAATTGGGTGCAAACTTGATCGCCGGACACCTGCTGTGATTGCCGGAGAAAGTTCGCCTCGACCGCTAATGCGGCCCGAAGGGCTTGGTGGTAACTCGCGCGGGTAATCTCAATCGCGCCAAGCGAGGCCAGATGATCGGTCAAAAACTGCGTATCAAATAGCGTAAACCCGCCTGCGTTGAGGCGCGCAATCAGATAGGCCAGCGCGATTTTCGACGCATTGGGGCGGCGCGAAAACATGCTTTCGCCAAAAAACGCCCCGCGCAAGGTGACGCCGTAGACACCTCCGATCAACACGCCTTCGTCCCACACCTCAACGGAATGAGCATGGCCTTTGGCGAAAAGATCAAGATAGATCGCGAAAATCTCGTCGTTGATCCAAGTCTCTGAGCGGTCGGCACAGCCTTCGATCACACCTGCGAAATCATGGTCGATCTTGATCTGATAGGGCTCTTTGCGGATCAGTTTGGCCAAGGATCGCGAGATACGGAAATTATCCAGCGGGAAAATGCCGCGCTGCTCGGGATCGACCCAAAACAGCCCTTCATCCTCGCGCCCCTCGGACATTGGAAAGATCCCGCGCGCATAGGCGTTCAGGATCAGATCAGAGCTGAGAGAGGGGCTAAGTTCATCGCGCATTGTGGCAGTGTCGCCGATTGGGCGGGTGAAAACAACTCAAGCGGGGGTATTGGCCTCAAGCCATTGTTCGAGCCAGTGGATATTATAGTCGCCGGTTTGCACTGCTTTCTCAGCCAAAAGCGCATCAAAAAGCGGGCTGGTCGTGTCGATGCCGTCGACGATCAACTCGCCCAGAGCGCGGTGCAAGCGCGCGAGGGCCGCAGGACGATCAGGCGCATGCACGATCAGTTTGCCGATCAGGCTGTCATAGTAAGGCGGGATCGAATAGCCGTCATAAAGCGCTGAATCCATCCGCACGCCCAGACCCCCAGGGGCATGATATTGCGTAATTTTTCCGGGGCAGGGGCTGAAATTCGGCAGCTTCTCTGCGTTGATACGCACTTCGATAGCATGGCCGTTGACCTGCAAATTCTCTTGCTTGAATGACATCTCAAGCCCCGCCGCGACGCGGATTTGCTCGGCCACCAGATCGACGCCGAACACGGCCTCGGTCACAGGGTGTTCGACTTGCAGGCGGGTGTTCATCTCGATGAAGTAGAACTCGCCATTCTCATACAAGAATTCAATCGTACCCGCGCCGGCATAATTGATCGAGGCCACAGCATCGGCGCAGGTTTTGCCGATTTTCGCGCGGGTGGCGGCATCGATTGAAGGCCCAGGGGCTTCCTCAAACACTTTTTGGTGGCGGCGTTGGAGAGAGCAATCGCGCTCTCCCAGATGGACGGCGCGGCCTTTGCCGTCGCCAAAGACCTGGATCTCGATATGGCGCGGCGTGCCGAGATATTTCTCGATATAGACCTCGTCATTGCCGA